>CAZPXA010000014.1:0-16002 GCA_964590695.1 uncultured Candidatus Saccharibacteria bacterium
CGGATTTCGGGGCGGATTTTGTGCCCGGCGCGCGCGGTCTGCCCCTTCCCGCCGCGGCCGGAGGTCTTGCCGCGCTTGCCGCCGCGGCCAACCGGCGGATTCTTCTTATTCTTCGTATGCGGAGAAAGCAGATGAAGTTGCATAGGTAATTACGCAGAGCGCAATCTTTTAAGCGCCGCCACGGTCGCGCGCGCGATAGTAAGTTTGTTCTTCGAGCGCGTATGAATCGTGGTCACGAAGTCGGTCACGGCCGCGGGGTGGAGCACGGTGCGCACCGCCGAACCGGCGACAAGCCCGCGGCCCCTTGAGGGGATAATCTCAACAATGGAGGAAGCGTACTTCGCCTTGACTTGGTGCGGGATAGAACCCGAGTCGGTACGCGGAACGGCGAGGAGATGCTTCTTCGCGTCGCGCGTCGCCTTATCGATGGCGAGTGCCGTGTCAGCGGCCTTCCCGAGGCCTACTCCAACGCGGCCCTTTCGGTCGCCAATGACAACGACGAGGCTGAAATTGAAGCGCCGCCCGCCGGCCATCACGCGAGCTACGCGACGCGCGTCGATGGTAACCTGCTCGAATTCGCCGCGCTCCCGCGGAGGGCGGCCGCTGCGGCCGCCAGAGCGCGGAGCGCGCCCGCGCATAGTTCCGCGCCCGCCGCGGGAGCGCGGCGCGGGCGCAGCTTCAGGCACGGCCTCTGCCGCCTCGGGCGACGCAATGTCGGCCGCGCTCACGGCCTCAACTTCTTCCAATATCTCCGGTTCTATTGGTGCAGTCATGATTAAAATGTGAGGCCTCCCTCGCGCGCCGCGTCCGCAAGCGTTTTGACCTGGCCGCCGTAGCGGTAGCCGCCGCGGTCAAAGACCGCCAACGTGATGCCTGCCTTCCTCGCCTTCTTCGCGATGGCACTACCGACCGCCTTTGCCTGCACTGACTGTGTTCCTGGAAATTCGCGACCGTGCGAGGCCGCGAGCGTCTTCCCGGCAGTGTCATCAATGAGCTGTACTGAAACAAAGCGATTGCTCCGAAAGACGGCGAGGCGCGGGCGCGCCGGAGTGCCCTTTACGCTCGCGCGGACTCGCGCGCGGCGGCGCAAGCGCAGTTCTCGGTTTGTCGTAGGCGCGTGCTTCATAACATTAGACTGCTTTCTTGCCCTGCTTGCGGCGAACTATCTCATTTTCGTAGCGAATGCCCTTCCCGAGGTACGGCTCCGGCGGCTTGACCCGGCGGATATTCGCCGCAAACTGCCCGACTGATTCCTTGTTCGCGCTCTCGAGTTTCATCACGTTCTTTTCAGCCGTAGCGGTAACATCGTCCGGTATCGGCAGGGAGACCGTATGCGAGAAGCCGACCGTAAGCACCACGTTCTTGCCTTTGGCTTCCATTTTGTAGCCAACGCCCTCCATGATGAGTTTTTTCACGTACGGAGTTTCGACGCCCGCAATCATATTCTTCAGGTGCGATGCGAACGTGCCGGTGAGCTCCTTCGCGAGGCGCGAGAGGTCCTTCGGCGTGACCATGACGCCTTCGGGGGCGACTGTAATGTCGACCGTAGGATGCACGCGCTTCGTGAGCGTTCCCCGCGCACCTTTGACGGAGAGAACGCCGCCTTCCACAGAGACGGAGGCTTTTCCTACTGCTATCGGCTTTTTTGCGAGGCGTGACATAAATTATGTATAGTGAGCGTAGTCGAACTACCAAATTTCGAAAAGTTCCTCGCCGCCCACTTTCTTCTCCCGCGCTTCGGCGTCCGTGATGATGCCCGAAGAAGACGAGAGGATGCGCGCGCCCGTGCCGCCCTTTACGCGGTGCGTAGCAGCGTGCGACGCGTACAGCCGGCGGCCGGGCTTGCTCATGCGCTTCACGCCGCGCAGTTTAGAAAATCCGCGCTCGTTATGCGCAAGCGTGACAAGAATCGCTTTCTGTGCGCTTTCTTCCTCCTTCCCTTTTACCTCGACCGCGCGTATAAAACCGAGTTCTTTGAGTTTCTTCGCGATGGCCAAGAGATGCGCCGAATACGGTATGGAAACTTCCTTCTTGCCGACCATTGCGGCATTCTGGAGGCGAATGATGAAATCGCCGATGCGGTCGCTTATCATGATAGTGAGTATATCGAATCTACCATGATGCTTTCTTGACGCCCGGGATTTTTCCTTCCCGCGCAAGCTCGCGGAACTGGATGCGCGAGAGGCCGAACGCGCGCATATAGCCGCGGCTGCGACCCGATATCGCACAGCGGTTTTTCAACCGTACCGGAGAGGAATTCCTCGGAAGTGCTTGAAGGCCCGCGGAGTCCCCAGCCAATTTCAAAGCCGCGCGCGTGGCGGCGTACTTTTTTACGAGTCTTTGCTTCTTGGCGAGCCGCGCGAGCTGGGACTTTTTTGCCATGGAAAAAATAAAGCTCCGAAGAGCGTGAGTAAAGAATATCAGCGTTTTACAGCCGAGTCAACAATAAGCGGAAGGCCGAGGTGGCGTAGGAAGGCCTCGGCTTCGGCTTTTGACTGCGCCGTGGTGACGACGGTAATTGCGAGGCCGAATACATCCTTGAGGTCCTCGTCGGAAGTCTCCGGGAAGATAGTGTGTTCGCGGACGCCGATGGTGATGTTACCCGCCTCGTCAATTGCTTTGGACGAAAGACCGCGGAAGTCGCGGGTGCGTGGGAGTGCAATGTGGATGAGTTTGTCAATAAAATCGTACATTCGCGCGCCGCGCAACGTGACTTGGAGGCCGACGGTATCGCCTTCGCGCACCTTGAAGGACGCAATGGAGATGCGCGCCGGACGCGCTGAAGGCTTCTGCCCTGTAATTTTCGCGAGGCGGTCCTCGATGAGTTCAAGCTGCTTCTTGTCGCGCTTCTTGCCGACCCCGGTGGAGACGATGACTTTAGCGATGCGCGGGCACTGCATCGGACTCGTGTAACCGAATGTTTCCGCAAGTGCGAAGTAAGCCGACTGCTGGCGCTGTTTTGTAATGGACATAAGCTTTTCGCTCATAACACTTTACTCACATTTGACACATGGATGGGGCGCGGGCGCTCAACGATGGTTCCGACCTTGCCGGAGCTGCCTTTCGTGTGGCGCTTGGCGAGCGCAACGCCCTCGACGACGACTCTCTCCTCGCGCGGCAGGGCGCGCACCACGATGCCGGACTTGCCCTTGTCCTTGCCAGAAATGACTCTTACTTTGTCTCCTTTTTTGATTTTCATAATAATTTCTACACGACCTCAGGCGCGAGAGAGGCGATAGCGTGCCAGCCACGCTCGGAGAGCTCGCGCGGCACCGGGCCGAAGATGCGGTTCCCCTTTGGACCCATCTCCTTCCCTTGCTTCTCGATGAGCACGACCGCATTCTCGTCAAAGCGGATGTAAGAACCGTCCTTGCGCGCGAAGGGATTGATTTGGCGCACGATGACCGCGCGATACTTTTCCCCTTTTTTCACCGCCTTGCGCGGGGCTGCGGCTTGTATGGACACGACGACGACATCGCCGATGCCGGCGTAGCGGCGGCGGTTGCCGCCGAGCACCTTGAATATCCGCGCGACTTGGCCGCCGGAATTGTCTGCTACGGTAACGATGGTTCGGTCTTGCAGCATGGGGAAATAGGCGTTAGGCCTCTTGCCTCGCTGAAGCTCCGGCGAAGCGGGTAGGCACTAGCTTGAAGTGCTTGTGCTTGGAGATGGGACGCGTTGCGACGATGGACACCGTATCGCCGACTTTTGCCGAGTTGCCGGGGTCGTGCGCCAGGTATTTTTTTGAACGCACGAAATATTTTTTGTACTTTGCGTTCTTCACATAGCGGTCTACGCGGACCGTGGCGGTGTCTTTCATCGCCGCCTTGACGACGATGCCGGTAAACATTTGGGGGCGGGTGTTTTTCTGTTCCATATTATTTTCCTCCTACGCTCTCCGGGCTACGAAGGGCGCGTGTGGTTTGCTCCGTAAGTATCCGAGCTATCGTTTTGCGATGCTTGCGAGGCGCGTTTGAATCCTTGGCGCGCGCGCCCGCGGCTGAGAAACGCTCGGCGCGCAGCGCCGCACGCGTTTCAACAAGGAGCGAAGTCAGCTCGTGGTCCGTCCTTGCAGCCATTGTATCCTTTTTTGCCATAGACATGGGAAGTAAACAATGAGTTAAGCGCGCGTGACGATGGACGTCTTCACCGGCAGCTTCATGCCCGCTTGCCGCAGGTGTGCGCGCGCGACACCCTCGTCCACGCCGTCTAGCTCGAAAAGTACGCGGCCCGGGCGCACCTCAAAGACGTACTGTTTCGGGTCGCCCTTGCCGCTGCCCATCCCGACTTCGGCCGGCTTCGCAGTTACCGGGCGGTCCGGGAAAATGCGTATCCAAAGCTTGCCCGTTTTCGCCGTTACGCGCGTAAGCACTTTGCGCGCTGATTCTATTTGATTGCTCGTCACCCGCGCGCTTCCGAGCGCCTTGAGCCCAAACGAACCAAACGCAACGGTGGTACCGCGCGTTTCTGGGCGACTCAAACTCTTCGCGCTCTTGCGCTGCGTCTGCCACTTGCGGTGTTTTACTTTCTTAGGAAAAAGCATGGGTACAAAATTAGTTGGCTACATTCATTCTTCCCTTGCGCTCCTCGTACTTATCGCCGCGATAGATCCATACTTTGATGCCGAGAACGCCGTAGGGCAGATACGCCTCGTCGTGCGCAAAATCAATGTCGGCGCGGAATGTCTGGAGCGGGATGCGGCCCTTTTTTATTTCCTCTCTGCGGCTCATCTCCGCCCCGCCGAGCCTGCCGGAGAGCGCGATGCGCACGCCCTCCACCTCGCGCGCCGCAATGACCTTCTCGACCGTCTGCTTAAGCACGCGGCGAAACGGCATCCGTTTCTCAAGGCCTTCGGCGACCATGTATGCGACGACCGCCGCGTCTGTTTCAGGCTGCCGCACTTCGTTGATGTCAAACTTAACTTGCTTGCCGGCCGGCAACGCGTGCGGAGAAACCTTTCGCACTACCTTGGTGAGCTCGGAGCGCAGCTTCGCCGCGTTCTCGCCGGAGCGGCCGATAACGAGCCCGGGGCGCGCGGTTGAAAGGATGATGTGCAGCTCGCCGGCGGAACGCTCTATCTCGATGCCGCTTGTGTAGGTGCCGCGCAAGCGCTTGGTAAGGAAGCGGCGAATCGTCTCATCGACTTTTATATTTTCGCGATAACTCTTCTTGTCGGCAGCAAACCAACGGCTCTTCCAGTCTCGGATGATGCCGAGGCGGTGCGCATAGGGGTGTACGGTGTGGGTCATAAAGCAAATACAGGCACTAGGCTTTAGGCGCTAGGGTGACTATCACGCGGCTCTTCCGGCGGCGGATAAGCGAGGCGCGGCCGAACGCGCGGGGCATATATTTTTTCAGCATGCCGGCGCCCTCTACTACAATATCTTTAACAATGAGTTCGCCTTGCTTTCCGCCTCCGACGGAGGCATTTGCGGCGGCGCTCTTGATGAGTTTCGCGATGGTTTCTGAAGCACGCTTCGGGAGGAACTGAAGCACGGCGAGCGCCTCCGGCACCGGCTTGCCCTTCACGAGGTCGGTGACAAGACGGACCTTGCGCGGCGTCTGATTATGGCTCTTGAGCGTTGCACTTGTCATAGGTTATTTTTCGGCAACGATGCTTTCGGCGGGCCTCGCGCCAGCTTCAACAGATGCTTTTGCAGCTTGTGCAGCAGCGATTTCGGCTTCTTGCTTTTTCATCTCCATCTCCTTCTGCATCTTGCCGCCGTGGCGGAGAAACTTCTTAGTCGGCGAGAATTCGCCGAGGCGGTGCCCCACCATATCTTCGTTCACGAGCACCTCAATATGAGATTTACCGTTGTGGACCCCGAAGGTAAAACCAATCATCTCCGGGCTTATCTGGCTCCGGCGCGCCCACGTTTGTATCACGCCGGCCGATGCCGGTTTCTTGTTGGTAACCTTCTTCAGGAGCTTAGCGTCCACGAAGGGCCCTTTCTTAGTTGATCTGCTCATGCAATTAAAAATCCGCTACACGCGGTAGATAAAAGATACAGGAATAATAGCGCATGGTCAAATTACGCCTTTCTCTTTCCTCCCACTTTGCGCCGACTAATAATAAACACATTGGAGTACTTTTTTGGCCGCCTCGTCTTCTGGCCTTTGCCGGTTGGCTTGCCCCATGCGGACTTCGCCCGGCGTAGCCCCCTGCCCTGGCGGCCCTCGCCGCCGCCGTGCGGATGGTCAACGGGGTTCATCGCCGTGCCGCGCACGGTCGGACGAATGCCCATCCAACGACTGCGGCCCGCCTTGCCGATAACAACAAGATTGTATTCTTCGTTCCCCACGGCGCCGACGCTCGCCCACGCGAGGTCCGGAATCTTGCGTATCTCGGCTGAAGGAAGCTTCACCTGCGCGTAACCCGCATCATGTGCAAGCACTTCGGCGAAGTTGCCCGCCGAACGGACGAGATTGGCTCCCGCACCCGGAGAGGTTTCAATGTTATAGATGAACGTACCCACCGGAATCTTGATGAGCGGGAGGCGATTGCCCGGCACAAGCGGCGCGTTGGCAGACACGATGAATGAACTGCCGACCTTCACGTCCTTTGGCACGATGATGTAGCGGCGTGCGCCATCCCGGTAGAGAGCGCGCCCGATAAACGCGGAGCGAAAAGGGTCGTATTCAACGGTCTCGATTGTCGCCGGAATATCTTTCTTATCGTATGTGAAATCCACATCACGCAACCGGCGCTTATGCCCGCCGCCCTGGTGGCGCGTAGTGATGCGGCCGAAGGCGTTTCGGCCGCCTCGGCCGCTCTTCTGTATGAGGAGGGGCTTGTGCGGAGCATCGCCCGAAAGGAGCTGTCGGTATGGCAGCGTGGTCATGTGGCGGCGGCTTTTCGTGGTTGGTTTGTAGGTTTTCATAATTTTTCTTAAAATTTATCCTGGGTGATTTACCCTGAGCTTGTCGAAGGAAGTCGAAGGATTAGGTGAACTGAATCGTATCCCCAGCATTTAAGTACACATACGCCTTCCGGCGCGCGGCGCGCGTACCGACCCCGCGCCTGGTGCGCAGTGCCTTTCTCTTTCCTGGAAGATTCACGATGCGTATTTTACGCGGCTCAACTTTGTAAATTTCTTTAATCGCTCCGGCGACCTCGGCTTTTGTCGCGTGCGCAGGCACAGCAAAAGTGTAGATGCCCTTCTCGGTAACGATGAGCGATTTCTCGGAGAACCACGGCGCGCGCACAATCTCGTGGGCTACTCCCGCGGCAAGCTTCGCTTGCCGCGCCCTGCGAAGCCTTGGCGAAGCAGGGGCCTTTTTATTTTCTTTCTTCTTGGTGCCGAAGAGTGCCATAGCTATTTCGTTATGCGCGAAGCGAGCGCCTGAAACGCCGCCTCTGGTTTCTCTATAATGAGATACTTGTGTGCGAGCAGGACAACCGGATTCAAGCTCCGTACTTCTTCGGTCGCGACGCCCTGCAGGTTGTTGAAGCTTTTGATTGCGTTCTGGTTGTACGACATGAATGCGACGAGCGCAGAATTCGAGCCCTTATTTGAGAGTAATGTTGTCTTTGTGGCTTTCGAGAGCGCTACAAGTGAACCGAGCGCTTCTCTTGTCTTTGGGGCGGCAAAGGTAAACGCGTCAACGAGGATAATCTCGCCATCTTTCGCTTTGCGCGAAAGGACCGAGAGGAGCGCGCCGACACGCATTCTCTTGTTTATCTTTTCGCTGTAGTCGCGCTCGTTGCGCGGGCCAAAAGTGATGCCGCCGTGCCGCCATAGTGGTGACCTTGTGGAACCATGGCGCGCCTGACCGGTGCCTTTCTGCTTCCACGGTTTCCTGCCGCCGCCCGAGACTTCGGCGCGATTCTTGGTATGCGCGCGATTCTGGCGGAGATTGGCCTGCATCGCGGTTGTGACCTGGTGCACGAGGTCGCTTTTCCACGGCACATCGAAGATGCTTCCAGGGAGCGCAATTGTCCCGATCTTTTTGCCGTCCATTGAGAAAATCGGCTGTTCAAGCGAAGAGCCAGCACGAGGAAAATCGGTAGTAGGACTTGGCCTAGCGGCCCGGAGCGCGATTGATTTTGCTCGTGTTGGCGATTTCGCGACAATTTTTTTAGAAGTAGCCATAGTATTCAAATTACGCGCTCACGACTTCAAGCAAAGTTCCGCGTCGACCAGGGACGGCACCGGAGACGATGAGCTTGCCAGCCGCCGTGTCGACTAGGAGTACCTTGAGGTTCTTCACCGTCACGCGGTCGCCGCCCATGCGGCCGGCCATCTTCATCCCCTTGGCAACGCGGCCGCCTGCCCTCCCTCCCGAGCCGCCAATGGAGCCCGGGGATCGCTCGGTGTGCTTCTGGCCGTGAGAGCGGGGACCGCCGTGGAAGCCGTGGCGTTTCACTACGCCGGCGAAACCCTTGCCCTTCGTGACGCCGGAAACTTGCACAACATCGCCGACAGTGAACACAGAAGCGTCAATCGTGTCCCCGATCGCGGCGCCTCCGGCGCCGCGGAACTCGCGGAGGTTGGTGTAGCCTTTACCTTTTGTGTGCCCCAAGATCGCCTTGCTGATATTCTTCACCTTTCGTGTGCCAATACCGACCTGAATCGCAGAATATGTATCCTTGCCGTCAGTAGTTTTAACCTGCGTGACGGTGACCGGGTCGGCCGTAAGAATAGTTCCCGCACGTGCGCGACCGTCCTCCCCGAACACGCGGGTCATGCCTTCTTTCTTGGCGAGAATGAATTTCATCAAATGGCAACGCGCCCAAGCAAATCGCTGGGCGCGATCTGCCAGAGATCCGCTCTTTCTCGAAGAAAGGGCGGATGTAGCGTTAACAGCACTCTACACGAACATCAGTTTTTATGCAAACAAAAAGGCGAGCCGAAGCTCGCCTGGGAAACACAAGACGGCACGGTGGGCTAATCTCCGATATCGACGCTACGGAGATTCATTATTTCTTTGTGGTGCTGCCATTCGTCCTCGCGATGCCGCGCTATTGCAAGTCTTGCGTTTCGCTCAGCAACGCGAGCTTGAGCATGCTTCTTGCAAGGTTTGCAGGTAATTTTGGTGGGTTCCTCGTAAAACAACACAGCATCCCATTTCAAGCTCGCAGGATTCCTTGCTTTCCAGCAACACATCGGAAAGGCAAGATAGTGCGGATAAGCATGCACCTTATGGCTCACGAAAGGTCTCCTCACGGGAATCATTCCCGTCTGCGAGTGTACCACAACACCGCCCCGGCGTACGCCGGGGCGGTGTTGTTAGAAACTTAGACCATTTTCACGTCAATCGTGACGCCGGAGGGGAGGTTGAGGTTCGTGAGGGCTTCGATGACCTTCGGCGAGGGGTTCAAAATATCTATGAGGCGCTTGTGGATGCGCATTTCGAATTGCTCGCGCGCATCCTTGTGGACGAAGGTGGAGCGGTTCACCGTCCAGCGCTTTATCTCGGTGGGGAGCGGAACGGGACCAACGACGACCGCGTCGAAGCGCGCGGCAGTGTCCATAATCTGCTTCACCGAGAGGTCGAGAATTTTATGCTCGTAAGCGCGAACGCGGATGCGGAGCTTGTGCTCTACCGGAGCGGGCGCGGCAACTTTTTTGACTGCGACCTTTGCGCGCGGCGCCTTTGGCGCCGCGACCTTTTTGGCTTTTGGCTTTGCCTGCCGGCCGGCAGGCGGGGCTTTCTTTGTTGCCGCTTTTGTTGGCATTGTTGTTAGTTGGAACTTTGTTGTTGGTCGCTCGAAAATTACGCAGTAATTTTCGTAACGACTCCTGCTCCCACCGTCTTCCCGCCTTCGCGGATAGCGAAGCGCTGCTTGTCTTCAAGAGCGACTGGCGCGACAAGCTTCACCTTGAAGGTGACGGTGTCGCCCGGCATGACCATCTCCTTGCCCTCGGCGAGCGTTACTTCTCCTGTCACATCGGTCGTGCGGATATAGAACTGCGGCTTGTAGCCCGTGAAGAACGGCGTGTGGCGACCGCCCTCGTCCTTGCCGAGTACGTAGACCTCGGCTTCAAAATCGGTATGCGGCGTAACCGAGCCGCTCTTCGCGAGCACCTGGCCGCGATGCACATCCTCTTTCTTCGTGCCGCGTAAGAGGACGCCGGCGTTGTCGCCCGCCTGGCCCTCTTGGAGCTGCTTGTTGAACATCTCAATGCCGGTGACGGTCGTCTTGGTCGTCGGCTTGATGCCAACGATCTCGACTTCCTCGCCGACCTTCACCATGCCGCGTTCGATGCGGCCGGTAACAACTGTCCCCCTGCCTTCAATCGAGAAGATGTCCTCAATCGGCATGAGGAATGGTTTAGAGAGCTCGCGCTCTGGCATATCGAAGTAGGTGTCCATCGTGTCAACGAGTTCCTTCGCTTTCTGCGCCCACTCATCATCAACACTTTTGGCGTCAAGCGCCTTGAGCCCAGAACCGCGGATAATCGGCGTGTTGACGCCGTCGTAGCCCTGCTTGGTAAGGAGCTCGCGAACCTCTTCTTCAACGAGGTCAATGAGGTCTTTTTCGGCGACCATGTCTACCTTATTAAGAAAGACGATGAGCTTTTTGAGGCCCACTTGCTTGGCAAGCAGGATGTGCTCGCGCGTTTGCGGCATGACTCCATCAGTCGCGGCGACCACGAGCACTGCGCCATCCATTTGGGCGGCGCCCGTAATCATGTTCTTGATATAGTCGGCATGTCCGGGCGCATCGATGTGCGCGTAGTGGCGGTTCGGCGTCTCGTACTCGCTGTGGTGGAGCGCGATAGTGATGCCGCGCGCCTTCTCCTCCGGCGCGCTGTCAATCTTGTCGACTCCTTCGACGCGAGCGCCATAGCCCTTGTCCTTTAACATATCGAGGATATGGAGGATGCCGGCGGTGAGAGTCGTCTTGCCGTGGTCAACGTGGCCGATGGTGCCGACGTTCATGTGCGGCTTCGCACGATTAAATTCTGCCATAGTGTCTTTGGTAATCTGCTAAATAAATCACGAATAATCCGCCAGCTGGCGGACCGACCTTTCCAAAAAGAAAAGCCGGGAAAACAGCTCCGGCCCGCCACTAGTATCCGCCAGCTGGCGGAGCAGACAAGCCAAAGAGCGACGCCACAATGCGTTAGGGATAAATGTACCCGAGCCTCGTGCAAAACGCAAGTTGTCTGTTAGGTGTGATACAGCACTCATGCTAGTTTTTAAGAGACTATGGAAATATTTATCGGTTTAGTTTTAGCAATTCTAGGAGTTCCACTTTTTGTAGCTGGAGTCTTTATGTTCATCAAGTCAGATGGATGGTTCCCTCTCATCAAAGCAGTGTTGGTAATTATTGTCGGTTCTTTCTTATCTTTGATATCCTTCGTGTACCTAGGCGACGGATTTAATTTCTAATCCCCCAATTCTACCGCCAATCTAGACCAGAAACGCAAGCTCATCCTTTATGCCGGTGAAAGCATCGGGACAGAGGTACCACCGATGTGGACAGTGTTGAAGTTCCGAGCACCAACTTTCTCACGCGCACCAAGAATTTCAAGGTTAAGGATGCGACCCTTTTTGTCGATATCAAGCATCACTTCTGGTGCAACTTCTACGGTCTTAGCGATCGTGCCAGGACGAATTGAAACGTTAAGCGCATCAACCTTTTTATCGTATGTAATCTTCATGGTGGCAGTATATCATACTGGCACTTTCTTTACCCAATGGACGGTGACGACGACAATCTGACCTGGTTCGCGCACAACGATTACCTTTAGATACTGTATTCCAAAACGACGATACCATTCTTCACGTGGATAATTCCCGGACCTACGCATATCGGGCGACAATACGACCTTCCGCACGAACGAAATTGGAATCTTTCGTTGCCCCATCTTGAGTAATGCGTGGTCGCTGAAATGAATTTCCATATCGTCATAATGACATAAATTATACGCGATATACTCGAAGAGATTGCCTCGCAGCTCTGCTGCGGGGGCATTCAGGGGCTAGAATGAGTTGATGAGCGAACATGTCCTGAAGCGTCACAACAAATCGCTCCTCTTGTACCACCTGGTCTGCCCAGTGAAATACCGAAGGGACATATTCACCCCAGAGGTTACCGAGACGCTGAAGGATGTGTGTAGCGGTATCGAGAAAAGGTTCGAGATAGGATTCCACGAGGTGGGAGCGGATGAAGACCATGTGCACTTCCTCATACAGTCCGTTCCAGACATCACCCCCTCCCACCTCGTGCGAATCATCAAAAGCATCACCGCCAAGCAAATCTTCACCAAACACCCCGAAGTCAAACGGAAACTGTGGGGTGGAGAGTTCTGGACAAAAGGCTATTATATAAACACGGTTGGCCAGTATGCCAGCGAACAAGTCATCAAAAACTATGTCAAAAACCAAGGTCGAACCTACGAATCAATCCACCGCGGCCAACCGACGCTGTTCGGTCTCAACACCGCGTAGCAACATACCTCGCAGCTCTGCTGCGGGGTAGTTGATTGTAGGTATGCGTAAACGGACAAAAATGAAACGGCATTCATGCGCACTCTGCAAACCGCACAAACGGCCGCCGATTCGTTTGGTAAACGAACGGCGGCCTTGCACACTTCTCGATTATGTCGAGTCATGTGCAGAAAGAACCGAGGCCTCCGGTGGAAGCATCGTGCGTATCTGGTTTCGTTAGAATCTAGACACAAGCGAGGGCTCCACCATCGGTGGTAAGGAGGAGTCCAAGAAGATTCTGCCTGTGTGTCATAAGCTCAATCATAGCATATTTATTTCGCAATGTTCCACAAAACCTCAAAGAGTGCGCACTGGCTTGCGACCGCCTCTATATTCTTTACCCGAACGGCAAGTATCTCGGGTTCATATATATTGAAACTCACACTTTCGGGACGAATAGCGACATTCACAATATCGCCGATACCCGGAATAAGGCGTGATTCATGTTTAATGATGCTTTCTTCTCTGTTATAGCGAACATCTTCACCGCTCCCAATGTAGCGAAGCTTGATATTCTTCTCTTTGCGCAGTGCTTCCCATTCTTTTACTCGCTCTCCGTAGAGATTTACCCAGTGCATTCCGCCGCCACCAACGATATCGAGAAAATCTCCATTCTTCGCTTCTCGCAATATCGCTAACTCACTCTCAATAACCGCTTCGCTACCGCGGACAACTTCAACGACGCCTGCAGGCGAGCGATCATAGAGCTTCATTAGATTTCGCACGCCATCCAACACATCTATTCTTTCTTTCTCGGCTTCTTGGAGTAGTCGGTCTGGGCTTACCGCTCCGTACTTAATTCGTCGCTTCTCACCCGAGATGATTACGAGTCGTTTGTCCTGGAGTTCCCGTAAAGCATCGTACACATACTGCCTGTGCAGACGAGTACGGATTATGATTCCCTTGGGGCTAAGGGGTACTCCCACCTCCAGGAGAGCTACATATACAGTAGCCGCCTTAGCAGAAAGGCCAGTTTTTAGGGCGTTTTTGAGATGTTCGCTGATTACATTAGTCATAAATATATGACTATCCTAATTGAATATACATATTTTGTCAATGTCTTTAGTCTATTTTTATATGAATTAAATATATGACTATCTATTGACTTCCTGTGTTTTAGGAGCAGAATATAACCAGAAATTCGGTCCCATCTATATTAACTTAATAAACAGAAGGAGGCATCGTGAACTGGGCTGCTCCGATCGGTACGACGAGAGTCTGGGATATTTTTTCGGCATATCCCTGGAGCGATTGTCGGACTCGTGACTTTACAAAACCGTACGAGGCTATTACATATGCTTTCCATCTTCGTGGTGGTGAATATAGAGGATATTTCTGTAGCCACACCATCTCGGTGACCGACGATCAGGGGAATGTTCTTTGGGAGGGAGGGGCAGTAAGATGCACAAAGGAAACTTTCGCAAAATGGCGTGCTAATTGGGCTCGCGACCAGGCTTTGCTAAGTACCCCCCTAATTCTTACTTCTACGCTGGATGTTCTCGACCTTCCTGCACATATTAAAACACTATTGGAGCAGGCAAGATGTATTTATTCTGTCGATGCTTTAATCCGGTGTGATGTGAACACTCTCTTGGAATGTCGTGGAATTGGTCCGAAGTCGATCGAGAAAATTCGAGAAGCTCTAAGAAAAGCTGGAGGATTCGAATTGGGGATGAAACTTGCTTGAAATCAGCGAGTTTTTTCTAAAGCCGATCATACTAAGACGGCGGGCCCCAAAGCCCGCCGTTTTTATTTTCGTGAGGCGATAATGTCGGTGGCGATGTTGGTGGGGACGGTGTCGTAGTGGTCAAATTCCATCGTCATACTCCCGCGGCCTTCGGTCATGGAGCGGAGCGTGGTGGTATAGCCGAACATTTCAGAAAGCGGGACTTTGGCGCGGACGACTTTGTTCATGCCGCGCTCTTCCATCCCCTCTATCTGCCCGCGCTTCCCGGAGAGATTGCCGGTGATGTCGCCCATGAACTGCTCCGGGACGATGACCTCAATGCGCATAATCGGTTCCAAGAGGACGGCCTTCGCCCTTCCGGCCGCTTCTTGAAAAGCCATTGAGGCGGCAATCTTGAAGGCGATTTCGGAGGAGTCCACGTCGTGGTACGAACCGTCGTAGAGGTCCACCGAGATGTCCACCATCGGGAAACCGGCGAGGAATCCTCTCGCCATCGCCTCGCGGATGCCCTTCTCCACCGCCGGAATGTATTCTTGCGGGACGACGCCGCTTTTGATGTTATTGATGAATTCGAAATGGTCTTCGCGCGTGAGGTTCTTCGGTATCTTCTTTTCCGGGTCCAAGGGTTCCATCTTCTTTATGCGGAGCTTCACATGCCCGTACTGGCCACGACCACCGGTCTGCTTGATGTACTTTCCTTCCGCCTCGGCGCTTCCGAGAATCGTCTCGTGGTAGGCCACCTGCGGCTTGCCGACATCCGCGACGACGCTGAATTCCCGCTTCATGCGCTCAACGAGAATTTCCAAATGCAATTCGCCCATGCCGGAGATAATGGTTTCGCCGGTCTCGTCATCGGTCGTGATGCGGAAGGTCGGGTCCTCGTCCGCGAGCTTTCTAAGCGCGATACCCATCTTTTCTTGGTCAGCCTTCGTCTTCGGCTCGATGCGCAAGCTAACCACTGGCTCGGGGAATTTTATTTGTTCAAGTACAATCGGATTCGCCTCGTCGCAGAGCGTGTGTGATGTTTTCGTATCCTTGAGCCCCACGGCCGCGGCGATTTCACCGGTAAATACTTTCTGCACCTCTTCGCGCTTATCAGCCTGGAGCCGCACGATACGGCCGATGCGCTCCTTGGCACCCGTCGTTGAGTTGTAGACGTAGGAACCAGCGGTGAGCATGCCCGAGTAGACACGGAAGAAGGTCAACGCGCCGACGAAGGGATCGGTCTGGAGCTTGAAGGCGAGCGCGCAGAACGGCTCGTCGTCGGAGGCGTGGCGCTCTATTGGGTCGCCTGTTTTGGGGTTGGTGCCGGTCGCGGGCGGGAGGTCCAAGGGCGAGGGGAGGTAATCAACCACGGCATCGAGGATGAGTTGGACGCCCTTGTTTTTCAATGCGCTCCCACAGTAAACCGGAAAGACCTCGTTCGCGATGACCGCTTTGCGCAAAATCGCTTTGAGTTCGCCGAGTGGGAGCTCCTTGCCTTCAAGATAAGCGCTTGTAGCCGCATCGTCCTGTTCAACGATGCGCTCGATAAGCTCGGCGCGATATTTTTTTGCGCCTCCGAGAAGCGCCGGAGGAATCTCGCCTTCAATAACTTCTTCGCCCATATTGCCTGAAAAAGTGTAGGCCTTCATCGTGAGCAAGTCGATAACGCCTTCATGCGCCGCCTCTTCGCCGATAGGAATTTGCATGCGAATCGCCTTTGGCGAGAGGCGGTCAAGAATGCTCGCGTAGGAATTCTGGAATGAGGCGCCCATGCGGTCGAGTTTATTGATGAAGCAGATGCGCGGCACTGCCGCTTCGTCGGCATAGCGCCAATTGGTCTCGGACTGCGGCTCGACGCCTGCGACGCCGTCAAAGACGACGATGGCGCC
>CAZPXA010000015.1:0-228 GCA_964590695.1 uncultured Candidatus Saccharibacteria bacterium
CGGCTGAATCGGGCGAAGTAACGCAGGTCGATGCGCGCAGAATCGTCGTAAAAAATAAGGAAGGGAAGTCGAGGGAATACTGCCTCCAGGGGCTCACGCAGACAAACCAAAACTCAGCATTTATGCAGCGTCCGTCAGTGAGGCTGAATGATACGGTGAAAAAAGGAGATGTGCTCGCGGACAATTCTTCGACGGAACAAGGCCAGCTCGCGCTCGGGCAGAACGTGC
>CAZPXA010000015.1:238-1581 GCA_964590695.1 uncultured Candidatus Saccharibacteria bacterium
GCACCGCTCGTCGCTACCGGCATCGAAGGCCATGCAGCCCGCAACACGGGACGCCTTATCGTTGCCGAGGAATCGGGAACGGTGACGTACTGCGATGCGCGCAAGATCATCGTTACGCCAGCGTCAGGGAAGCCGCACGAGTACAAGCTCCAGGGCCTCACCCAGACCAACCAGAACTCTGCCTTTATGCAGCGTCCGATCGTACAGACGGGCGACAAGGTGAAGAAGGGCGATGTGATCGGCGACGCCTCGAGTTCCGACCAGGGCCAGATGGCGCTCGGCCAGAACGTGCGCGTCGCGTTCATGAGCTGGAACGGCGCGAACTATGAAGACGCCATCATCATCTCCGAACGCCTTGTTGAGGAGGCGAAGTTTACGACCGTCCATATTGAAGACTTTGAATGCGTCGTGCGCGATACGAAGCTTGGCCCCGAGACGACGACCCATGACATCCCGAATGTCGGCGAAATGCGCCTGAAGAACCTTGACGAAGAGGGCGTCATCCGCATCGGAGCTGAAGTCCGCCCGAGCGACATCCTCGTAGGCAAGGTGACGCCCAAGGGCGAGACGCAGCTCACGCCGGAGGAGCGCCTCTTGCGCAGCATTTTCGGCGACAAAGCAAAGGATGTCAAAGACACGAGCCTCCGCATGGAGGGCGGCAAGAGGGGCCGCGTCATCGGCGTTCGAGTTTTCTCGCGCGAAAAGGGCGACCAGCTTGAGACCGGCATCATCAAGAAAATCGTCGTTATTGTTGCCCAGGTGCGCAATGTCTCCGTCGGCGACAAGCTTGCCGGGCGCCACGGCAACAAGGGCGTCATCAGCCGCGTGTTGCCGGTCGCGGACATGCCGTACGATAAGGATGGCAATCCGGTTGACCTCATTTTGACTCCGCTTGGCGTCCCGTCCCGCATGAATCTCGGGCAGATTCTCGAGATGCACCTCGGGCTCGCGGCTCACACGCTCGGCTATCAGGCAGTCGTGCCGCCTTTCGCGGGTGCCACCCCCGATGAAATCCGCAACGAGCTTGGAACAGCCGGTTTCTCGCGTGGCGGGAAAATGCAGCTGTATGACGGCCACACCGGCGAAGCGTTCGCGCAGACAATCGCCGTCGGCTATATGTATATCCTCAAGCTACATCACATGGTGGAAGATAAGATTCACATGCGTTCCATCGGTCCTTACAGCCTTATCACGCAACAGCCCTTGGGCGGCAAGGCGCAGAATGGCGGCCAACGCTTCGGCGAGATGGAAGTATGGGCGTTGCTTGGCTACGGCGCGGCCTACACGCTTCGAGAGATGCTCACTATCAAGTCGGACGATATTCAAGGCCGCTCGGCAGCCTT
>CAZPXA010000015.1:1591-15499 GCA_964590695.1 uncultured Candidatus Saccharibacteria bacterium
CTTTGATGCGATTGTGAAGAACGAGCCAATCAGCCACACCGGCACGCCCGCTTCCTTCGCGGTGCTTACCAACCAGATCCGCGGCCTTGCGCTCGACATCGAGCCCCTGAATCTGCCGCCGCTTTCTGAATCCGAGTGATTGCTATGTACCACAACCTATTCCCCACAACCTAATTAACTATTCATTTATGGCATTCACCCCTCGCAAACTTCCCCTGCGCCATGCCTACCGGCAAGCAGGCGACACCTGGAACGGCTTGCGGCTCGCGCTCGCTTCGCCCGAGCGCATCCTTGCGTGGTCCTCGGGTGAAGTAACCAAGCCCGAGACCATCAACTATCGCACCCAGCGTTCCGAAAAACACGGGCTCTTCGACGAGAAGATATTCGGCCCGGAAAAAGACTATGAGTGCTACTGCGGGAAATATAAAGGCATCCGGTATAAAGGCATCGTCTGTGATAAGTGCGGCGTCGAGATTACGCGCTCTATCGTGCGCCGCGAACGCATGGGCCACATCGAGCTCTGCACGCCGGTCGCGCACATCTGGTTCCTGCGCTCCGTCCCTTCAAGGATAGCGCTCATCCTCGGCGCGTCCGCGATTGATATTGAGAAAGTTGTGTATTTCGCGGGGTACATCGTCACCAAGATTGCAGAAGAAGAAAAGAAGCGTCTTCTCGCCGAACTTGAGGGCGAATATAAATCGAAATATAAATCGCTCGGGAGCGACAAGGAACGTGATGCACTCAAGGAAAAAATGACATTCACCAAAGCTGAAATCGAAGGCGTTGTCGTGGGCTCGGTTCTCGATGAGCTCGAATACCACCGCTTCTCGGTGAGATACGGCGGCCTTTTTGAAGCGCGCATCGGCGCCGAAGCCATTTATGATATTTTTTGCAAGCTCGACTTGAAGGAGCTCGAAAAGACGCTTACCGCGCGTTACGAACGCGCAGGCACCGCTGAGCGCGAGAAACTCGCGAAGCGCCTCTCGCTTATTGCGGGACTCATTGCCTCAGGCATACGCCCGGAATGGCTCTTCCTGACAAGGATTCCCGTCATCCCGCCGGCGCTTCGCCCGATGGTCGCGCTCGAGGGCGGCCGCCATGCAACCTCTGATGTGAACGACCTCTATCGCCGCGTCATCAACCGCAACAATCGCCTCAAAAAACTCATCGACATCCACGCGCCGGAGGTCATTTTGCGCAACGAGAAGCGCATCCTCCAGGAAGCTGTTGACGCGCTCCTCGACAACTCCATCAGGAAAAGTGGCGCTTCCGCCGGCGCTATGACGATGGCACAGCGCCGACCGCTCAAGTCCCTTGCCGATTATTTGAAGGGCAAGCAGGGGTACTTCCGCCAGAACCTCTTGGGCAAGCGTGTTGACTATTCGGGCCGTTCCGTTATCGTTGTTGGCCCTGACCTCGAACTCGACGAATGCGGCCTTCCGAAGCATATGGCGCTTGAGCTGTTCCGCCCCTTCGTCATTTCGGGGCTTCTTGAACGCGAGCTTGCCTTCAATATCCGCGGGGCGGGGCGCCTCATTGAGGACGGCGTTGCGGAGGTGTGGGAGCTCCTTGAAGAAGCTATCGCGGGCAAATATGTGCTGCTCAATCGTGCGCCGACCTTGCACCGCCAAGGCATCCAGGCGTTCCGTCCGCAATTGATTGAGGGTGACGCTATTCAACTGCACCCGCTCGTTTGCAATGCCTTCAACGCCGACTTTGACGGCGACCAGATGGCCGTGCATGTGCCGCTTTCGGAGGAGGCGCAGTGGGAGGCGGCCAACATCATGAGCGCGAATAAAAACATCCTCAAGCCGGGTTCGGGCGACATGATTGTGCTCACCGGCAAGCCGCTCGATATCATCCTCGGCGTCTATTGGCTCACAAAGAGCGTCGAGAAGGCCAAGGGCGAGGGCGAACATTTCTCTTCGCCGAACTCCGCCATTCTTGCATCTGAATACGGCGCAATTGACCCGCGCGCGAAGATAAAGGTGCTGCCAGTCACAGGCAAAGAAAAATACGCGGCATTTGACGGCCACCCGTTTGAGACAACGGTCGGCCGACTCCTCTTCAACACGGTGTTGCTCACCGATTATCCGTTTGTCAATGAGACTATTACCAAGAAGGTGCTCTCGCGCATCGTTACCGATTGTATCGCCCGCTACGGGCTTGAGGCGGTACCAAACATCGTAAACAAAGTGAAGCGTTTCGGCTTCGATTACGCGACCCGCTCCGGCATCTCCTGGGGCATCAACGATATTTCGGTGTCAGAGCAAAAGTCAGGTATCATTGAAAAGGCGGCCGAAAAAGTCGTTAAGATACAAGAAGATTACCAGAACGGTCTTCTTGCCGAGGAAGAAAAGCGCCGTATGGCTATTGAGGTCTGGCAGGGCGCAAAACAGCAAGTCGAAGAGCAGGTCGCGCTCGAGCTTGACCCGATGGGTTCCGTCGCCGACATGGTGAAGTCGGGCGCGCGCGGAACTTTGGGCAACTTAACCCAAATGGCGGGGATGAAAGGCCTTATCCAAAACACGGCGGGCGAAACAATCGAAGTGCCGATTATCTCTTCGATGATAGAAGGCTTGAATCCGATTGAGTATTTCATGAGTACGCACGGCGCGCGCAAAGGCCTCACCGACACCGCGCTCGGTACCGCGAAGGCCGGCTACCTCACGCGCCGCCTCTTCGACGTTGCACAAGATTCCATCGTGACCGAAAAGGATTGCGGCACAAAGCGCGGCGTAAAGATTAATCGCATAAGCGCTTCCGGCATCCAAATCAATTATGCGGAAGCGCTCCGCGGTCGCGTGCTCGCCGAATCAATTGAAGGAGACTTTTCCGCCGTGGGCGGACCAGCCTCTGGCTGGAAGAAGGGGCATTACCTCTCTGCCGGAGACGCTGAGGCGCTTGCCACGTCTCCTTCAGTCACAGTGGTTGTCGCGCGCTCAGCAATGTCGTGCGAGACGCGCTACGGCGTGTGCCAGGCATGCTACGGCATGGACCTCACCACTCAAGAGATTGTGGACCTCGGTGAGGCGGTCGGTACCGTCGCGGCGCAGGCCATCGGCGAGCCGGGCACCCAGCTCACGATGCGCACCTTCCACGCTGGCGGTGTCGTCTCTGTCGGCGGCGATATTACGAGCGGTCTCCCACGCGTCGAAGAAGTCTTCGAGAAGCGCTCGCCCAAAAATCCGGCGGTCATCTCCAAATCCGATGGTCTAGTCGCTGAGATTAAGGAAGAAGGCCGTGAGAAGGTCATCGTCATCGCCCCGCTTGCAGGGCAGCCTGCCCGGCCAGGAGGGAAGAAGGATGGCTCGGCGTATGAATATCTTGCTCCCTATCCGCGCGTTCCTTTGGTGAAGGAAGGAGATACTATCACAAAAGGGCAAATCCTCACCGACGGTTCTGCCGACCTTGACGACCTCTTTGAGTACGCGGGGCGCGCGATGGTGCAGGAATATATCATTGCCGAAGCGTCGAAAATTTATGAATTGCAGGGCGCGTCGGTCTCGAGGAAACACTTGGAGGTCGTGGTGAAGCAGATGTTCTCGCGCATGAAGATTACGGACGCGGGCGACACCGACTATTCAGTCGGCGACATCGTTGAAGACTGGGAATTCGTGAAGTCGGTAAAGGAGATGGAAGGCGCGAGAAAGATGCCGCCGCAGGCAAGAGAGATTGTGCTCGGCATCAAGGAGAGCGCGCTCTCGCGCCGCTCCTTCCTCTCCGCGGCTTCCTTCGAGCAGACGACCAAGATTCTCATCAATGCCGCCCTCAGGGGCTCGGTAGACCGCCTGCGCGGCCTTAAAGAGAACGTTATTCTCGGCCGCCTCATCCCCTCGGGCACCGGCTTTTCGGGGAGCAAGAAGTCTGCTCACATCAAGAAGCTTCAGGCTGAGCGCCCGACGCCCGCGCCGTACGAATCGCGCGCGACCTCGTTCGCTCCACGTGCTCCGCGAGCGCTCTAGGCAAGGATAAAAAAGCCGCGCCGAAAAGGGACCACGGCGCGGCGGGCGACTTTGAAGCACCAGGGAGGAGAGTGCCTACTCCGCAGGAAGCGGAGATCGTCGCCAAACCAAAACACCTTCAGAATAGCCCGCTTTGTGCAATTCGTCAAACCCATCCAAAACGCGGTAGGATGGAGCAATGGCGGGGGATACGGTACAACAAATAAAAGAACGGTTGAGCATTTTTGTGCTATACTAAAGACATGAATACGATTTCAATCAGGTCGGGCAAAATAGACTCGCGACTCAGGGCGTGTATCGCCGAATCCGTCAGCGAGGTGCTCGCTGACCCGGACTTCGGTCTTGAGCTTACCGATGAAATGAAGCGCCGCCTACGCACTTCACAAAAATCTTCTCGCCGCACCTATGTCTCGCTCGCAACCTTACGCAAGCGCCTCGGATAGCACTCGCGGCTGGGCTTTGCGGTTTTCGCCAGATGCAGAGCGTGAACTCAAAAAACTCGACAGTTCGGTATGCAACTTAACGCTTAATCGTGCCACTTGGCTGGCTGAACATTTCAATTCCATTACTCCACTGCCGCTCCACGCAGAATGGAGCGGCTACTACAAGTGGCGTGCCGGCGATTACCGAATCATTTATACAATCAATTACAATGCACGCATTCTCTATATTGAACACGTTCGTCACCGCACTCGCGTGTATAAAAGAAAGTAGTGTCTGTAGGTGTGTATAAAAAGTAAGACGGCGCAGGAACTTCCAGGTCCCACGCCATCTCGTGTCATTGGCCACGTTATTTCCTCGGTGTTGTCGCTCCCATCATACCCGCAATCATCGCGACACCGACCAAGAAAATTGGGTAGAACAGATCTGGTTGATGGAATATTCTCCCCGCAACCTCTGCGCCAAGCCCCAGCAGAATCATCGCTGTGACCAGCAAAGACCACCTATTGGACATTTTCACCTCCTTGTCAACAGCCAGAACTGCGAGTCGGGACCCGACCCACACTAGCTAAGGACATGATCGCATGGAGAGTGCTTATTGTCAAGCGCGCGGGAAACGCGGTAGAATCAAGAAATCATGGCGGGGGATACGGTACAGCAAATTAAGGAGAGACTGAATATTCAGGACATTGTCGCGCCGTATGTGAAATTACGGAAGGCGGGGCGGAGCATGGTCGGACTTTGTCCGTTCCATAAAGAGAAAACAGCAAGCTTCCATGTGAGTTCCGAGCGGGGCACCTGGCATTGCTTTGGCTGCGGGCTCGGCGGCGACGGCTTCTCGTTTATCGAGAAGGTAGAGGGCGTCGATTTCAAGGGCGCATTGAAAATGCTCGCAGAAAAAGCGGGCGTAACTCTGGAATACAGAAGCCGATCGCCGGAGGATGGAGAGAAGAAAGACAGATTACGTGCTCTCATGAGTCGCGCTAGTGAATGGTACGCGGGCAAGTTTTCAAAAAGTCCTGCCGAAGAATACGCAAAGAAGCGCGGCTTAACCGATAAGACTGTTACCGCGTGGCGGCTCGGCTATGCGCCGAACGAGTGGCGCGCGCTCCTTGAGGCGCTCACCGCGGAGGGATTCACGGTGCCCGAAATGCTCGCGGCAGGATTGATAAAAGAAGCGGACGGGAAACCGGGCACCTATTATGACCGCTTCCGCAATCGGCTCATGTTCCCGATACGCGACGTCGCCGGCCGCGTCGTCGCATTTACTGGAAGAGCACTAGCAAGTGATGATGTAGCAAAATATTTAAACAGCCCCGAGACGGAGCTTTATCACAAGTCCGAGATACTCTTTGGGATGGATTTCGCGAAAGATGCGATACGCACGCGCAAGTTCACGATGCTGGTGGAGGGACAGATGGATGTCATCCTCACACATCAGGCGGGCTTCGAGAACGCAGTTGCACTCTCGGGCACCGCTCTCACCGACCGACATCTTGGCTTGATGAAGCGCTACAGCGAAAATTTAATGCTCGTTCTCGATGCCGATACAGCCGGACTCACAGCCACGGCGCGTTCAGCCGAATTGGCCCTCCGACAAGGTCTGCGAGTGAAAGCCGCTCGACTCCCGAAGGGGAAGGACCCGGCAGAGCTCATCGCGCCCGCCGGAGGCGGGTCCGCCTCCGGCGGAAAGGAGTTTTCAAAACGCGTCTCCGACGCCAAACCAATCGTGGATTTCTTCCTCGCCGAGCTCGCCGAACGCGAGAGCGACCCTCATCGCCTGTTGCGCGCGGCGGAGAACATCGTACTACCGCTTATAGGCGCGGTCCAAAGCCCGATGGAGCGGGAGCACTTTACGCAGTCCGCCGCGCGTGCCCTCGGCCTTTCGGTTGACGCGGTTCGTGAATCCGTAAAACACTTGCCCGCTTCGCTGGAGCGCAAGCGAGGCGAGCCGAAACTTCCGGATGCCACGCATGGTTCTTCTACACAAGGAGTGGTTGCGTCGCCTGCCCGCCCGGCACGAGAAGTGCGTTCGGAACAGCTCCTTGCCATTGTCCACGCCTATCCCAATACGCCGCTTGCCAAGCGTGTCACTTCAGAGTACATTCGAATTACTGAAGCGAAACTGCTGCCCCGAGAAGCGCTCCCGGAGCCGGCTCTGTTTCTCGCAGAGCAAACGTTCGGCGCGGAGCCATCGGAGGATTCGGCGGATGAGCTTTTGCGCGCCTTTGAAGAAGCGGTTATCCGCGAGGCGTACCAGGAGGCAGTGACACATTTACGAAAAGCCGAAGCCGCAGGAGATGCGGCTGCGGTTAAAGGTGCGCAAGAAACGTGTGCAAGCCTTTCCGCCCGTCTTGCCAAATTCGGGCAGTAGGCTGCTCATCTCCTTTTGCATCTTTCATCTTTATATTTTCTCATGGCGAAATCTTTTAAAAAAAAGAAAAAGAAAAACTCTCGTCCGAACTTGGGACGGGCGAAGAAAACCCGAAAAAAGCGGGCGTTCGGGCGCCTGCCTGCCGGTAGGCACGGCACGCCAGCTAAGGGAAGGAAGGTGAAAAAAGTTGCCCATAAGAAAGCCTCTCGCACAAAAAAGCAGGTCGTGCGCGCTGTTCTGCGCGAGGCGAGAGCGAAGGAAATGTCGCAGAAAACGCTTTCGGCGGAGGCGCTCATCGAGAAGGGCAAAGAGCGCGGCTATGTCACCTACAGCGAAATCCTGAAATCATTCCCGCACGTTGAAGACGATGTCAGTTTCCTTGAGTCGCTCTACGAGCGTTTCGCTATTGCGGGTGTCGATGTGCTCGAGGGGGGCATGCTCGAAGATGCCGCCGATGAGTATCTTGCGACGCGCAATATCAAGGACCGCCATTCAACCGGGTATGATTCCATCCAAATCTACCTGCGCGAAATCGGGCAGTACCCGCTTTTGACCGCGGCCGAAGAGCGCGAACTTGCGAAGCGCATCGAAAAAGGCGATGCTGAGGCGCGCAACATCCTCGCGCGCAGCAATTTGCGCCTCGTCGTCTCCATTGCGAAAAAATATGTGGGGCGCAGCCCCGACCTCACCCTCCTTGACCTTATCCAGGAAGGGAATCTCGGGCTCTTCCGCGCGGTAGATAAGTTTGACTGGAAGAAAGGGTACAAATTTTCAACGTACGCGACCTGGTGGATTCGCCAGGCGATTACGCGCGCCTTGGCCGACCAGTCGCGCACCATTCGCATCCCCGTGCACATGGTGGAGACCATCGCCAAATACAAACAGGTATCGCGCCGCCTCGCACAGGCCCTGGGCCGCGACCCGCATCCGGAAGAAATCGCGATTGAAATGGGCGTCGAGCCTGAAAAAATCTATCAAATAGAAAAGATAAACCAAGACACGCTCTCTCTTGAGAACACTGTCGGCTCGGACGACGACGAGAGGTCAACCCTGGGCGACTTCATTCCCGACGACAAGATTCAGTCGCCGGTACAAGAATCTTCCGAGCGCATCCTCGCAGAGCAGGTGCGCGCCATTCTCGGCGACCTCTCGCCGAAGGAGCGCAAGATACTCGAGATGCGCCACGGCCTCTTGGACGGCATTTACCACACGCTTGAAGAAGTGGGCAGGGAATTCGGCGTCACTCGGGAACGCATCCGCCAGATTGAGGCGAAGGCGCTGGAGAAAATCCGCATCCACGATAAATCCCGCCACCTGAAGTCATATTAAAAATGAATCAAGCCGCCCCGAAGGACGGCTTGCAAACGCGCGCGATAACCCATGAGGGATCCCTTACTCTGTTGCGAGGCTACCCAAACTCGCGAAGCACTTCACCCATGTAGCGGGCCAACCACGACGGATCACGTGGATCAGGGTGTTCTCCAGGCGCCAGCGCACTATGTCGAGGTTGCGGCCGTCCCTGGGGAGGGCACCCGAAATCTCCACGATGATTAGTTCCTTGGGTCCCCACCACTGCATCTCGTGTGCGGGGAGAAAGTTGATTTTGGTTTTGTCGATTTCGCAAACGCCGGTAATAACTTCGAATACATCTTCGCGCAGTTCCGCTTGCCTTCCTGCATCGCGCATATGCCATATTTTGACCGTAATCATCTTCCCTCCTTAATGTTAGGGGCGGGCAGGGAATCCTGCCAAGAACTTCAGTCTACCGCTATTTATACACCACCTACATAGTATAGTCAAGGTATCCATACTATGTACCGGTCGGCACATAGCGTGGATAGTACATGTTAGAGTTTAGATATGGGAGCGATAGAGCAAAGCGCAAGACGCGAACGGCGAATAGGAGCATTTCAGCAAGCGATGCTCTACGCTGCGCTTGGAGGCGTTATGGTCGCGATAGGCGCAGTGCCAGACTTTTCAAAAATCATAAAATATTACGCTGGTGCCAAGAAAGGCGCCCGATTCAACTATCGGGCGAAGACGGTACTCGGACGGCTTGCTGCAAAGGGTCTCCTCACGTTCGAAGAAAGAGGCGGTCGACGCTATGCGCGGATTACTGAAAGAGGAAGGGAACTGCTTGAGTTAGAAATACAAAAAGTCGCTCATGCGAAGAAGAGAAAATGGGATCGCCGCTGGCGCGTGGTCATCTTTGATATTCCCGAACGGCGCAGAAGCGTACGAGTACGATTGCGGCGGTTTATGGAAGAATACGGATTCGTGCGGCTTCAAGATAGTGTGTGGGTTTACCCCCATGATTGCGAAGACCTTATCGCATTGGCGAAGGCAAATCTGCGTATCGGGGCAGATGCTCTTTATATGATTGTTGAAAGAATTGAACGCGACAAACATTTACGAGAGCATTTCGCACTTCCGGTTGAATAGTGAAGTATCCACGCTATGTACCGGTCGGCACAAATCGTGGATAGTTTATAATCGTTAACGAATATATGAAGAGAAGGAGAAAAGTAGCGAAAGGGGCAAAGAAATTGCCGATTAAGCACTGGAGTTATTCGTCGCTGATGGCGTTTTTGAGGAATCCCTTGGCGTGGTACAAGCGCTATGTCGAGGAGGTGTACGATACTCCCTCTACTCCTGCGTCCATTGTCGGGCGCGCGGGGCATGTTGCGCTTGAGCATTTTTATAACGGTGCTCCTAAAGACGTTGCTATACGGACGGGCCTTGAGTACATGCGCAATGTAAGCGATTTTGAGATTGACTTCGGCAGGGCGAAGTCGCGCCGCGCGAAGAAAGAAAAACGTTTGGCGATGGAAAAAAATTATCTGCGCGCCATCTCGTATTACCTCGCGCGGCCGCCGAAGCACAAAGTTCTCGGCGTCGAGGTGAAGGGTACTGCAGAAGTAAAGGGGCTGTCGCTCCCCATCAAAGCCGTGTCGGATTTAGTAGTGGCATCAAGCATTGAACCGGGCGCGGTGGATATCGTAGACCACAAGTTTGTCGCGTCGTTTAGCAAAGGCGGCGCCACAAAGTCTCTTTTCGTGGTGCAAGCCATTTTCAACTATTACGTAGTTAGAAAGCTCTTCGGGAAGCCGGTACGGCGCTTTATCGTGTACGAATGCAAGAAGACGAAGAATGCCGATGGCCGCTCCCAGATGCGGCGGTATGTTATTGATTTCCGTGAATACACGAAAGACTTCGCGGTCTTCCACCGGCTCGTGAGTGATGCGACAGAAGAGATTCTGCGCCGTCGCATTTATTTGCCGAACCCATCCGATATGTTTGAAGGCGACAACTCCTTCGACATCTACCGGCTCGGGTTAGTGGACGATTAGGCGCTCGCAAGCGCTTCGTCTATGAGTTGTTTGACGACCTCGTAAGGGTACGCGCCGTTTAGCACGACGGGCGGCTTGCCGGCGGCAAGGAGCAGGGAATACGGCGTGGCCTGGGCGCCTATATCGAGCGCGTTCTGGCGGTCTTTCAAGATGCGCGCTTCGATTGTTGAGGACGGGCCAGCCGCATTCGCATAACAGGTCGCGAAGGCGTCGCCGGAGACTCCCGCCGCCTTCGCGATGGCACCGTACTTAACCGGGTCAACCGGTTGATTCGCGAAAAGAGCAGTCTCAAACTTCCAGAACGTGTCGTTGCCGGCGACCTGCGCGGCGCACTCGGCGGCTCGCGCGTGGGAAAGAGCGTTCGGGTGGATTTCAAGCAGAGGGAAGTGGCGGAAGACCCACGCGACATCGCCCTGTGCGCCTTCGTTCGCGATGATTTGATGCATCGTCTCGTCAAAGACCTTGCAATACTGGCAGTCGAAATCTGAATATTCTACGATGATGGCTTTTGCGGCCGGATTCCCCAAGATGTGGTCGGTCGAATCAATGCCGCGCACGAGCGTCGGGCTGCCGGCGCCCTGAATTGGGCGTTTTGGTACTGCGACATACAGCGCGGTGGCAACGATAATTCCCCCAAGAACGATAGCAAGCGGAATGACATAGGGAGATTTCATAACGGGAGCGCGTGAGTCATGGCCGGTATACTAACATCAGTTTTGCCCCAGAGCGAGGTGTCAAACTTAATGTCGCGAATGTTGCGAAGGTCTTTATACTTCAACATGCCGTGCAAGAGCGCATAGTCATAGAGCTCGCGTGTGAGGCGAACATCATCAATGCAATATTCGGCTACCTTATTTCTCTTGCCCTCCTTCCACCACTCGCTGGCCTTAATGCCGTCACCCGTCTTCCCCTTACCGAGTGTTGCCTCGGCGAGTGATTGTAGCCGAACGCGCCGACCAAGTACTTTCTGAACTTCAGCGAGCAAGTCGAGCGACCGTATATAAGAAAGGTTGCCCGGATAATAGCGGTTGAGAAGCGGGATGTCGAATGTGTTGGAATTGAAGCCGATGAGCATATCAGTACGCTCGAGTATTGGCCAGAGCCTCGGCAGGTCTTCCTTGAAGTATGAAGAATATTCTCCGGTTTCAGAATCGTGGATAGCCACGACAGTGAGCTCCTGCTCGTTCACATCGATATGGCCACGCACCACCGAATCAAAAACGGTTTCGATATCAAACGTGATAGCGCGCATGGTTAATGGAGCCGGGAGGGGAGTTCGGCGGCCGCGACGGGCGTTTCCTCGCCGCTTTCCAGTGTCTTAAGCCGAATCGTTCCGGACACAACTTCATCTTTCCCATACGCTACGAAGAAGGGTATGCCGCGCTTCACCGCGTCTTTAATCTGGTTGCCGAGACCGCGGTCAGTCAGATTGACGAACACGCGACATCCTTCTTTACGTAGCGTATCGGCGAACGCTTGCGCGGCAGGAATGTTGTCCGGCGAAGGAGTACCAAGATAGAGATGCGGGACCTGAGCGCTTAAGCTTAACGCAAGGCCATGCGTATCAAGGAAGTCACCAAGAGGGACTTCGCCGATAGCAAAGCCGACAGCGGGAATTTGTCCGCCGCCTCCGCCGGAGGCGGATCCGCCTTTGGCGGAGAAGAGCGCCATCAAACCGTCGTAGCGCCCGCCGCCAAAGAGCGCGCGCGGATTTGCCGGATTCGTGTCAAAGACTTCAAAAACCATGCCGGTGTAATAATCGAAGCCACGCGTGACAGTCGGGTCGAAGACCACATTATTCACTCCGCATTTTTTGAGCCCTTGGACGAAAGGTTCCATAGCCTTTGGTTCAATGAGCGAAAAAGGGTCTTTCGTTGAGATGCTTTCTCGTGCCGCCTTGAAGGCTTCGCTGGTCATCTTTGATTTCTTGTCCAAGAGGCGCAGATACTGCCGCATGGCATCGCCCTTAAGCCCCGCCGCTTTGCACGCGGCGTTGAGGAGCGCGCGGGAGTTCACACGAATTACGAAATCTTTTTCCGTAGCGCCAAACGATTTTAATATCTCTGAAGCGAGCCGCACGATTTCGACATCTGCCTCGCCTTCGGCGAGGCCGACGAGGTCAACATCCGCCTGATAAAACTCGCGGAGGCGCCCCTTCTGCGGCCGCTCATACCGGAAGCGATTGCCGATAGAGAACCATCGGAGCGGGAAGGCAAGCTCACGGCGTTTCCCTGCCACCATGCGCGCCAAGGTCGGGGTCATCTCGGGACGGAGCGTTACGCGGCGGTCTCCGCGGTCCGTGAAGGTATAGGTCTGTTCATTCACTATTTCTTCCGAAGTTTTCGCTTCGTATAATTCAGCGCGTTCCAAGGGCGAGGCGTTGTATTCTTCATACCCCCACGCGAGAAGCGTTTCTCGGATGCGCGCGAACATCCCGCCGAGCCGCGCCCAATCGGCCGGATAGAAATCACGAACGCCCTTATATGGGTCGGTTGAGAGCGATTCAGACATGCCGTGATTTTATCACGAAAAAACGAGGCCTGTCGTATTGGTCATTATGTATCTTAGCGTCAAGACCTCTCGCTCCAAAAAGCTTTTGTGCGGCCTCTACGTGCGCGCTGTCGCACTCTATCCACGCAGTGCCGCCCGTTGTGAGGTGTCGCGGCAGTTCCGCCGCGATGCGGCGGATAATAGCGAGACCGTCTATTCCCGCCATGAGGGCGAGAGCCGGCTCAAAGTCTGCGACGCTTTGAGGGAGTGTACGACTGGCGGGGATATAGGGAGGATTCGCAGCGATGATATCGAATTTCATACTTGATAAAAGTTCTCCGCCAGAGGCGGATCCGCCTTTGGCGGAAAACAAATCGCCGATGCGCACGTGCGCGCGGGATTCATCCAAACCATTTGTACGGATATTTTTAAGGATTGTCGCTTCGTGCGCTGGGTCAATCTCGCCAAAATACACTTGCGCATTCGGCTCGCCTCGCTGAAGCTCCGGCGAAGCGGGCAGTCTCGCGAGCGCCGCACAGCCGATAGCGCCGCTTCCGGCGCAGAGGTCGAGAAATCGCAACGGCTCGTTGCCGGAACGGAAAACGGGAGCGCTCCGGGCCGCTCGGCCAAGTCTTACTCCCGTTTTCCGTTCCGGCGACTCGCTTTTGAGCAACTGCTCCGTCCACCACTCCGTCTCCGGTCTGGGAATCAAGGGGCGTGAGTCGAGGTAAATCTTCAACCCGAGAAAGGGTTGCCAACCGATAACATAGGCGAGCGGCTCGCCAAGGGCGAGCCGCTCTTTATCCTTCTCGTACGCCCTCGTTTTTTCACCACTATATTTTTCTTCCAAAAGCCACATACGCACTCATTATACAGACCTATGCACAGCTTATGCACCATTTTCTCCTCACATTTCACTTGACTTTTGGAAAGCGTCACCGAAAATATAGAAGCAGTTCATTCTCACTTGGGAAGAACCTTAACACTTTTTCAGGTCCGTTATATGCGAACTATATGTTATCGCTACCTAGGACCACCTGTAACATCGAGGCTCATTCCCAACGGAGGATGAACGGGTAGGAAAAGTTCCGCAGCAATGCGGAACTTTTCCGTTTCTTATAACCAACAAAGACGCCCGCGCGAAAGCGCGGGCGTCTCCGTGTGTTCTGGCGAAATTAATTAATATCCGCCGCGGCCGTAACCGCCGTTACCTCCGTAGCCGCCGCGGTCGCCGCCTCCAAAGCCGCCATCGCGGCGAGGAGGGCGGTCGCCCTGCGGACGGGCGAAA
>CAZPXA010000016.1:0-5869 GCA_964590695.1 uncultured Candidatus Saccharibacteria bacterium
TTTAATCACGAGCTCGTAGACTTTGGGCGCGAGGTCCAAAATAACTTGCCGATTTTCTTCTTTTGAAAGGTCCATGAGCGGGATGATATGGAAGTTGCCGTCGCCCACGTGGCCCGCGATGGTGTAGATGAAATGCGATGAATATTCGGCAAGAAGCGCATTTAACTTCGGCAAGAACTCGGCGTAGCAGGCAGGCGGCACAACGAAGTCATCAATAAAAGGGGCGGTGTGGAGCCCGTGGACATTCTTGCGCAGGAGATTGAAGCTCTCGCGGCGAACAATCCAATATTTTTCCGACTCTTTTTCGTTCTTTTCTATCTTCATTTGTAGATTAAGGTCCGCGAGTGCTTCCTTGGCCGCCAAAGCTTTAGCGTCGGCGGCCTCGATAGTATCTTCGGCGAATTCAGCCATAAGGAGCAGTTTCGGCACGCCCCCGCTCGCAACCATAAGCGCCTCGGGGATAAAGTCAATGCCAAGCCGCGCGGCTCTGGCGAATCCCATTTGTGAGAGCATCCCGGGGATAAGCTTCACCGCAAGCGTGAAGGTATGGTCGTCGAATGATTCAAATGATTCTGGATTCTCGCGCAGGACGCGATTCACGATTTCAGGTAAGATGCCAAGGTCGTGGAGGAAGACGACGAGCATCGCGCGATGCTCCTTCGGCTTCACGAGAGAGAGTTTCGCTTTCGTCCAGAGCGCGAGCGTACCTTGCGAACCGCAGATAAGCTTTGCGAGATTGAATCCGCCAGCAGTCGGATTTTTAATGCTCCAGAGCGCGTAACCGGCGGAGTTTTTGGAAACCTTCGGCCGATGTTGTTCGATGAGCGCGGCGTTCGAGTCCAAGAGCGCATCCATCTCACGATAGATTTTGCCTTCTAAATTATGTAAAGATTTTCTAGCTTCCAGTTCTTCAGCATCCAGCGTCTTGAAGGTCGCAATAGACCCATCTGAAAGCACGACCTCTAATTCTTCAACATACCTTTCTGTTTTCCCATACTCCAGAGTTCGTTCGCCGCCGGCATTATTCGCGACGATGCCGCCCATCGCTGCTATCTCGCGACTCGCGGGATACGAGGGGAGTATGAGACCCTTCTCCATCGTCGCCTTTTCAAAATCGCGATAGAACACGCCTGGTTCTGTCGTAGCGAAGCCGGCAGAACCATCCCGAGCGTCCTCGCGAGGGACGACCTCGCCCATGTGACTCATGTGCTTGGTAAAGGAGACGACAATGCTTCTGGTGAGAGGGCCGCCGGACATATCGGTGCCGGCCGAACGAGCAGTGACCGAGAGGTCTGCTCGTTCGCCCTGAGCTTGTCGAAGGGCGGCAATCTCTTTCACCAAATTACTCACATCCTCCGCATCTTTTGGATACACCACCAGCTCCGGCATTCGTTCAAAGAGGGAGGTGTCGCGCGAGGCAATGCGTCGCTCCTCCGCATCATCCGACACCTCCCCTCGCATCACTTTCTGCAACTCATTCTTCAAGTTATTACCTCGACTTCTCTCGGTACCTTCGGCAGTATTCATTGTGCACAGTATACCTGCTTTGCGCGCATGTGTATTAATGAAGAAGTGTTATGTTAGAAGACAATGCACGTTCATAAATATGTCGCGTTGTTTCTTTTTTCTGCCGCACTTCTCTGGGGCGCTTCGCCACTCGTTGCCAGTGCGACTCCTTCGATTATTTCGCAAAACACGAGTGTCTTGCAGCCGTACACTTCTCGGGTTACAGGGAACATAGTTGTAAATGATCCTAGATTTTTTGTGGCAACCGGCACGATATCCAGCATTGCTTTCCCGGCAGCGGTCTTTCGTACTGCACTCATCGGCACTGAAACGTTCCAAATTAAACTGGTCAACTATTATTTCAGCCAGATACTCGATTGCAAAACACCGGTTAAGACTATGGATGAATGGGGAATAACGCATATACCGAGGGACCCGTATGCACCGATGGTTACATTCGGCCCTTTCACCGGGACTCAGTGCAAAATTAACAGCGCCGCTTCTTCTGGACCAAATTCGATAATGACGTGGCCCTTTCGTGACGGTATGTTCGAAGGGACTGATTATCCCGGAGCGATGGGCAATTGGCCATTCTATAATTTCACTGTATACGGCACCGACATTCCGCCTCCACCCCCACCCGACCCGTGCGCTACGCCCGGCGCTTGCGCCTCCAATGTCCTCTTCCTCCCCGGCATCGAGGCGAGTCGCCTCTACCGTCCCGACGGACAAGGAGGCGAAAAGAAGCTCTGGGAACCCGGAGGCGATGCTGACGCGATACAGCTCGCAATGACAGCGTCTGGGTCCAGTGCACGAGGCGATATCTATACGCGCGATGTGATAGACAATGCGTATCTGCCGATTAAGGGCGATGTCTATAAATCGTTCCTTGAACAGCTTGCCGCCATGAAAGCCGGCAATACAATCGCGGACTATACGGCAGTGCCGTATGATTGGCGGCTTTCATTCAACGATATCCTCACGCGCGGCAAGCAAACGGGTTCAACCATTTCATACCTCGATGCGACGAGCACCCCGTATATTATCCAGGAATTAAAGCGGCTTGCGGCGACATCGAAAACGAAGAAGGTCACCATCGTCGCGCACAGCAACGGCGGCCTCCTCGCTAAAGCGCTCACCGACACATTAGGAGCCGAAGCTTCACACCTCATCGACAAGCTCATATTCGTCTCGGTGCCGCAGGCGGGCACGCCACAGGCAATCGGCGCGATTCTCCACGGGTACGACCAGGCGCTCCCCGTGAAGCCGCTCTCGCTCTTCGGCATGACTGAAACGGCCGCTCGCGAGCTCGCGCGCAATATGCCAAGCGTATACAACCTACTTCCCTCTGCGAGCTATTTTACCTATGTTGATGACCCGGTGATTACCGTGAGCGCCGACCCGCTTCTCGCGCCTTGGCGCGCCGCCTACGGCGACACTATTCACTCTAGTGAGCGTTTACGCAACTTCCTTGTCGACGAGTCGCGTGCGGCTCTACCCGCTTCAGACCCGCTTACCGCTCCCATCGTCGGGAACAGGACACTGCTCGATGCGTCGGAGGCGCTACACACCATGCTTGATACCTGGGCGCCGCCAGCCGGAATCGCGCTCACAGAAATCGCCGGGTGGGGAGAGGAGACGCTTAAGACCATAGCATATTACCAAGGGACGAAGAGCACCTGCACCGCCTTTAAGGCGGACTCCACATGTGCCGCTATGATAAGCACGCCCGCGCTCCAGTATTCGCCCAAAACGGTCCTCGACGGCGACGGCACCGTCGTCGTCCCGAGCGCGCTGTGGGCACCTTCTTCGACAGGGGTCCAGAAGTATTGGGTAGATTTGAAGAGTTATGGAGAAGATAATTTCTTTACTAACATTAATCGCAAACACGCCGATATCCTCGAGATACCTCAACTTCGTACTTTTATTCAAAATATTATTACCAACGCAAATACTGGTCCTCTTCCACAATTTGTTTCTACATCCACTCCTGTGAATACTGATGAATCAGGAATTCTTCTGAAATTTACCCTCCACTCGCCGCTCACTCTTAATCTCTACGACGACTTGGGTAATCACACCGGCTTTTCCACCACCACGAATTCTCTTGAAGAAAACATTCCCGGGAGTCGCTACCTCTCCTTCGGAGAAGTGCAGTACATCAGCGTTCCGTCGTCGGCGAATCTGCATCTTGTTATGGATGGTTATGCAGACGGCTCTTTCACCTTTGATATGGAGGAAGTACGGGGGGAGGCTGTCATAGCGACCACGACATTTTCAGGCATCCCGTCATTTACCGATACAAAGGTCATGATGGATATCCCAGAAAATGCCGGGATAGAAGGCGCTTCAGACCTCCGTATAGATGTCCAGGGCGACGGAACGGTAGATGTCGAGCTGGAGCCGAAGCTGGGTGGCGTTGTAGTTCTCCCTATGCCCCTGACTGTTATCGCAGAAGATAAGACAATCACTCTCGGGGACCAGCTTCCGTCCCTTACTGCCCATATTTCTGACGCTCTCGATAACGCGGTAGCAGACAGCGACATAACAGGCGCGCCAGACTGCGCCACCACGGCTACGGCGACGAGCCCAGCAGGGAAGTATCCGATAACCTGCTCTCTGGGGACGCTCTCGTCTGAAAAATATGAATTCACGACATTCGTTCCCGGGACCCTCACTATTCAGTATCGCTGGGACGGCTTTCTCCAGCCAATAAAAGATACTGCACATCAAGTAGGGCAGAGTACGAGTATCTTCAAATCAGGCAGTACCGTACCGGTCAAATTTCAATTAAAAAATATAAACGGTACGCCGGTACAAGCGGCTACTGCTCCAATATGGCTCGCGCCACAAGCCGGCATGAGCGATGGAGTGTATAAATGGGACAACGCTGCCCAGCAGTATGTATATAATTGGAGTACCAAGGGTCTCTTGGCGGGATATTGGTACAGGATTTTTGCCCAGCTTGATGACGGTAATATTTATTATGCGACTGTCGGTTTAAAATAACTAAAATTATATGACGAAAACTAAAGTCTTGATTATTTCCGCAAGCTTGCTCGCTCTCTCTTTTATTGTCGATTACTTATATAAAAGTCATTTATTTATATCTCGAAAATTAATCAATCTACTTCTACCAACACTATTCATTTTTTCTTTGCCATTAGTTATTTTCTCTCTCATCACCTATAAGATGCGAGAAGAGGTCTTCCGCGCATGGCTCCACTTCGCCTATTGGTGGATTCCGGTTTCCCTCATCTTTATTTATCTCGCCGGAGGATGGACTGGCGGCGGCTTCGGCATCCCGAATGTCCTCGACCAAGAGTCCGTGTCCATCATATTTGCCGGACTCTTCGTCATCATCTCACTTTTCATTATCCTTATCTCCTGGTTCAGGAACCGAGCATAAACATTCTCACATTCTCAAGAATGTTGGAATGTTGGTCTTGGGGATTGGGGGGTTTAAGGAAGTGCTATATTTAAATAATCCTATGGACGCATACGGCTCATACGCGACGCTGATTAAGCCGAGTTGGGGCCCGCCGGCATGGCTCTTCGGCCCGGTGTGGACTCTACTCTATGCGATTATCCTAGTGACCTATGGAACCGTGTTTTATAAAGCGTTTACGAGAAAGATTCCCTGGGTGACCGCCTTGCCGTTCGCCCTCAACCTCGTTTTCAACCTCTCCTTTACCTACTTCCAGTTTTCCCTCCAGAACAACGCCCTCGCCGCCGCGGATATCATCCTCTGCCTCGCGACGCTCGTCTGGGCGCTGATGGCTATTTATCCTTATATAAAATGGGTAGCCCTCGCCAACATCCCGTATCTAGCGTGGGTCTCCTTCGCGACCGTCCTCCAACTAACGATTACGTATTTGAATACATAAGCGAAACGTAGAGCTGGTAGTGCGGGTTACGGTCTCTATGAGCAGGAATCCATTTGTAAATGCGCTTGCGGCGGCGGGGTATATCAGCATCCTCGTGACGCTCATCTTCAACTCGCCTAACTTCATTACAGACAGCGAGCTCGGAATGATGGCGCCTATAATATTCCTCTCAGCTTTTGTTTTTTCCGCCGCCCTGATGGGCTACCTATTCGTCTACCAGCCGGGGCTCCTTATCCTGGGAGGGAAGCAGGCAGAGGGGACGAAACTCTTCCTCTCCACCGTTCTCTCCTTCGCCCTTATCACCCTCGCTATTGTCCTCGCCTATTTCCTCCTCGTCTCCATGTTCACCTAACCGATGAAGCGCACAACATTCTCACATTCTCAAGAATGTTGGAATGTTGTATCATGAGGGCATGAAGACGGCAAAACAGTTAGAACGGCACCTGAAAGGAATTTCAAATCATCGACGTATAGAA
>CAZPXA010000016.1:5879-15098 GCA_964590695.1 uncultured Candidatus Saccharibacteria bacterium
ACTTGAAGAAATCGCAGAGCGGCTGGAATGCAACATCAAGACTATATCGGAGCACACGCGACGGCTCGTGCAGGCGGGACTCGTCAATAAAAAATATCAAGGTCGGAATGTCGCACATTCGCTCTCGCCGTACGGCCGACGAATCATTGCTTTTATCAATGCATTTTAGACATTCTCACATTCTCAAGAATGTTGGAATGTTTTTGTGATGGCTGTATTTGAGGAGGTACATTGCGGTATCATGAGGACATGAAGGATAAGTACGGCGCGGTGTGGGTATCGCATTCGTCAATGGGAGATTTTCTTAAATGTCCGCGACTGTACTATCTGCACAATGTCTATAAAAATCCCGATACGGGGCGCAAGCTCACTATCGTGAACCCGGCGCTCTCGCTCGGGAGCGCGATACATGCGACCCTAGAGGCGCTCAAGGCGTTGCCGGTCGAGGAGCGGCTCCATCGCGACCTGCTCGCTGACTTTGAGAAGGAATGGGAGGCGAGCGCGTCCGGCAAGAAAGGCGGCTTTACCCGTAGCGGGGAAGAGGCGGAGGCGAAAGCGCGCGGGCGCGCGATGATAGAGCGAGTGCTGAAGAACCCGGGACCGCTCGCGAAGAAGACGGTAAAGCTGAAAGAGTCGGAGAACAATATGCCGCCGAACTTTGTCCTCGACGAAGGCGAAAACATCGTGCTCTGCGGGCTCATTGACTGGCTGGAATATGTGGAGGCGGACGACAGCATTCGGATTATTGATTTTAAAACGGGTAAGGGCGAGGAGGACGAAAATTCGCTCCAATTGCCGATATATCTCCTGCTTCTGCAGGCGCTCCAGAAGCGGCGCGTGAGCGGCGCGGCGTATTGGTACCTTGAGAAAAACAATGCCCCGACGGACATGACTCTGCCGGACGCGGCCCTTGCGAGAGAGAAGGTGCTTGCGCTCGCGCGGCGCGTCAAAGACGTTCGGGAGAAGCGCGCGTACGTGTGCCCACAACCTGGCCGGTCAGGCGGCTCCTCTGGCTGTTTCGCCTGCCAACCGTACGAAGCAATACTAAAGGGTGAAGCGGAATATCTTGGCATCGCCGGCTACGGCCAAGACGCCTACCTAGTCTAAGAGGTGATATGATAGGGGAACATAACAAAAAATAGGTATGGCTAAAAAAATATTCAAACCGGGCCAAAAGGTTCCCGTTTCTGCCCAATATGCGAAGATCGGGTCATCGGGGCATAAAACCAAAAAAGAAATAACAAGCGTGAAGGGAAAGAAATTCCCGCCCGCGCCAAAATCAGGGATGAAATATAAACTTACCGACCGGACGAAACACAAGAAATAAGCGGTAGGGTGGTACAATTCACGTATTAGCCGAATAACATATCCTCATGAACCAGCATCTTAACCCCACCAAGACCGGCCTTGCCGTCGGTAAGCTCTTCGCCCTTATCCACATAGTGTGGGCCGCCCTCGTGTGGCTCGGATGGGCACAAGGGCTCGTTAACTTCAGCCAATGGGCGCACATGCTTAGCGTGCCAGTCGTCGTTGGGGCGTTTGACCTCTCCGCGGCCATTACGGTCATCATCTTTGCCGCGCTCATCGGCTGTATCATCGGTTACGTTTTTGCAAAAATTTGGAACTGGCTGCATCGCGGCGTTTAATTCCCGTATCCAACCTTTTACTTTCGGCCGCGCGCAAAACCGCAGGGCGGCTGGTACAATGCGGTGGTGACTGATGATTGGTACGCGAAGCCGATACAGGCGGTTTTCAAAGAACTCGGGACGAATGAGCGCGGGCTCACTGCTACTGTTGCCGCAGAACGCGCGCAGCAGTTTGGGCCGAACGAATTGCCGAAGGCGAAGCCGGAAGGGCTCCTCGCTATTTTCTTGCGGCAATTCCAGAGCCCCCTCATCTATATTCTCCTTGCCGCGGGCGTCGTCGTTTTCTTACTGGGAGAAACGGCCGACAGCATCATCATCTTTTTCATACTCCTTTTCAACGCGATTGTCGGGACACTCCAGGAGGGCAGGGCGCAGAACACCCTGCGCGCGCTCGCGACCTTCACGCGGACATCGGCGACCGTCGTGCGCGATGGCACCGAGATCATTATTCCCGACCGCGATGTGGTCCCTGGCGACCTGCTGGTCCTCAATGAGGGCGAAAAAATACCCGCCGACGCGCGCATACTCGACGCACGCGCGCTCAAGATTGACGAGTCTTCGCTCACCGGAGAGTCAATCCCGGTCGGGAAAACAGCAGAACCCCTTCATCGCGAGCGCGCACCGACGGCGGAGCAGAAAAACATGGTCTTTAAGGGCACGCATATCGTCGCTGGTAATGGCAGGGCGGTGGTCGTGGCGACGGGGCCTACAACCGCGGTCGGCCAAATAGCGCGCGCGGTCGCCGCCGTCGACTCCGCGATACCGCTCAAGGCGAATATGCGCGCGCTCTCGGGGGGAATCATCATCGTCGTCGCTTTCGTCTGCGGGACGCTGCTCCTCTTCGGTCTTCTCGCGGGGTTGCCGTTTACCATCATCTTTTCGACCGTTGTCTCACTTGCCGTCTCAATCATCCCGGAAGGGTTGCCGATTGTTATGACGCTCGTGCTCGCGAGCGGCGTCTGGCGGATGAGCAGGCGCCATGCGCTCGTCAAACGCCTCCAGGCGGTGGAGGCGCTCGGGCAGGCGCGTATTATCGCGGTAGACAAGACCGGCACGCTCACCCGAAACGAGCTTGTCGTAAGTGAAGTGTACGCCGAGGAAACGACCTACCGCATCGGCGGCATCGGCTATGAATCCACAGGTACGGTGGAGCAGGGCGGAGCGACCGTAGTACCGGCAAATCACGAAGCGTTGCTCTTCGCGGGCAAGGTAGCGACGCTCGTGGCGAATGCGCGTGTCTCGTACGCCGCTAAGGAAAATCGCTGGCAAGTCGCTGGCGACCCGACTGAGGCGGCACTGCTTATTTTCGGCGAAAAAATGGGATTCCAGAAAGACGAGCTCATCGGCGAATCGCCCCTCCTTTTAGAAGTGCCTTTTGATTATCGGCTGAAGTATCACGCCACAATGCATCGGGTCGGCGATGCTACCCTCCTCAGCGTTATCGGCGCGCCCGAAGCGATTATCGCGCTTTCTTCTCGTATCCGTGTCGGAAGAGCGGCTCACGCGTTAGATGAAGAAGGGCGCAAGCGGCTTTCGGCGGCGGCGGACCGGATGTCCGAGAAGGGACTGCGCGTTGTAGCGTATGCGGTGCGAGAGGATGCATCCGCTTCACAATCGGCCGAACCGATACGGCACCTTATCTTCGGCGGATTGCTCGGCATACATGACGCGTTGCGGAGCGAAGTAGCCGAGACGATGCAAAGGGCCGCCGCCGCCGGCATCAAGGTCGTCATGATAACCGGCGACCATAAGCTGACTGCGCGCGCGATTGCCGCAGAAGCCGGCATCGCGCGCACAGACGATAGCGTGTTGACCGGCGAAGAGATGGACGTGCTCTCGGATACCGAACTCGCCAAACGGCTCGCAAAAGCGTCAGTTTTCGCGCGTGTGACGCCGGAGCATAAATTGCGGATTATCCAGGCGTATCGCAGGCGCGGAGAAATCGTCGCGATGACCGGCGACGGCGTGAACGATGCGCCTTCGCTCGTCGCGGCGGACCTCGGCGTCGCCATGGGCATTGTCGGCACGGAAGTCGCCAAGGAAGCGGCCGATATCGTCCTTCTTGATGATAATTTCGGGAGCATCATTTCCGCGGTGGAAGAGGGAAGAAGCATCTACATCACCATCAAAAAAGTCATCCTCTATCTTTTCTCAACCAGCATCGGGGAAGCGCTGGTTATTCTCGGCGCGCTCGCACTCGGCTTCCCGCTCCCCCTGCTTGCCGTGCAGATTCTCTGGCTTAATTTCATCACTGACGGATTTCTTGACGTGGCGCTCGCGATGGAACCCAAAGAAAAAGGTCTCCTCTCCCGCACATTCGAACATCCGAAAAAGTATCTGGTTGACCGGCTTATGGGGGTGCGGATGATTCTCATGGCGCTCCCGATGATGGCCGGGACGCTTCTGCTCTTCGCCGCATATGCCGGAGACAACCTCACGAAAGCGTGGACCATCTCGCTCACGACGCTCGCCGTATTCCAATGGTTTAATGCATGGAACTGCCGTTCGGGGAGCGAGTCGGTGTTCCGCGCCAATCCTTTCTCCAACTGGTACTTGGTCGCCGCGACTGTTGTCGTCATCACGCTCCAACTGCTCGCCGTGTACACGCCCTTCCTGCAGTCGATTTTGCGCACCACTCCGCTCGCCGCGTCCGAATGGCTACTCATCATCGCGGTGGCATCCTCCATTCTCGTCGTTGAAGAAGCGCGCAAACTATTCTCATCTCTCGCGCACAAACGGTATACTGGTGGTTCATGACCCAAGGAGAAGCCCTCACAATTCTTAAAACCGGCGCCAGCGCGTATCTGACTGGCGAGCCGGGAAGCGGCAAGACGCACACGATAAATGAATTTGTGCAGTGGCTGCGCGGCTGCGGCATCGAGCCTTCGGTGACCGCAGCAACGGGCATCGCGGCGACGCACGTCGGCGGCATGACGCTTCATTCTTGGAGCGGTATCGGTGTCGCCGAACGCCTCTCGCGCGCCGATGTGGACCGTATTGCGGGTAAGGAGCGTGTCGCAAAGCGCCTCCAGAAGGCGAAGGTGCTGATAATTGAAGAAATCTCAATGCTTTCCTCCGCGACGTTCGAGATGGCGGATGCGGTTTGCCGCGAAGTACGCCGCGTCGATGCGCCCTTTGGCGGGCTTCCTGTCGTTCTTGTGGGCGACTTCTTCCAACTGCCGCCGGTTTCAAAAAGCCGCGAGGCCATGCCTGCCGGCAGGCAGGTGGAGTTTGCTTATGCGTCAAAAGTGTGGAGGGACTTGAATTTGATTACTTGTTACCTCACCGAACAGTATCGGCAGGATGATGCAGAGTTTCTCGGTGTGCTCTCGGCGATACGTTCGGGCGAAGTTAAAGGAATGCATCACGAGCTGTTGATGACACGCAAGGTAGAGTTGTCGGTGAATTTGCCCAGCGCCAAATCTGATTTGGCGCTGGGGGTACCAAAACTCTTTTCGCATAATGCGGACGTTGACCGCATCAATGCCGCAGAGCTCGCGAAGCTCCCGGGCGCCGTGAAGAAATTTCGCATGAGCTCTAAAGGCAAGGATTCGCTCGTGGAGGGGCTTATGCGCGGTTGCCTCTCGCCGGAAGTGCTGGAACTAAAGGAGGGCGCGGCTGTAATGTTCACTAAGAATTCGCCGCAAGGGAGATTCGTCAACGGGACGCTCGGAGTGGTGAGCGGTTTTGACGCGGGTGGTCTCCCGATTGTTAAAACAAAGAACGGCCTCCAGATTACCGTCGAACCGGCGGAGTGGCAGTTGGAAGAACAGGGTAAGGTGCGGGCGAGTATCTCCCAGATACCGCTCCGGCTCGCCTACGCCATGACCGTACATAAGAGCCAAGGGATGAGCATGGACGCCGCGATTATCGACCTCTCCAAAGCGTTTGAATACGGGCAGGGATATGTGGCGCTCTCGCGGGTGCGCCGGCTCTCTGGCCTCTATCTCACTGGGCTCAACGAGCGGGCGCTTCAGGTGCATCCGGAGATTTTGGAAAAGGACAGGGATTTTCGCGCCGCCTCAGAGGCGGCACGCGAAGTGTTCGCAGAAATGCCTGAAGTTGAGAAAATTGCGATGCAAAAGAAGTTTGTGAAAGCGATGGACGGGGCGTGGCTCAATGACTTGAGTAGTCCCCCGCGATTGCTCGGGACGACCCGGAAATCCGGCTCCGCCGGACTTCCAGGTCGGCTGGCGGAGACATTACAGACCGTGCGAGACTCAAAAAGTTTACGAGAGGCCGCGAAGTCGCGTGGGCTCGTCGCGTCAACAATCGTACATCACTTAGAAGAGCTCTCCGAAATAGGTTGCCTCGTGCGCGCCGATTTTGCACACTTGGTCCCGCTCAACATTGTTGACGAAGTGCACGAAGCGCTTACCGCGACGACGGGCGACAAGCTCTCGCCCGTCTTCCACTCCCTCAACGGCCGCCACTCCTTCGAGACTATCCGCCTCGTGCGGCTTATGAGGTAATGAGTATAGAAAAAAGAAAACCCCAAGGCGTGAGAACGTATGCCGAGGGGTGTGGGCCGAAGCCCGGTACCAACGTGACGCGGCCCGTTGATCTGGGCCGGAAGGTACAACTAACTCCTAACTCCGAATTTACTTCACTCACGATGTGGGGCCGCAACCGTCGCCCCGGACGAGAACATCTGATTCTTACACATTCTTCTTGCCGATATCCAGAAAACAGACAAACACAACATCGGCTCACCGCACTTGAGATGAGGATTCGCGTAAGCAGACTATCGAACTCTGTACGGAGACTGTTCAATTTTGGCAAAAATCCATGTGGCTTGCAGACCGCGTTCTCGGCCTGTTTCGCGCGGATCTTCACCGTGCTTATTACGAACGAGATGACGAATGTGTCATCTCTTTTCTTTCAGAAAACCTTCCAAGGTACTTCAGTGCGTCGTCTTCCCGACGCAAATCGTCGAACTTCTGACGATTGACACTACACTAGCAAATATGGTCTATTTTGTCAAGGCGATTTTGGCAAATGTGGGTGGGGATAGTGCAAAAAATGGCTTAAAATAAGGATATTTTGACTATGTGTTTGAAATGATGGATTCTATAAACTCGACAGTTTCTGCTGGAGAAGCAACGGCCTTGATTTGAACAGAGGTTTTATAGACGGCTTCGTCGTTGCCGCCTGCTTCAAGCTCGTCGCCGACATAGAGCGCGTCTGATTCATCAATGCCAAGTCGCTCGCAGAGCTTATGAATGCCGTACGCCTTGTCAACGCCGCGCTTGGTCACATCGATAGTGGTCGCGCCGCCGATGCCGACCGAGAATTCCGGCAGCTGCGCCGCGAGCTCCTCCTCTAGCTTGCGGCGCTTCACGTGCGTCGGGTCCCACTCTTTTTTCACATCGAGAGGTGCATGTTGTCCGAGGGCGGAGAGACTGACCTGCCCACCGCGATACTCAATACGTTCGCCCCACGCCGGTTTTAAAAAATCTATAACGCCGGTCTTCCTCGCCGCCGCGCGCATTGCCTCCTCAATACTGTGAGATTCTTTTTCCGAGAGGCGTTCTTCATACACTTTTTTCCATTCGCTATCGCCTGCCCTGAGCAAAGTCGAAGGGTCGTACTCAAAAAGCGCGGCGCCAGAAGTGGGGAGGATGTAGAGATTAGCGAGGTTTGCTTCACTTGGAAGTCTCACGACCACTTGTTTAAGAAATTGGTGAAAGGCGCCACCAGAAATGACCGCGACTTTAGTCTCGGCGAGAAGGCGCGTGAGAAGCCCGGCCATTTCGTCCGTGAGCGCCTGCTTGCTCTCCGCGAGCGTGCCGTCAAGGTCGAAGATGGCGAGCTTCGGCATCATGACAGCGCATCAAGAATATGCGAGAGCGACGCCGTCGCGACGCCGATGACCTTGTCTGCGGCACCGTAATAGAGGAAAAGAGTGTCGCCGCGGACGACGGCACCACAGGAAAAGACCACGTTCGGTACCTCGCCCTGTTTCTCATACGGCTCGAGCGGCTCGAAAATGGGGTCGGCGGTGCGCGCGAGCACTTCAGTACCCGAGGCATCGAGGAGCGTGGCGCCGAGGCGGTAGGTGCCGTGGCGGGAGACGCCGTGATAAATCATGAGCCATTTGTCGCCGACTTTAATCGGCGGCGACGCGCTCCCGACTTTCGCACCGTCCCACATCCCGAGCCGCGGAGCAATGACTTCAATACAGCGGCTGACGCGTTTCCCCGATGCAAGGTCGGGCAAGAGGTCGGCGCAGACGAGGTTATTGACGCGGTGGTAAAGCAGGTAGTTCCCGTTCATTTTTTCAGGCAGAAGCGCAAGGTCTTTATCGTCTACATTGTCGGGCGTCAGAAGAAAAGGTTCACTCCACGCGTCAAATCGTCGTGCAAGAAAATTGTCAACGCTAATGGAAGACACTGCCCCCTTCGGAGAATGTACCCCGTCATACGCGGTATAGGTCATATAGAGCATGTCACCGATGCGGGCAATGCGCGGATCCTCGCAACCGGAATTCCCGGTCGGGCTGCCGTGTTTCTTTTCGAAGTCGGCACGCGGCACATAGATTGGTTCGGGCAAGCGTTCATCAATAGCGGTACCGTCGCGGGAGACGGCGAGCCCGATGGTGGAGGTATTTACCGCGTCCATCGCGCGGTAGAGAATGTACACCGAATTGTTAATGTCAATCGCTGTCGGATTAAAGACGCCGCGACTCTCGAAGCCTTCGCCGCGCGCTACGAGGATGGGGTTCCCTGCCGCGCGGCTGAAGGTCCTCGCGGGCTTCTCGGGGTCAAGCGCCCGCATAAGGTCGTGGAGCTTCACGCTCGCTTTGGCGCAGACGGTGTCGGCCGCGCCGTACCAAATATCGAGCAAGCCACTCTCGCCGATCGTGGCGCCGGTAGGGAAGACGATGTTTGGGACAAGTCCATACTGCTCGTAAAACTCCTGCGGCACGAGGATGGACTCGGTTCGTGAGATGAGCTTCTGTGGGTCGCCAGCGTCAAGCAACGCGGCTTCAATCGAGAAAATGCGCTTTTGCTCGTCGTAGTAGCGTTGGATGTATGAATAAAGGAGGAGCCATCCATGCCGCGTCAAAATGGGAGGGGCGCCGATTTCAACGTGGTCATCATCGCTCCGGCGCATTTCGGGGAGGGCATGTTCGGCAAGACGTTCGTGCCAGCGATGCCAATAATCGGGCTCAAAGAATTCATCCATCTTCTTTGCGCGCGCAAGCGCGATTGTCGGCCGCGGATGTTCTGCGGTCCAGTCGGTGTGCACCGTAAGTAACATCACGATATCGCCGCCGATGCGTTCGGGGAAAAGGGTCACCGCTTTTGCATTAAAGGGAGTGATAAGATGCCGCTTGGTAAAGTGGTCTGGAGTATCGCCGATAGCGAGCCCGACTTTGATATTGTCAGGACCGAAGGGATAGCCGCCAAGCGCGGTGTAAAAGCAGTACCAACGGCCTTCAAAGAGGGTAACGCGCGGGTCTTCACAGCCGAAAGCATCCCACGGCTCCTGTGGCGCGATGACTTGCCTACGCGAATGGAAGTGGACGCCGTCTTCGGAAAAAGCGGTGCCGATGGTCGAGAGCCCGGCG
>CAZPXA010000017.1:0-13257 GCA_964590695.1 uncultured Candidatus Saccharibacteria bacterium
TAGGAGTAGGAGCCGGTGCCGCCAGAGAGAGTGCCGATACCCCAGGTGTAGGTGTCGGCGGTGTAGCTTGCGGTACGTGAGGGAGAGTAGGTGTATGAGGGGGTGGCGGAGCAGGTAGCGGAGAGGGGCGGGACGATGGAGAAGTTGAGGTCGAAGTTGCGCCAGCCGTCGTAGTTCGAGAGGTCGTCCCTCACCCAGCCACTGATGTCGTTTCCGGTGAGGGGGGTGGTGAAGAGAGGGTCGAAGGTGACGATGAAAGAGACGGTCCTTGTGTTGCCGGAGTCGGAGACGGAGCAGGAGCGGAGATGGAGGTATTTGTCGCCGTAGTCGGTGCCGCCGGGGCTGCCGCGCCAGATGCCGGCGTAGCCGCCACCGGTACAGGTCTTGCCTTCAATGGTGCCGTCGGGCCAGTAGGGCGTAGAGCCGGTGTTCCAGAGGAGGTAGCCACGGTATGCGCCGGCATTGCCGCCTTGGTTGTTGATGAGCGTTTGGAAGACATGTACCTTCCCTGCTCCTTCGCTGTCGGAGCCTGAAATGGTGATGGTATAGGGGACGGGGGTGTCGCTTATGGGGTTCGCCTTGTTGGTTGCGTTGACCGCATTACCGGCTTCGTCTGTGATAGTGACGGTGCCGATTTGGGGAGGGTCGTTGGTGAAGGTGGCAGTGCAGGTCCGGTCTGCGGTCATGAGAACAGAAGTGGTGGGGTTCGTGCCCGAGCAGTCTCCGCTCCACCCCGCGAAGGTGGAGCCGGTAGAGGCAGAGGCGGTGACGGAGACGGGGGTGGTGGGGTTGTATGTGTACGTGCCACCGCCGGTGACCGAGCCGGTGCCGTTGCCGGCCTTGTTGACGGTGAGGGTGTACAGGCAGGTGGAGTTTGAAGGGGTGGCGGGTGTTGTGCCGGCGCATTGCCCATCGCAGTTGGTGGTACCGGTAGACGTTGTTGTCTTGCCGCAGACGTTTGAAGGAGATGTTAAGGTGCAGGATTTATTCCACTCGCTCCGTTCCGCCGGAGCGCTACCGGCGCTACACGAGCCGTTGCATTGGACAGAGCCGTAATTCCGGTCACCGCAGGAGTTGGCGGCGGAAGTGCAGGAAGAGCCGTAGTTTGAGGGGACCGGGGGCAGTTCGGCGTCACAGTAGCCCCCGCTTCCCCCTCTATGGTCCCGCAGTGTGCCGGTTGCCCGCCCGCATGCATTCGCTACAGCGCATGAAATTGGCAAGATATTTACTGTAAGCCAAGGGGAAGATTCGTTGTAGACTGAAGAACCAATGACAATATAGGGTTGGACGCGGACGCGGGCGGTGCCAGGGGAGGAGTTCTCGAAGGCAGTTATGATACCGGGGGGGTTCCTATAGGAGTGAGTGAACCCGGAGGACGCGTCGTAGAAACCACCATAAGCACCATAGTTACTCGAAAGATGTGCTCCAAAATAATTGATCCATTGACCACCGTTTTCAATATCCAAATAGAACCAATAGGTTATGTGGGCGGTACCCCAGCCGGTGCTCCGGGAGACTTCCGCGGGGATTATGTTGCCGAGGGCGTCTCTCGGGACGAGGCAGGCGTTACTAACCGCATAGAACTCATAGCCGTCTAAGTCATAGGCGAGTACGGAGGGTGGGCCGTAGATTACGGGGGTAGATGGAGGAACGATGGTCTCCGCTGGGTCCCTATAGCACGAACCGTCGCACTGGATGTAAGCGCCCGAAACACTACAGGCGCTTGTTTGGCAGGGAGAGCCGTAATTTGGAACACATACATTAAAAGACTTAGAGAAATACCCCCAAACAGGTACGCCCTGACTTCCGGATACCCCTAAAGGATTAGAGAGGAGACCAAATATCGTATGTTGGCCCGGGCTCAAGACGCCAAGATTAATAGCACCGAACCCACAAAAGCCAGCTGAACTGGCAGGCGATAATTGACTGTACCACTGATCTATTGGCGCGTATGAAGACTTGAAAGCAGTGGATCCCGACATCGTAACCTGACCGAAATCGCGGAAAATGGTTGGCGGAAGAATGTCAAACCAATACTTAACGGGACCTAGAACATAATAATCTTCACAGCTGTACCACACGGTAACCGAGGAGTCGAAAAGATAAAAAGGAGCGGCGTAAAACTTCGGTATGGTGTACGCCGACGCTTTATTCGCAAATCCAAGAACAGAAACAAGCGCACAGACGAGAACAAGACAGCGATACAGAATATTCTTTATCTCCAGATTCATTGCGAGGAAGTCGTGGCCGCGCCCTCGACAACAGGCAAACTCGGTTGCACAACAATCCTCTTCGCCACAACCTGATCCGTTGCCAGAACATTTTCTGCGATATCAACTTGGATAATGTCCCCCGGACGAAGGTCGCCGAGAGATGTTTTCTCAAACGTGACCGGAAGGGGAAACTCTTCCGGGGAGAGAGGGGTACTACTCGCCCGTTGTACCTCCTTTATTTTTGCGTCAAAAGCATTTATTTCGTTTTGATATGCTTCTTGGTCTTTCGGCACTATTCGCTCGAAAATGGTTTCGGAATTGGTAGCGACTTTCCGATTGTCTTGTGTGGGGATGAACGCCTGCAGAGTAATAACTCCTCCGGTGATGTCAGTGATTTCCCCAACAACAGAGCCTGTTTCTAGTGGTGTTTGAGTTTGCGTGGTGCTTCTCGTTTGTTCTAATTTGAGGCCGGTATTGAATCCAATCTGCCAAGCGAAGACAACTGCCATTGCGGCGGCGCCGAGGGCGATGAGGAGGAATTTGTCGTCGCGGATGGGAAGCATACAATAAAATATAGAAGAGACTTTCTTGTACTCTCCCAGTATACCCGATTTCCGTTACCACCCGAACAATCTGGTGCATAACTATTACCACGCGAGCCGAGCAACGATATGGTATAATATGTGTATGGAAAAGACATTGCGACAATCTCTGTTTTGGGACATTGATCCGTCAACGCTTGATGAACAACGGCACGCGCGTTACATCATAGAACGCATCCTCGACTTCGGCACCGACGAAGAAGTGCGGTGGATGTATGGCGCTTACCCGCATGCTCTCATCCGCAATGTCGTGGAGCATTCGCGCGTTCTACAAGCGCCGACAAAGCGGCTATGGGAGACACTCTTGGTCAAGTAGCCGCATGGCGTCTTGAGGTGCTACCATCGGAAACTCGAAGGGCGCTTGAAGTATTATCGCGAGAAATGTGGCTTGCGGATTCGCCGTGGTATCTTGCGGGCGGCACCGCACTTACCCTTGTAGCGGGTCACCGAGTGTCGGTTGACCTAGACTTTTTCACCAGTGAAAAAACATTTCCAGTTGCGAGTATTGTCTCTCGTATGCCTTCAGGCTGGGAAACAGACATTGCGCGCGAAGATACCATATATGGGCGAATGCACGGCGCGCAGGTAAGTTTCATCTCTTACCCCTTTTTCATCCCGCGCATGCCCATGAGACAGTATGGGAGTATTGCAGTCCTTGCGCCGGCCGATATTGCGGTTATGAAAATCGTAGCAATCAGTCAACGCGGTCGTAAACGCGATTTCGTGGATCTCTTTTGGTACGCAACACATTATGAGCCGCTTAAGGACATCCTTTTGCGTCTTCCGGACCAGTATCCGCTCATTGCGCACGACTATCATCACATCCTTAAAAGCTTGCTGTATTTCACCGATGCCGAAGAGGATCCGATGCCGCGACTTCTTTTTGACGGCAACTGGAATGAGATGAAACAATACTTTCGCCGTGAAGTGCCGCCAGCGGCTCGAAGTTTTCTTCATCTTACCTAGTGGCGGGATAACGGAAACAGCTATCGTCGAACTATCTGGTGGATAGCTACGCAGACCTATCAATTGTTTGAGAGGAAGTCGATGTTGCTTTGGATGGATTCGGCGAGGGCGAGCACGCTCGCGCCGTAGAACTGCCCCTGCCGCCCCGCCCACGCGCCACCGGCGTAGTATTTCGCGGCGGCGCGCCGCTCCGCGCTGTATCCGCCGGCGTCAGCGCCTAAATCGCCAAGGTAGAGCGACATGGCGGCGATAGCGTCTTCGGCGCTCCAAGGGCTCGGGACCGAGTGCCCGGTCGTCGCCGCGACGCGCGCTTCATAGGTGCGCCACGTGGAGGGGATGAACTGCGCCGGGCCCATCGCGCCTCCCCACCCGCCGGCGCTCTGTATGGGGCAGGACACCACTTGATTAAGCGAATCAAACCCGAGCCGCTCGCCCAAGTCGAGGAAAGGCGGCACGTCGCGAGTGGGCGCCATGACGTTGGGGAATACGGTACCGGTGTTCCTCCCGACGCCGGCGCCCGTTACGGTGTTGCGCAAGAAGCATTGCCCGACATTTTTCCCAAGATTGGATTCTTGGGTCAGCACCGCGAGGATGAGCGCGGGGCGCACTCCGGTCCGCGCTTGTGCCTTCTTCGCATAATTGAGAGCGTCTATGAATTGAATCGCGGCCGCATCGCGGAGCGGGAAGAGTGCGGCGCGGATTGCCGCGGCCTTTGCCTGCCGTTCGGCGAGAACTTTTTTGTACTCGGTTTCCTGGCTCGCGGTAATTGCAAGCAGCTGTTGCTTCTGCTTCTTATCCGAAGAAACTTGCTTTTGCTTCGCTTCAACGATGTACTTGGCGTCAATGGTCTGGTCCTGCCTGACCGCGAGTTCGGCTTTCTCGCTTTCAGTCTGCGCTTTCGCTGTGCGGATATCGGCAAAAAGATTCTGAAGGCTGGTTTTGAGGGAGGTGAAGGCGTCTAAGTCGCTGAAAAATCCGGAGACGCTTTGTGAGCCAAGGGCAACGCTGACCGTCGAGTAATCGTCGAGCATTTGGGTCTGGCGCAAAATAGATGCAAGCGATTCTTTCCCCCTTTCAATGCGGTCCGAGAGTTGCCCAATGACCGTATTTTTCTTTACTATCTGCGCGGACAACTGCTTAATGGTTATATTCTTCGCGTTAATCTGCGCCTGGGCCTCCTTAATCTGGGCGTCCAAGAGCGTTACATCGCCTTGGAGCGTGTTTTTCTTCGCCTGCGTGTCCTTGATTATCTGTTGTTGCAGCGCAATTTCCTTTTGGAGCTCGTCATACTGCGCTTGGAGGGCGGCACGTTCCTCCGGCGTGAGGTCTTGGGCCGCTGCCGAACGCTCCGACACGGCGAAGCCGCCCGCGCAGATTGTTATAAATAAGAAAAGCGTTAGAACGAACTTTCGAAACATTCGTACAGTATAACAAAACTATTTTCCTCCGAAGGCGGATCAGCCTTTGGCTGACTTCTCTTCCGGAGCGGCAGCGCCTCCTGCGGCTTCCTCTTCCTTGCCCTTCTTTTCCACTTCTATTGAAGCGATGTCGGCCGCCACTGGCGCCTCTTCCTTCTCCTCTACGACTTCCTGCACAAGCGCGATAACTTCGTTAGGCTCGCTCTTGAGTCCGACGCCTGCAGGAAGAACGATGTCGCGCACGTGAATCCGGTCGTTGATAGCTTTCAACACCGAGAGGTCCACTTCGATGGTGTGCGGGAGATTCATCGGGTCCGCCTCAACCTCAACCTCGTGGAGCACCTTTATGAGATTCGCGCCCGCCTCTGCCGCGGGTGATATCCCGACGAAAGCGAGCGGTATGGCAACTTCGACTTTTTCGCCCTTCGTTACCGCGTAGAAGTCCACATGGCGCGGCCGGTTCGTGAGCGGGTCGAGGTCTACGTCGTGGATGAGGGTCGGGAGCGGTTCGCCCTGGCCGGGCGGGCCGAGGCCCGAAAGCGAGACGATAGTGGCTTCGCCTGCTTCGCGCAGGACTTTTTCAAACGCACTTGCGGCAACGGTAATCGGCGTCGACGCGTGGTGCGCGCCGTACACGACGGCCGGGATAAACCCCGCGCGCCGAAGTGCCGGCGCACGCGCTCTTCCTCCTGCCTTGCCGCCTGCCTGTCCGGTAGGCAGGGCAGGCGGGCGCTTTTTGACCGAAAGCGTAAGCATAATTGCTTGAGTATGCCGCATCCTCCCCTTTCCCGCAACCCATGTAGGACCTCGGAGGTCCTACATGGATTATACTTAATGAATGGAGATGTACCATGTACTTAATTGCGGAATCGACGGTCGCAAACTATTTTGTGATTCGCGGGATTATGCACGCTTCGTACATGACCTGTATGAATTCAATGATACCGCACCGGCCCAGGAGTTTAACCGCAGAAATTTTCATGATGCAAATGCGGGACATCGAATGCCTCATATTCGGAAACGACTAGTAGATATCCACGGCTGGTGTCTTATGGAAGATCATTATCACCTACTCATTTCCGAACTCGTTAAGGGCGGATTGATCAAATTCATGATGAAAGTAAACGTTGGCTATGCGAAATATTATAATGAACGATACGGTCGGCGCGGGCATCTATTCCAGGGGAAAACAAGGAAAATACTTGTTGCACGCGAAGCACATTTCTTATATATACTTCACTACTTACATCTTAATCCGCTCGATTACCTCAAAGGAGCGACGAAATGGCGGGAACGAGAAAAGAACATTATCAAAAATACAAATGAAGCATTGAAATATTTAGGAAAATATCGCTGGAGCAGTTATCTAGACTATTGTGAAAAGAAAAATTTCCCTTCTATCCTTACTAAGGATTTGTTCGGAAATGTGTTTGAAAATTATACTGAAGCAATCAAAGATTATTTAAAAAGCGCAGAAGTATTGTCGGGTGCTGATTTCGTTCTTGAATGATGTGTAGGACCTCGGAGGTCCTACATGATTTTAAGTGGGCTTTGTGGCGGCAGAGACCTTCGCGAGGCGGGAGAGAAAGGCCGCGCGGGCGGCGGCAACATTCTCTTCTTTCCCTTTCCATACGGCGAGTGCCTCCTCCTGCAAAGCGCGCAAGTAAGAAAACGTGAGCGGCCAGGGCGCATTAACTTCTTTCGCATACCGCACTATCGCGGCAAGATTATCGGTCGCCTGGTCTGGCGTCTGTCCGCCGGAGAGAAAGACGATGCCAGCTATCTGCCGCGGCACGCTCGCCATAAGCGCTTCCACCGTGTCTCGTGCGACTTCTTCGGGCGTATCCTTCTTCTCGCTCGCGCCGCCGGAGAGCGCCATGGACGTTTTTACGATGATGCTCGCGCGATCCACTGAATGTTCATTAAGCACTGAAAACAACGTTTGCAGTACCTCTTCGATGACCGTGCGTGCTCGCGCGCGACTATGTTTCCCTTCGAGTAATACTTCCGGCTCGAGCATCGGGACGAGACCTGCACTCTGCACCTCCTTCGCGTAACTCGCGAGGCGTTTTGCATTTTCATGAATCGCAATATTGGTAGGGAGTTCATCACCATCGATGCGGATAACCGCGCGCCATTTGGTAAAGACGGCTCCTTGTTTCTTGTATGTCTCGAGTCGCTCGGGGAGATCGAGAAGTCCCTGGGTAATCATCTCCTGCGGACTTGTCGGAAGCGGCTCTGTGCCAAGGTCGACTTTAATACCGGGCGCGATACCGCGCGCCGCAAGCGATTTTGGAAATAATTTTCTATCGCTTCCTTTCTCGGCAAGCGTCTCGGGAAAAAGAATAACACCCGAGAGATACCGCTCAATACCCTCGGCATCAATGAAAAGGTCGCGGTATTGTCGGCGCATCTCCGCACTTGCCGGGATACCGTATTCCGCGAGGTGCGCGGTCGCTGTATGCACGCTCTCGTCCGCGGCGAGAATGCCTTTGCCCGGCATAAAAAGCGAACGTGCGAGCGCAACAAGGTCAGTCATGAAATAATTTTAGCACGCGCAAAAACGATTTTGCGCGTGCTACACTGACTACCATATGGATTTCATAGCCATCGGCGACACGACCGTTGATGAGTTCATCAAGCTTAAGGACGCGCACATCAACTGTGACGTCAACCGAGAAACGTGCACCATCTCAATGAAATGGGGCGACAAGATTCCCTACGATTCCTCAACGCTCGTGCCGGGCGTCGGGAACGCGGCAAATGCTGCGGTCGCGGCCGCGCGGCTCGGCCTCTCAAGCGGATTCGTTTCAAACGTAGGAAAGGACCGGTACGGTGAGGAGATTCTCGCGACATTCGCGCGTGAGGGGGTCAATACGAAGTACATTACGGTACACGACGGCATCCCGACGAACCACCATTATGTCCTCTGGTACGGGGCCGAGCGCACCATCCTCATCCGGCATGAAGCATACCCTTATAGTATGCCGGAGGAACTCGCACCGCCAAAATGGATGTATCTATCCTCAACCGGCGAAAATGCAGAAGCATTCCACATCGAACTTACCGCATGGCTTATCGCGCATCCGGAAACGAAACTCGCATTCCAGCCTGGAACGTTCCAAATAAAAATGGGCAAGGATGCGCTTGGGGGGCTCTACGCCGCTACGGAGGTCTTCGCGTGTAATAAAGAGGAAGCGCAACGTATCTTCGAAGTCGGGGAAACAGATGTGAAAACGCTTCTTAAAAATATGCACTCGCTCGGGCCGAAGACGGTGCTCATCACGGACGGCCGAAACGGCGCATACGCCTTCGACGGCGTACAGATGCTCAAAGTCTCTCTGTATCCGGACCCGAAGCCGCCTCTTGACCGCACAGGCGCGGGCGATGCGATGGCCTCTACCTTTGTCGTTGCGCTCGCGCTCGGCAAATCGCTTCAAGAAGCGCTTCTCTGGGGCCCGGTAAATTCAATGGCGGTCGTGCAGGAAATCGGCGCGCAAAAGGGGCTTCTTTCACGCAATACTCTTGAACAATATCTTATGAATGCGCCATCAGGGTATCGCGTTGAGTCGTTTTAAAGTCATCGGTTGTTCAGTATTGACTGTTGGAGCGCTCGATAATCCGCTTCACTGCCGGCAAACGTGGAAGCGATGACGTCTGTCGTCCCGATATGGACGATGAGCAATGCCGCCCCCGAGCCTACGATAGTGATGAGCAGTACAGCTATGTAGGAGTTTATTGTATCTTTCATTGTTACGGTATTACACACGTGCAGGAAACTCTTCCGGCCTGCCCCGCCGCTTTTGTACCCAAACGCTCATGTTCCCTTGACGAGCTGTTTAACGGCACTGGCGATAGAATTTTCATCAAGTCCATAGTATTCCAAAAGCTGCTGGGGAGAACCTGATTGGCCGAATTGGTCGGCGATGCCGAGCCTCCGAACAGGCACGGGATAGTTCTCTGCAAGGAATTCCGCGATGGCACTTCCAAAACCGCCCGCCGTCTGGTGTTCTTCGATAGTGACGACACGGCCGGCGCGTTTCGCCACGGCGAGCACTGTTTCTTCGTCAAGCGGCTTCACGGTCGGTACATGGAGCACAATTGAGCCGACGCCGCTTAGAGACAAAGCGCGCGCTACTAAGAGAGCCGCGTAACTCATTGAGCCGGTCGAACAAAGTGCGACTTTCGGGGCATCTCCTTCCCAGAGCGTGAGCGCCCTACCAATCTGAAATGGCGTCTCTCTCGTCGTGAAGACGGGCGTCGCCGCACGGCCGAAGCGGAGGTACACCGGTCCGTCAACTTTTGCCGCGGCAATAACTGCCTTATGCGCCTCCTCCGCGTCGCCGGGAACGATGACGGCCATTCCGGGAAGCATGCGCACCATGCCGATGTCCTCCAACATTTGGTGGGTCGCGCCGTCAGGACCGACTGAAACGCCCGCGTGCATGCCGCATATCTTGACCGGCACCCGGTTGAGCGCAATGGTCGTGCGGATCTGTTCGTAATTGCGGCCGGGAGAAAATACCGCGTAGCTCGCAATAAACGGAATCTTTCCCGCCGCGGCCATGCCGGAAGCGACTGTCGCCATATTCTGCTCCGCGACTCCCATCTCGATAAATCGCTCCGGGAACTCTTTCTCAAACTGCTCTGCGCGCGTTGATTCTTTAAGGTCGGCACAGAGCACGACAACGCGCGAGTCGGCTCTCCCGGCCTCTACTGCGCCCGTGCCGAAGCCGTCACGCGTCGGCGCTTTTTTTATATCGTCCGCGAAGACATTTGCGGAAAGATGGGCGTTTTGATTAAGCATATTCGTGCGGAAGTTTCCCACCCATCGTGCGAATCTGTTTCAAGAATTGTGCGGCTTCCTCCTTCGTCGGCGGCTTCCCGTGCCAGTGATAGTCAAACTCAATTTCGGGCACGCCTTTGCCGGGAATCGTGTGCGCGATGATAAGCGTTGGCTTTTCGAAAATAGCTTTCGCTTCCCCAACGGCCCCGATAAAGGCTGAAATGTCGTTGCCATTTACTTCAAGCACATGCCAATTGAATGCCCGGTATTTCTCCGCAAGCGGTTCGAGCGGCATCACGTCTTCCGTCATCCCATCAATTTGGATATTATTGCGGTCAATGACCGCCGTGAGGTTGTGGAGTTTATTCTTCCCTGCGAACATTACTGCTTCCCATGTATTCCCTTCTTCTTGCTCGCCGTCGCTCATCACACAATACACATGTCGGGACGTCGTACGTCCTGACAGGTCATCGATACGGAAGGCGAGCGCGATGCCCGCCGCTTGCGAGAGACCCTCGCCGAGAGGCCCTGATGTCGTCTCAAGTCCTTCAAGACGAGTCCTTTCAGGATGCCCCTGTAGCCGGCTGCCGAACTTTCGAAGCGTGAGGCATTCTTCAACCGGGAAATATCCCGCGTGCGCCATGCTCGCATAGAGGACCGGACAGATATGGCCGTTTGAGAGTATGAGCCGGTCGCGTTCTTCCCAGCCGGGCCGCTTGGGGTCGTGAGAGAGGATATGGAAATAAAAAGCGGTAAAAATATCCGCCATGCCCAAGGGGCCTGCGGTATGCCCGCTTCCTGCCGTTACAAGCATCTTGAGTATCGTCTCGCGGATGTCGCGCGCGCGCGATTCAAGTTTTGCAATTTCGCTGTCGGCAAGCATCTTTTTATTATACCCCGTACGGCGATGGGAACTTTTCAATCGCCGCGACCAGCGCCGCAGGGTCTCCAGCTTTCAGGATGCCGGAACCAATGACGAGGTTTGAAACGTCGAGCGAGACTAGCTTCTTCGCGCTTGCAAGCGAAATGCCCCCATCAACTTGCATGGGAATTCCCGGGTGGCGATTGTGGAATACGCGCACCTTTTCGTATACGCGCCGGTCAAAAGGCTGCCCCTGCCGCCCGATGCGCGCGATGCCCATAAATTGCACATACTCGATTTCGTCGAGACTTGTCTCGATGAGCGACAGTTCGCTTGCGATATTAATTGCGAGGCCGAAGGAGATGAGGCCGGGCGCGAAACCGGCGCCGGCGCCATAGCGATTCCGAGCGGAGGCGAGAAGCCGCGGCACGTCGCTTGTACTCTCGGCGTGGAAGGTGAGCCGCGTCGCGCCGAGGGAAAGCCATGCGGCGGCGGCATGTTCGGCGTCAAGGCACATAAGGTCAACCTCGTATTCGATTGCCTCGAGGCACGGCAGCATCTCAGCGCAGGCAACCATCGTTTTAAATTCTGCCGGCGCACTGTAAGGCCAGGAGGCCGGGGTTGCGAAGCGGCCGTCGACGATGTCAATTTGTACGCGGCACACCGAAGGAATTTGCGTGAAAAGCGAAAGTTTCTCCTTCAGGTCCTTGCGCGAAGAAGGAAGTACGGCTGGAACGACAATGCTCATACCGGTCAAAACTTCGCGAGGCGCCGCGCGTGGCGAGGCGCACCGGAAAAAGGCGTATCAAGGAATATGCGGACCGCCTTGTCAGCTTCGTCGCCCGAAACAAAGCGCGCGCCGATGGCAAGCACATTTGCGTCGTTATGCCGGCGCGGGAGGCGCACCGCGTCGTATCCGTCTTCTGAATGTCCCCCCTCGATATCGAGCGCGGCAGTTACGCGCATCGGTCCGTAAAATACCGCGGCTCGGACGCCGGCCACGCGATTCGCGCACATCGCTTCTCCCTGCCCGCTCCCGCCTATAATAATGCCGCAGGTGTCCGGCTCCTTCGCGACGCGTCGGGCAAGCGGTGTCATGAAATCAGGATAATCGTCATCCGGGTCAAGCGAAGAAGCCCCCAAGTCCTCCACATCGTATCCGCGCGTTCGAACATGCTCGATGAGTGCGTTTTTGAGCGCGAATCCGGCATGGTCGGCGGCAAAGAATACTTTCATAGGTCCTATTGGACGTATAGGTCCTATACGACCTATCACGTGCTCGCGGCTGCCGCGAGCACGTGTCTGACCAAGCTTTCCGCGTATCCCATCTCGTTATCATACCAAGCGAGCACCTTCACGAGAGTGCCGCCGACTACGCGGGTCATGCCGAGGTCCGCAATGGAAGCGAAGGGTTCGCCGACGATGTCGCTTGAGACGAGCTCTTCGTCGGTCGCCCAGAAGATGCCCTCCCAGCGCGGCGCGGCGGCAGCGGCACGCAGGAGCGCATTCACCTCCTCCACGCTTGTCGGGCGCTTCGCGATGAAGGTGATGTCGGCGATGGACCCCGCTACCACCGGCACGCGAAGCGCTATGCCGTCAAATTTTCCGGCAAGCGACTCGTACGCGGTCGCGACTGCGGTTGCGGCGCCGGTGGTGGTCGGCACGATATTTTGCGCGGCGGCTCTGCCTTCCTTTTTGTCTTTCCTTGACGGACCGTCGACGAGCGATTGGCTTGCGGTGTAGGCGTGCACTGTTGAGAGGATCGCTTTCTCGATGCCGATACTTTCATCCAGAATGGCGATGACAGGGCTCGCGGCGTTGGTCGTGCAAGACGCGTTTGAGGTTATCTGGCAGGTCGCGAGCTTCTGTTCATTCAGTCCCATCAGTACCGTCGCGCCTCCGCCGGCTGGCGGATCGCCCTTTGCAGGCGCGGTGATAACCACGCGCCGTGCGCCCGCCTTAATGTGCGCCTGCGCCTTCTCGTAGTCAGTAAAAAATCCTGTCGATTCAACGACGACATCAATATTCAATTCCTTCCACGGCAGCCGCGCCGGTTCTTTTTCTGAAAAGAATTTTACCTCCTTCTCTCCAATCAGAAGTTTCTGACTGCCGTCTGCCTCCTGCTTACTGCCTACTTCAAACGGCGCCCGCCCGTACACCGTGTCGTACTTCAAGAGGTACGCGAGATTCTCCAGAGACCCGAGGTCGTTCACCGCGACAATCTCGACACCGCGGCCCTGCGCGCGCCGCGTGAACGCCCTCCCGATTCTCCCGAACCCATTGATGCCGACGCGAATAGCCATAAGAAAGAAGTGAGGTTGATGAATTAAAGATACCGAAATTGTAACACTTATTGAAGGACATTCTTAATCCTTTCACCATCCCACTTTACTTCCCCGAGGGCCGCCCT
>CAZPXA010000017.1:13357-14593 GCA_964590695.1 uncultured Candidatus Saccharibacteria bacterium
CTTCCCCGAGGGCCGCCCTCCGTATACGGAGGGCGGCCCTCGGGAGTTACTAGGGCCTATTCTTCCTCACTTTCCTTGTAGTCCAACCATTCATTTAAAAAATCATTAAAACCATGCGTGTCCTCAAAATAAACAGGAAATTCTTGAGTTGTGAGAATAGCTCTTTCTTCCCGCTCGCTTCCACTATAGTCTGAGTAGCTGCTATAGCGGTAATTTGACAGATACCGTTCGGCTCGCTTACGATCCTTGACTCTATTTTCCTTCCAGCGCGAGTCAATCAGTTTGATAGGATTTAAGTGGATGTAAGCGAAAAGATATTTCAGGTATTGGTCGTTATCGACATGTTGCGCTTTGAATCTTCCTTGAAATAAAGGTCCGACGCGAGCATGTTTTTTGTTAAAGTACATTGAATAACCAGTGCTTAATTTTTCCATAAATGCACTCGTTCCTCCGGAGACAACTTCCTTGACCAGCAAATGGAAATGGTTCGGCATTAGACAGTATGACCCAATCGCGACGAGCGAAGCCCCGCGATTGATTCCGCTGAGTTTTTTATTTTTAATGTCTCTAAAATTGAATGGTTCCGTTGAGTTGGCGATAAATAACAAACGCAAAAAACGTTCACGGTCATTAATGTCAGAAAATATTTCTCTTTTCTCGACGCCACGGTTGTAAATATGATAAAACTCACTTTCAGTAAGGGTTATTTTGCGTTGCATACCGAATGAATTATATCACATCCAATCCCCGAGGGCCGCCCTCCGTATACGGAGGGCGGCCCTCGGGGAGAGGGGTTATTTGCCGGAGTTATAGAGGAGTTTGACTTCAGCGGCGGAGAGGGCGCGGTTGTAGATGCGGACATCGTCGATACGACCACCAAAATAATTAACGCCAATTTGGGCGATATTAACTGCACTGGCGTTTATTCCTGTTCCTGTTGTTACGACAACGTGGTGCCAATTCGTATTGTTCACCGTTGACGAATTTACCCCATCCACATAGATAGTGGGGCTTGTGAAGTTGTTTGCAGTAATTGTACCGCTGACATCTTCAATGCTAGCGGCGCCATTAAGGTCTATCAGCTTCCCATTTGTTGTGGTCGTCGCGGCTTTCATCCAAAAAGCAACACTTTTTGAACTTGAGTTTACATTTCCAATACTTACATATTGGCTAATTCCATCAAAACTTAATGCCTGCCCTATCTTGCCGATGGCGCGGGTGGGGCCGTTGGTCAGG
>CAZPXA010000018.1:0-14558 GCA_964590695.1 uncultured Candidatus Saccharibacteria bacterium
CCACATTCGTCTCGTATTTTCGCGCTCACCCCATTCCTATTGGCCTTATCACCGGAAACGAATGTCGGAAGTTCCCTTCTCGCGTGCGTTACGAAGAATCCGCGAAACTCTCGAAAGCGGCGTTTCGGAAGATGGTTGTAAATGGCGAGATACCGATTGTCATCGGTACGCACGCACTTATCGAGAAATCGCTATCGTTTAAATATTTCGCGTATGCCATCATCGACGAACAACATCGTTTCGGCACCGCGCATCGGCAGAAACTCGCGACGAAGGGAGAGGTTATGCCACACCTTCTCTCAATGACGGCGACGCCCATTCCGCGAACGCTCGCTCTCACCCTCTACGGCGACCTCGACCTGACGCTCCTTGACGAAATGCCGGCAGGGAGAAAACAAGTCATCACGGAGGTATTAGAGTCCAAAAAACGGGAGCAGGCGTACGAGCGCGTGCGGGAGGAGCTCGCTCTCGGCCATCAAGCATATGTTATCTGCCCGCGCATTGACCTGCCTGCGCAGGCAGGCGAACCCGGGTACAATCCGCTCGCCCTTGAAGCCAAGTCGGTTAAGGCCGAGGCGGCGCGCCTCTCAAAAGGCGTATTCCCCGAAGCGACGATAGGTATCCTGCACAGCAAGATGGCGCCGGTAGAGAAAGAACGGACGATGAAGAAATTCGAGAACAACGAAATTCACATCCTTGTCGCCACCTCCGTCGTCGAAGTGGGCGTGAATGTCCTGAACGCGACCGTCATCCTCATCGAGGGCGCCGAGCGCTTCGGGCTTGCCCAGCTCCACCAGCTGCGCGGCCGCGTGCTCCGCTCCACCCACCAATCGTACTGCTTCGCGCTCCCCGAAACATTTGGCGAAGCGACGCGAGAGCGAATGAAAGCATTTATGCATGCAAAAAATGGTTTTGAGCTCGCCGAGTACGATTTGGCACAGCGCGGCGCGGGCTCTCTCGCAGGTGGTAAGCAATGGGGCGTCTCCGACATCGCGATGGAAGCGTTGAAGAACCTGAAGCTCGTCGAGGCCGCTCGCGCCGAGGCGGCGCGCCTCGTCGAGAGCGACCCCGAATTAAAAAACCATCCCCCCCTTTCTCTTCGTACCCTTGCCGCCGAGCGAGAGATGCATTTAGAATGAAAGAAGCGGTCGAGAGACCGCTCCTTTGCGCCGGGTATCGAGGGTCACTTTGAGTACCCGAGGTGTTTGCCGCAGTACTCGCATTTGTACCTGACCGACGGCCAACCCCCTCCAGCTTCGACAGGTTTGTGTTTCCCGGTCGGAGACTTTCTGTTTTCGCAGGGCTTCTCGCTCTCTCTACGAAGCTCCTCTCGGGTATGCCCAGTGTCCAGAGAACTACCCATAGCGTTTACCCCTATATGTTCGGCAACAGTGCCGATTCGTATGCTACCTGAATTGCTACACAAAGCAATCCAACACTGAGATGCATTTGGAGTAATTTAGTCCGCCCCCTTGGACTCGAACCAAGGACCCTCGAGGTATAAGCTCGATGCTCTAACCAGCTGAGCTAGGGGCGGGTCGTTTCATATTCATACTACAACAACCAAAAGTTTATGTGATGTCGCCGGTGGGGCCGGGCGCGATAACGATGCCCTGGCCGGACAGGCTTTCTTCTTCCCGCTTTTTGGGCGTGATGCCGTTTGCAATAAGGATTTTTTCAAACTCGGCGCGCTCAACGGTTTCTTTCTCCATGAGCTCCTTCGCGATGGCGTCAAGCGCTGTACGATGTTCGCCGATGACCTTTTTCGCGCGCGCTTTCGCTTCTTCAATAATGCGCGCGACCTCGGCGTCTATCTTGGCCGCGACCTGTTCTGAATAGGGCTCGTTCCCGAGCGCCCGCTCGCCAAAAGCAATGGGACCCAATTTGTCGCTCATGCCGTAGCGCACGACCATGTCCCGAGCGAGCGCGGTGATGACCATAAGGTCGTTGCTGGGTCCCGTCGTCACGTCGTTAAACAACATCTCTTCGGCAACATAACCGCCCAAGGTTGCGGCAATATCGTCAAGGAACTGCTTTTTGGAGTGCATCTTTTTATCTTCAAACGGGAGCTTCAGCGTGTAGCCGGCCGCCCTGCCGCGGCTGATGACGGAAATCTTGTGCACCGGGTCTGCGTTCGGCAGTACCGAGGAAACGAGCGCGTGGCCAGCTTCGTGGTACGCGGTGAGCTCTTTTTCTTTCTTTGAGAGCAGGTGCGACTTGCGCTCGGGCCCCAGCATCACTTTTTCAATGGAACGTATTAAATCGTATTGCGTCACCTCCTTGCGGTTCTCGCGCGCGGCGAGTATCGCTCCCTCGTTCATGAGCGAGTAGAGCTCGGCGCCCGAGAAGCCGGGCGTGCGCTCGGCGATAACCGCGAGCGCAACGTCGGGGCCAAGCGGCTTCTGGCGCGCGTGTATCTGTAAAATTTCTTCGCGGTCGCGACGGTCCGGCAGGTCAATCGTCACGCGCCGGTCGAATCGCCCGGGCCGCAGGAGCGCCGGGTCAAGCACATCGGGCCTGTTCGTCGCCGCCATCACGACGACCTTCTCGGTTGGCTCGAAGCCGTCCATCTCGACGAGGATTTGATTGAGCGTCTGTTCGCGCTCGTCGTTGCCGCCGCCCACGCCTGCGCCGCGGACGCGCCCGACCGCGTCAATTTCGTCAACAAAAATGATGGCGGGCGCGGCCTTCTTCGCGAGCTGGAAGAGGTCGCGCACGCGCGAGGCGCCGACGCCGACGAACATCTCGACAAACTCTGAACCGGAGATGGAGAAGAACGGCACAGCCGCTTCGCCGGCGACCGCGCGCGCGAGCAGGGTCTTGCCCGTGCCCGGCGCGCCCATAAGGATAATGCCTTTCGGGATTCGCGCGCCGATGTCGAGGAACTTCTTCGGGCTTTTGAGAAAGTCAACGATTTCAAGCAGTTCCTCCTTCGCTTCGCGCGCGCCGGCGATGTCCGCGAAGGTGACGCGCTGCGAGGAGTCGGCGGGGTCAATAACGCGCGCCTTCGATTGTCCGAAGCTGAACGCCTGCATGCCCGCTCCCTTTACCTGCCGCGTGAGAAACCAGAAGAGGAATGCGATGAAGAACAGGGGGAGCAAGACCGGCGCGAGCGTGAGAAACCAGAATTGGAATCCCGATTGCCCTTGTATCGTGATAGCGACTTTCGCAAGCTCGGTGGGCGTGACGCCATAGGTCGCAAGCGTCTCTGGGAGGCCAGAGGACGGGTCCTTGCGCGAGACTTTAGCGGACCCGTCGGCATAGTCAAGATTCAGCGAGTCGCCGCTCACGGTAATGGAGCGTATCTTTCCCGCCGCGACGTCAGCCGCGACGACCGAAAGCGGAACGTTATCCGCCGGCCGGAACAGGTCAGAGACGAGCGAGTACATGCTCATCAAAAGCAGGAAGATGAGAACCGTGGTGACGAGATTACCGAAGAACGAGGGGCCGCCCTGACCAGGCAGGCCAAAGAGTGCGCGCCAGCCCCGCCGCGCCGGAGACGGCGCGGCGGGCTTCTTATTATTTTTTGGCTTCTTCGCTGGTGCCGGCATGTGAAGGAGTATACAGAAAAAAGCCTGATTCTCCTATATTTTGTGGAGGTGCGGGGAATTGGACCCCGGTCCGAATCTTTCGATAAAAGCGCTTCTACGACGCATAGTCGGCGTTAGCTTTAAGGCAGGATGCGAGGAACGCAGACAAAACCATTCCTGCCCGATCCCTTATTTAGATGCGCCGGACGGGAGCCCGGACATCGATTCTACAGATAATTCCGCCCATGCCTCCGGCTGTAGAAACCCGGGAAGAATGAACGTCGCGCTAGGCGAGAAGCGTCGAGGGGTTAGCCGCGAGCCGTCGCGTAGGCGAACGCGATGTCGCCGACCTTACCGAAGTAAGGCGACTTTGTCGCGCGTGCAAGAGTGTTCTTGGCACGTTTGGTTTCCCGCAAGTTTAGAGTGGTAGCGGGAGTACACTGCGTCGCGCGTCTTTCAAGGAACAGACCGTCAAAGCCGGTCACCCCCCTAAAAAATATTTTACTCTGCAAACACTCTTTAGGCGATTGGCCGGATTATCTGTTTTTCAAAACTCGCGAGGTTTCGCGTTCGGCGTCTCTTCTCTTCAAGTCCTCGCGGCGGTCCTCTTTTCTTTTGCCGCGGGCGATAGCGATGCGCGCCTTCACGAATCTTTTTGTAGTATATATCTCAAGAGGTATAATTGTCAAGCCTTTCTTTGATTCTGCGGCGGCGAGCACGGCTATTTCTTTCTTCGTGAGAAGGAGGCGTCGGGGCCGCTCCGGGTTGTGGCCCCTCGCCGTGTTCGCCGCTTGGTACGGCGGTATGGTCATCCCGACGACAAACGCCTCCCCGCCGCGCACGACAACGCGCGAGCCGTCGAGCGAGCCGTTCTTGCTCCGCAGCGACTTCACCTCTGGCCCCATAAGCTCAATGCCTGCCGCGAAGTTCTCAATCGGCGCGTATTTTAAAAATGCCTTTTTATACTCAATAAGAATCATAGGGGAGAGTATACCCTCTCTCACACAATAAAATTAGTGACCGCCCGCGGAATTTTGCGGGCGGCCGGGTGGCCTTTCTTTCGACACCGGAGGGAGGCGCGAACACGAGCAGGACGCCCGCGAGCCACCAGAGAAAGCCAGCCGTGGCGAGATGGCCAAGCACCTTTGCGGTGCCCCTATGCAGAGTTGTGACCATTTCACCCGCCACCACGAGCGGCGACCGTGACTCATCGCGAGCCAGAGGTGGCTCGCCGAGGGCGATGGTAGCCATAAGATCAGCGAGTTGCTTTTTCGCTGGTGGTACGAGGCGAACTGACCTGAACACCGTACTCATAGAACCTCCCAATTTCAAGAACGACAAAGGGCATTTCCTGGCCTTCAAGAAAACAAGGCCATCACCTCCCACTGTAACAACTGCAGCATTCCATGAGAGAACCGAGGGGGATAAGTTTTGTGCCGTCCAAAATGGCTTTTTCGTTGACTTTGTGAGTAATTTTATATAGTGTAGCCCTGTAACTAGCTGGTTTCCCAGGTGTAGTTATGTGTTCTGACGTTCCAACTTCGGAGGATTTTATGACTCAGACGAGTAGCACGACCACGCCGGTCAAGTCTCGTATTTGCCTGGCGCTCGACGGCTTGTCAGCCGAACGCGCAGTCGTTCTTACGAGCGATCTGGCGCCCCACCTTCACGCAGTAAAGATCCATGACCTGTACGATGCCGAGGGCCCGAAGATCATCCACCTTCTCAAGAAAGCCGGGGCTAGGCGCGTGTGGGTCGACGCCAAACTCCACGACACCAAGGACACGGTGAGTCTGCGAGCGCAGGCACTTGTCCGGAACGGCGCCGATATCATCACGGTGCACGCCGCGGGCGAAATCCCGATGATGAGGGCGGCCGTCGAGGCAACCTTCAACAGGGATGGGGACATTTTGGCGGAAATCTACGCAATCACCGTGTTGACCTCGCTTGATGAACACGAAATCGAACGCATCTACGGTGAGGACCGGACACGTGAGCAGATTGTCCACGAATTCGCACTCATGGCGAAAGAAGCCGGCGTGAAAACGGTCGTGTGCTCGGCGCAAGAAGTGGGGATGCTTTGGCAATCCCTTGAGCTCGCCGGAATGGATTTCGTGGTTCCCGGCACCCGGTCCGCAGGTGTGGCTCTCGGCCAGCAGAAACGCTCGGGCACGCCAGCGCAGGCGATGGCTGACGGCGCAACCTTCCTCGTCGCTGGCAGTCAGGTAACGAAAGCCGAGGACCTGGTCGCAGCGTTCAAGGCATTCGCGGAAGAGGCTGGCATGGTCATACCAGACATCGTTCTCAGCGACTAAACCCCAGGCAAAGGAGGTGCGTCGCTCGACCTCGAAAGGCTCGCGTTGCGAGCCCTTTTCTTTTGTGGACTGCTCTACTAGAATGGTCTTCGTAATTAGCCGGGGATGCCTCGGACGTAGTTACATAGATCCTCCAAAGATTTTCCAACCAGTACCAATAGAAAAGGAAGCATTATGGACGAGCAAGCGGTCCTGCAAATCCTCGGCAGAGTCGGGGCGGTCATAACCGATAGCCACTTCGTCTACACGTCGTGGAGACATGGTTCGGCCTACACCAACAAGGACGCACTCTATCCGCACACAGCGAAAACGTCACTGCTCTGCCGTGAGATGGCCAAGTGGTTCGCGAACGACGATGTACAAGTGGTTATTGCCCCGGCGATCGGCGGTGTGATTCTTTCGCAGTGGACGGCATTTCATCTTTCTGAACTCACTAGCCGCGAAGTACTGGGTGTCTATGCCGACCGAGCGAAGGTGGATGGTGAGAACGTTTTCGCCATCAAGCGTGGTTACGACAAGCTCATCGAGGGAAAGAAAGTGCTGGTCGTCGAAGATCTTCTCACCACCGGTGGCTCGGTTTACAAGGTGGTGGTCGCAGTTCGCGCGGCTGGCGGCAAAATCCTCGGCGTTGGCATTCTCTGCAACCGTGGAGGCGTTACTTCGGCGGCCCTTGGCGGTGTGCCGAAGCTCTTCGCCCTTGCCAATGTCCAGATGGATACGTGGGACGAGAAGGAATGTCCCCTTTGTGCAAAGGGAGTCCCTATCAATACGGATGTCGGACACGGGCGCGAGTTTCTCGCGAAGAGACAACCGGTCTGAAGTAGGGACGACGTAATGGGCCGCCGCGCTGTAGCAACATGCGGCGGCTTTTTTCTTTTTATCGCACGCTTTTGTACCCGCCCGGGACGCCGTTTTTGGAGAGGACGATTTGCCAGAGCTGTATTTCTCGCACCCGCAGACGCCATGCGAAGAACACGTGCAATGTCATCACTGACGTAGGCCGAGGCCGGTCTTGATGAGGTACCACGCGGTGCCGAGCAGGATGAGCGCAAACAAAGAGAGGAGACCCGCCGAGATGAAGATTGAAACGTCTGAAGTTCCTAAGAAGCCGTAGCGAAAACCATTGATGATGTAGAAGACTGGGTCAAACTTAGTCAGCGTGCCCCAGAATCCGGGGAGCGCCTGCGCCGAGTAGAACACGCCGCCGAGGTATACGAGCGGCGTGAGTACGAATGTCGGGACGATGTTAATGTCGTCAATTGATGTGGCATAGACCCCGTTCACGAGCCCCGCGAGGGCAAAAACGATGCTGGTGAGAATGAGGAAAGTCACGACGACAAATATGCTGTGAATGACGAGGTGGGTGAAGAAAAGGGATACAAGGAGTACCAGAAGGCTGATGACCACACCGCGAATGACGCCACCGGTTATATATCCCGCCACGAGCACCCATGCCGGCGTTGGTGAGACGAGTATTTCGTCAATGTTGCGCCCGAAGAACTTTGCGGAGAACATCACGAAAGAGGTGTTTGAATAGGAGTTGGTAATGACCGCGAGCATCACGAGGCCCGGCACGACGAACAGCGCATACGGTACGCCTTGCACATTTCCTATCTTGGAGCCGAGGAAGGCACCAAAGACGAGGAAATAGAGAATCGAGGTCACGATTGACGGGAGAAAGGTCTGCGCCCAGATGCGGAACATGCGCAACACGTCCTTGCGGACAATGGTATAGAACGAGACCCATGTCTGGTACGGTGTCATGATGCTTGTGGTGAGCTTGTCGAGCCATTGCCCTGGGTGAGCGCGAGAAAAACTTCTTCGAGCCGGCCGCCGCGATAGCCATCGTTTCTTGCTGCCCCTTCGTGCTTTGCAAGTACTTCTTCCATCGTTCCCTTCGCCACTATCTCTCCTTTATTGATGATGGCGACGTGCTTACAGAGTTGTTCCGCCTCCTCCAAATAGTGCGTAGTGAGAAGAATAGTCACGCCTCGTTTGGTGAGGCCGCGCAAGTAGTCCCACATGCTTCGGCGAAGCTCTACATCAACGCCGGCCGTCGGCTCGTCGAGAATGAGCAGCTTCGGCTCGTGAATGATGCCGCGCGCAATCATCAGCCGCCGCTTCATCCCGCCAGAAAGTTGCACCGAGGGCTTATCGCGCTTGTCGTAGAGACCGAGGTCTTTCAAGATTTGCTCCGCGCGCGGGATGGCGATAGAGCGCGGCATGCCGTAATACCCGGCTTGGTTGGCGAGAATATCAAGCGGTTTTTCGAAAGGATTGATATTGACTTCTTGGGGCACGAGGCCGATAGTGGCGCGCGCTCTCTCAGCCGCGCGGTCGATGTCGGTACCAAATACCAAAACAGTTCCTCCTGTCTTTGTCACGAGCCCCGTTATGATGCCGATGAGAGTCGTTTTCCCCGCCCCGTTGGGGCCGAGAAGCGCGTAGAAGTCTCCGTTCGGCACTTCAAGCGACACTCCTTTGAGCGCGCGTGTCCCACCCGCGTATATTTTTTCGAGATTCTTGATGATGAGAGCAGACGCAGTCACGGGGAGCAGTTTAGCGAATTCAAGGCAGACGGAATTGATGCAGTAGCGCTTTCCTCCCGCGCTCGCGGGGCTGTCGTTAAAAACGTGGCCGAGGTGTGCTCCGCAGGTTTTACACGCAACTTCCGTCCGCGACATTCCCAAACTGGTGTCCGCCTTGAGCTCTACGCGCGTGAGGTTCGTCGGGTTGGTGAAGCTCGGCCAGCCGGTGCCCGAATCAAATTTCGTATCAGACGAGAAAAGTTCTGCTCCGCAGATGGCACATTTATACATCCCTTGTTCGTGATGATTCACATACTTCCCCACAAATGGCGCTTCGGTTCCTCCCTCTCTCGCGACGCGCCTTAGTTCGAGTGACAATTCCTCATCCCTCCTCATCTTTCAATTCTACATCAAAAGGAGGGTGTAAATAAAGAAGGCGACGCTTGCGCGCCGCCCCGAGCAGAATTGCCCGTATCTTCAAATTCCGATGAGTCCGGCCACCTCCTCGGTGTCGCAGGTCTTGGCGTTCCAACTGCTTGCTCCACCGCGTCTTGCCGGCACATTGGGAAACTTGATTCCGGCGGCCGTTGAGACCACTACGACCCGTTCCCTCGACTGAACCAGCCCGCGACTTACGGCGTCGCGAAGTCCAGAAAGCGCCGTGCCGGTCTGCGGGCAGACAAAGTGGCCGTCTGAACCGGCGATGAGAACCGCTTCAATCAGGGACTCCTCGGACGCCGTAAGTACCGCGCCATTGGATGCTGTGATTTCGCGTATTACCTTCTTGTACGAAACCGGTGCTCCGATCCTCGCTGCCGTTGCCACTGTATCGCCGAGCTTATCTCTCGGCATGTAGGCGGTTTTCCACAAATCGGCAAAGTCGTTCGTTGATGGAGGATTCCTGTTCATCCCGGAAGCAACGCTCCACGATTGAGCCAGGGGGTTTGCCGCCGCCGACTGCACGCCGAGTATCCGACCGATGTGATGGACGAACCCGAGGTCGCGCAGTGTCCGCATACCCTTCCCGATCGAGCTTGAGTTGCTGCCATTCCCAACGGGGACGACAAACCAGTCAGGCATCTCCCAGCCGAAAAACTGCACTGCGAGAAACACTGTCGCCTGATGCCCTTCGATGCGCGAGGGATTGATGCTGTTGGCCGGGAACATCCGGCCCGCAGCGACCAGCTCCTGCACGATGCGGCTGCAGTCGTCAAAACTCCCCGGGACGGTAATCACCTTTGCACCGTGTGCGATCGGCTGCGCCAGTTGCACGGCGGTCACCCACCCGCGCGGTAGCACAACCGCACAGGTCATTCCCGCGGCGGCCGCATACGCCGCCGCCATTGCCGAAGTATCGCCTGTTGAAGCACAGCCGATGGCCGTCACGCCCGAGGCCTTCGCGACACTGATCATGACCGTGCCGCCGAAGTCTTTGAACGATCCTGTCGGCGCCAATCCCTCCGGCATGAGCCAGAGGTCCAGACCGCCGCCAATCCACTTCCGCAGATTATTGCCGGCGCGCCACATCGGCATGATGCCTTCGCCGAGAGTCACGATGTGTTCCTCCGACAGACTTGGCATCACTAGTTCATGGAAGCGCCAAACACCGGACTGGGACTGGATGTCGTGATGGTCTTGCAGGCAGCGCCTGTCGAACACAATCTTCCAGTACGGCGCTTCACTCGGCTGAATCTCGAACTGGTGGCAGACGTCGTAGAGCCCGCCACAATCGGGACAGCGAAACCTCGTGGCTCCATAGAGCGGAGCCGTCGAATTGCAGTCCATGCATTTCAGAACAGATATTGCTTCTCGCTGGTCCGTCACGGCGTGCTCCTCTCAAGTTCAGTTTTGGAATCGCAATTGTCTCGTAGCCAGAAAAAGAACTCCGAAACGCCAGTGGCAGACTACAGCCGCCCAGATAGAAAGTCAATCAAGGAGTTCAATGAGAATGCTTGAGAAGTTCGGCGAATTCTTTTTGTACCTTTTCTATCTTCGGGCTGATGACGAGATTGCAATATGCCTGTTCTGGATTACGTGCGAAGTAATCCTTGTGATAACTTTCCGCCTCGTAAAACGCAGCGAGCGGTTTCACCTCGGTCACAACGCGTCCCCCTTCTTTAGACGACTTGTTGACTTCGCGGATAAACGCTTCAGCCTCTCCTTTTTGTGCGGGTGTCGTGTAGAGGATTATGGAGCGGTACTGCGTCCCGACGTCGTTGCCCTGCCGGTTGACGGTCGTCGGGTCGTGCGTAGCGAAAAATACGGTAAGGAGCGTGCGGAAAGAAATTTTCGCCGGGTCATATTCTATCCGCGTTACCTCGGCGTGGCCGGTGAGTCCAGTCGAAACCTGCTCATATGTCGGTGCCGCTTGTGGTAAGCCTGTTAAACCACCTGCATATCCGGGCGCGACCGATACAACGCCGTCGAGCATTTTAAACACCGCTTCCGTGCACCAGAAGCACCCGCCGCCAAAGACTGCAATTTCTATCTTTCGTCCGTTAGCCATAGTTTCCAGTATATACAAACGAGGAAGCCCCGCGAACGGGGCTTCAAGAATGACGTGAAGAAATAGGGTTTCGGCAATCGTCAAGGCATCGGCACGCAATGCTTGAGGAAATCATTGCGGAACGAGGTCGGCAGAATGATTTCCCAAGTCTGATTTTCCGCTCCCTTCGCCACGACCCTGATGAAGGACATCAACCTTCCACCGGGTTCTCTCTGCCCGGGTATCACGCCTGTCGCGATAATGGAGAATTCCGCGATGACCGCAGGACCATCGGGGGGCAAGCCATCACACAGGGCCTCGTAGAGCGACCGATAGGGCAAAGCGCTTCTGGGCAGGGGCGAGGAGACGAGCCGACGGAGACGAGCGCAATCGACGACCATGGGGGGACCTGTCTCCGTTGTCCACTCAATCTTCCTCACGTCGATGTCTGGGAACTGCGAACGCGCCGATGGTTCTGCCTCTCGTTGCCTTCCTCCTTGAGGCAGAGACTCGAGCGGTCTCACAGTCCTCACCGGCAAATCTCTCAATTTCATAATTTTCCCTCCAGCCAGAAAAAGAACGTTGAGCAACAAAAAAGTGCCGCACAATCACGGCAACCTAGTCGAATTCCTCCCGTATCCTACACCTTTATCAGCCTTTCAGGAAATGCCACAGGAAAAAAGAAAAGATAATTAGCCCGCCGAGTACCGCGCTTCCCGCGACGTACCACGCGCCTTTCAAAACATCTTCTGACTCGTCCGTCCTACTGAAAAAGAGGTAGAGCAGGGCGAACGCGATTGTAGAAACAATGCTTTTCCCTATCCAATGATGGCCGGCAAGCGCTGTGAGAAGCGCCTTAAATGGAGCTGAGAGTTCTGAAAAAAGCGTGATGGCGACGATAAACCAGATGACCCATGTGGTTGAGCGCAGTAGTGCGGTGCTGTTGAATTTCATAGGGCGGTTGCTTCAAGAGCGGCCCTGAAGCCGCTTGAAATAATGAATCCCATTCCGGCCATCGCAAATGCCACGAGCGTGATGAGGGCCGAGGTGATGATAACGGCTATTCGCGCGCTCCGGTTTTGCACGAACTCATCTTTATATCGCTTCAAAAGGCCCCAAGCGAGTATGGCGAGAAACGGGAGGAAGAGGAAGACGTGCTCCTTGGTCTCGGTGATGACCGAATGCGCCCACGGCAGGGGGCCGCTCTTGATTATCGGCTTCACCGCCGCGCCGTATTCGGTAACATAATAGAATCCGCCAACAATCCACGAGCCGATTAAGAACAGGGTCCCGAGGAGGGCCGCGAGGCGCGCCCTCCGCAGGCGCGATTCGCTCGGGTCAAGCATCTCGACGAGCACCCAGAGGAACAGAAGAGCTCCCGCCTCGCCAAGCGCCGCATGAAGCCCGATTAATACATGCATACCGTATTCGTAGTGTAGCACCTCACAATGTAAATAGATTTAATTGGTGCGTGTATCAGCCGCTTGCGGAACTGCGCGAAACGTCGCTGTAGATTGAAAGGAGCGCGAGGAGAAGGGAGAGCGATAAGGGGCCGAGGAATATCCCCGCCGGACCAAAGTATATAAGCCCGCCAAGGACCGAGAGGAGTACAAGGAGCGGGTGGAGCTTCATTCCGCTCCCGACGAGCGTGGGGCCAAGCAGATTGTCGATAAGCCCAACGGCTAGGACGCCCCAAATGAGAAGCCCCGCCGCTTGCAACAGTGTCCCGGTAAGAAAGAGGAACGCCACAGCCGGAATGAAGACCAGCGCTGTGCCGAAGCCGGGGATGAGCGCCGCGACTGCGGCGACCGTTCCCCAGAGAACAGCGTTTGGCACCCCAAAGAGCAAGAAGCCGATTGTCGCGAGAACGCCCTGCACAAGCGCGATGACGAGATTCCCCTTAATGACCGAATTGACCGCAAGCTCGAGCCGATTGAGGACCCCTTCGTCTTCCCTGTCGCTTAAGGGCGAAAGCTCTATGAGTAGCTGCCGCACGCGCTTCCCGTCGCGCAAGAGGTAATAAAGCGCGATAAAGAAAATAAATGAGGAGAGGAGGAGCCGCGAAACACTCGAGAAGATTTCTCCGGCGTGTCCGGCAATCCACTGCAGGGCCTCCTTCGTGTAGGCATCGAGGTCTGTCGAGAAAGAGCGGGAGAACTTTCTAAAGCTGGGAACGATTCCTCCGAAAGTTTCGTCGGCGCGGAGCGCGAGCTCCGCGACGGCGTTTTGTCCGCCACCCTCTTCAAGCGAGACATAGAGATTATGCGCTTCGTTCCCGACGAGCACGCCCACAAGAGAGAGCGGGAGGAGGATAAGGAGCACGCTTACGATGACCGTGAGGAGTGCGGCTGTGCTCGGCCAGCCGCCGAAGAGGCTGGAAATCCTGTTGTAGAGCCCTTGGAGTACGACGGCGAATACCATCGCGAGGGCGAGAGGCTTTATGAATGGCCAAAGGACCGCGGCAGCGAGCGCGATAGCTCCAACGAGGGAAAGCAACAAAAAATACGGCCGAAGTCTCTGGTTTTGCATGGTGCGGATAGTATAGCAAATCTTCCTATCCCTTTTATCTAATCGGCAAGGCACAAGTCCAGCTTTTTCTTGCCGGAGACGATTTTATCAAGATATTCTCGCCAAACTTTCTTGTGAATTGTTGCCATAGTTATTTATTTTCCTTTCTTAGCTGTCCCTCCTCGGTCTCGTACATTATACCGCCAAGCCCCCATTGAGTTTTCCGGCAATTTTTTACTCTTCATTTAGACCCTCTTCGGAATGAAATTCTGCTCCGTCACTGAATGAACGAACTTTCATATATAACAGTACTATCATTTTTAAATTTAAATATATATTCGGTATTGAAAATATCTTTAGTAGATGAACCCATTGGCATAACATAGTTTACTGAGAATCTACAACGAGCCGAACCCAGTTCCGAAGGAATCGAAAAGTTGAAAATCATTTCTTCTCCGTTTCCAATAATGATCTTTTCTTCGCGAGGAGGAAAATCTGCATCTGGTGGGCAATACGCTGCAACGTCGACCACCCGGGCGGGCAAGATGCCAATATTCTTTAGATGGAGACCAAAGTCAGCGCTTTTGCCATAGACGATATTCGAGGATTCCGTTTTATTGATTACTAGATAAGGTCTATTCCGTAATTGGAAGTCAATATTTTCTCTATTATTTTGCAGATAAGAAAAAGCTAATGTGGAAAAGAAAGCGGCTAAAGAAATTATGACGGATAGAAGACCTACGTAAACTGCAGTTTGATTTCTGAAATTGAACCATAATTTCTTAGGAAATGTAGAAAATTGTATTAGTCCTTTCTCAGTTACGGCATAAAAAATAATAGAGTATGTTGCTTGATGAAGACCTCCTCTAAATTGATAGACCCTTTCTAGATATCCTGAACCTACGAGTCTTTCGACTATTCCTTGATCTCCTTCTGCATAGCCATTAATCATGGTCGCGGGAGAAATTTGTCCCTCGTTGCTATCAACTGCTTTTTTTAGAATACTTTTTTCTTTTTTGTTCATGTGTTCAGTTTGAAACTCCTTGGAGTCCGAACCTATCTCAAACTGGCTGCCCGACAGGGACCATGATTACATTTTTCTCCCTCGAGTTCCAGCTCTCCGTCGCTCACCGACCTCTGGGCACCGCCTCGCGATTTCGCCTGCTGACGAAACATCGCTTCGGCGTTCGAA
>CAZPXA010000019.1:0-14345 GCA_964590695.1 uncultured Candidatus Saccharibacteria bacterium
ACTGCCCAACAAGCACTTGAATTGGCACAAAATATTGTAAGAGAGTATGGACTTGATTCAGAGGAAGAGCGTATTAAACAGGGGAAACTAAATTTTGGTCTCAATCGAGACGTTCTTGCCGCTCAGAGGGAATATGCGCGATTCGCCTCGAACGTAAGTCTTCTTGGAACACTCTCTTTTCATAAAGAACATCCGAAATATTACGCAACAGAGCTTATACTTGCGGCTGCCGAAGCGTTAATACGCAGGTTTTCTCCATAACAGTTGGAGAAACCGCTATACACAGTGCCGCGTGGGCGGGTCAGTAGGGTTGGTATCATGTACTTATGGATACGCAAATGGATAACGTGCCGATAAACAAGCAAAAAATGGTTTGGATTTCTGTTGTAGTGGTTGTTGTGCTTGCCGCCGTGCTAGGGTATTTCCTCTTCAGAACGCCTCCGTCGCCCGTCGTGCCCGACGTACAATCCACCGCCGATATCGCCTCGCAGGGCGTACTGCCGTCTATCGGCGAGGCGGGCAATCCGCTCACTAACAGGCCGGACATTAATCCGACGAGCAAGACCAATCCGTTTAACTCGGTAAAGACCAACCCATTCCAATAGCGCCATGAAAAACAATTTGCTCTCCGCCAGCGTCCTCTCGGTCGGGCTCGTCGTATCATCTTTGATAATCGCGAACGGTGCTTTCGCCCAAACAGGCCCCGCCGACATCCAATTTCCCGTAGCCGAACTGGGGGGCTGTGGAGATAAGGACGCTTGCAAAACATACTGCGACGACACGAGCCATATCGACGCCTGTATCGCGTTTGCAGAAAAGAATAATCTGATGTCAGAAGATGAAATAAGCATCGCTAAGAAATTTATAAAAGCCGGCGCCAAAGGCCCAGGCGGGTGCACCGGCAAGGACGCGTGCGAGGCTTACTGTGACGACATAAGCCATATAGACGCGTGTATTGCGTTCGCCGAAAAGACCGGCATCCTGCCGCCGGAAGAGTTGGCCGAAGCAAAGCAGGTGCAGGCGGCCATAGCGAAGGGAGTCAAGCCGCCCGCGTGCAGGAACAAAAAGGACTGCGATGTGTACTGCGAGGACCCGAGCCACATGAAAGAATGTATTGCGTTCGGCGAAGCGGCCGGATTTCTGGGAGGAAGGGAGCTTGAAGATGCTAAGAAAATGCTCGTCGCGATAGATAACGGAGCCGTGCCGCCGCCTTGCAGAGGCAGGGAAGCGTGCGAGACGTATTGTACCGAGCCCGACCACATGGAGGCCTGCATGGCGTTCGCGCAGGCGGCGGGATTTATGACAGAAGAGGAAGCGCGAGATTCCCAAAAGATGCTCACAGCCATTAAAAAAGGCGTGAAGCCGCCCGCATGCAGGGGGAGAGAAGAATGCGACGCATACTGTTCAGATTCAGCGCACGCCGATGAATGCATACAGTTCGCAGTCGCGGCTGGTTTTATGAGCGAAAAAGAAGCTGAAATGGCGAAAAAGACGGGAGGCAAGGGACCGGGAGGATGCACGGGCAAAGACGCATGCGAAGCATTCTGCGGCAATCCGGATAATCAGGAAGCATGCATGAATTTTGCGAAAGAGAACGGAATGATTTCAGAAGAAGAAGTTCGGCAAATGGAGGAGGGACAAAAACAATTCCGGGAATCCGCACAAAATATGCCGGCAGAAGTAGAGAATTGCCTAAAAATAGCTCTCGGCGGTGATGCTTTTGAAAAAATAAAGAGCGGACAGGCAATGCCGTCTAGAGATGTGGGGGAGAAAATGGGTTCCTGTTTCTCCCAAATGGGGCCGCCGCAGGGGCAACAACAGCAGCAGCAGGGACCCGGAGACGGGCAAGAACGAATGCCTCCTCCGTCGGGGCAAGAGGAGCGCGGCGCAGAGTTTATGCAAGGAATTGAGCCGGGCCAGATGCCGCCGGAGGGATATCTGCCGCCGGATGGGCAATTCACTCCCGGAACGTATCCGAATCAAACTCCTCCACCGTCAGGAGAAGGGACGCCTGATGCCTCCCAGTACCAACAGCAGTACCAAGAACAGTACCAAAAGCAATATCAGGAACAGTACCAACAACAGTATCAACAGCAATACCAGCAACAATACCAACAGTATCAGCAGACGCAATCCGTTCCGGGAATGGAGCCGGTAATACCCGCTTCGGGAGGAGCGGGAGAGGGAGGAGGGACCGCACTTCCGCCGCCGATAGAACCGACCGCGCCACAATCCGCCCTTGAACTAATCGTAGATAATTCTTTGGCGGCTATCGCAAACGCGTTCAAAAAACTCGGATTTTAACTCTTGGTTTCCACCCGGAATTTCGGCTACAATAGTTCAGCATGACTACTAAAGCACGAGTGGCTGGGGCTGGCGTCGCCGCGCTCGCGCTCGTCTACGCGTTTGGCTACTCGGGACTCGTCGCAACCGAGTACTGGTCTGGAAGCTCCGACCGATTCATTCCACTCCCGGAACTTGATAAAGCAGACTACAACGCGCGCCTGCTCGCTTTGGCGCACATAAGCTCAACGACGCCGACATACTCGACCGCGACAACGAGCGCCACGGTCGTTTCCACCACCTCTCCTTCGTTCTGGCCGGTCGCTACGGTCTATCCGAACGCGGGCGCCATTCTGCCGTTCAAGCGCGTCGTCGCGTATTACGGGAACTTTTATTCAAAAGGGATGGGTATACTCGGGGAGTATCCAGCCGACGGGGTGCTCGCGAAGCTCGCGAGCACGACAGAAATATGGGCAAAGGCCGACCCCGCGACACCCGCAGTGCCGGCCATCCACTACATCGCGGTCGTTGCGCAGGCGAGCGCGGGGAAAGAAGGGAAATATATCCTCCGCATGCCGGACGACCAGATAGAGCACGCGCTTACCCTCGCCGGTAGAATACGCGGGATTGTGTTTCTCGATGTGCAAGTGGGGTTAAGCACACTCCAGCACGAACTCCCGCAACTTGAAAAATATTTGAAGATGCCGCAGGTGCATCTTGCCATTGACCCGGAGTTCTCGATGAAATATGGAAACCCGCCCGGCACGGTCATCGGTACCTTCGACGCGGCCGACATAAACTACGCCGCCGAGTATCTCGCGAGCCTTGTGCGCGAGAATCACTTGCCGCCGAAGGTTCTCGTCGTGCATCGCTTCACGCCGAACATGGTGACGAATTATAAGAGAATCCGACCCCTGCCCGAGGTGCAGATTGTGATAGACATGGACGGCTTCGGCTCGAAAGAGAAGAAGAAAGGAACCTATGATTTGGTCATCTACCCCGAGCCGGTGCAGTTCGCTGGCATCAAGCTTTTTTATAAAAACGACACGCGCCCGCCCGCAAACGGCCTCCTCTCGCCGGCAGAAGTGCTCTCGCTCACCCCTGCGCCCATTTACATTCAGTACCAATAAAATAAACACTTGTCGGAATTTATATCCTATAGGATAAAATTTCTGACATGATTATAAATCAGTGAAATTAAGTGAAGCCCTGCGTTTCCGCAGGGCTTCGAGTGATGACGGTGCGCGTCAGAAACTGAAATTGACGCCGAACACCGTGGTTGTTCTTTTCTTGGCGATGTCGTCTTCGACATCGGTGAAGCGACCGCGGAGCATCGCTCCCCAGACTTGGAAGTCCTTTCGGGCGTTCCACTCGAAGCGCGGGCCGAAGCCGAGATCCTTCTCGCTCATCAGCCCGGCCCCGAACGCTTTGGAGAACGCGTAGGTCGCGGTGACCTTGTGCCACGGCCCGCTGACCCGACCCCTCTCGAATGCCGCGGAGAGGTTCCAATCACCGCGGGTCGCGTCGAGGAAGAACCCTCGGCTCACGCCCCGACCTTCCTCGCGCACGGTCTCGCGACCAATGCCGATACCGAGTTGGAGCCCCTCAAAGGGTTTCCATGTCGGTCCCGCAAGGAGCTGCCGGAACCCGTCGGACTCCCTCCATACAAAAGTGAAGAAACCGAACGAGTCTGTCAGCTCCTTCTCGTACCAGAGGATGGCACGAGCGGGCTGTCTCGAGATCGTCTGGACCTCAACCCAGAACCCGAGTTCTTTTTCTTCTTCCGTCCCGGCCGCCATCGCTGGCACCGAAACGAACACGAACAGCAAAAACAAAATCAAAGAACGGAGCCTCATAGGGCCTCCCTAAGTTGAGTTGATGGACGGCGCCTAGCTTCAGCACCCTGTCTGATAGGGTGGCATATGTAGAGTAACTTGTCAAGTGCTTATACCCGTGGTGTAAAATGGGTAGATATGAACACCACATCACAGCTCCTGCACGAAGTTGCCGTGACGGCCATCGTCGTGAAGGACGGGAAATATCTCATCACGCGCCGCGCGCTCTCCAAGAAGAGGTGGCCGGGGAAGTGGACGGTGCCGGGAGGGAAATTAGAGACCAGCGATTACACCAATCTCCCGAAGGATACGCATGAATGCTGGTACAACGTACTCGAGACGGTAGTGCGGAGGGAGGTGAGAGAAGAAGTTGGGCTTGAAATTAAGAATATAGAGTACGTGACTTCGCTTGCAACCATAGATAAGGAGGGCATTCCAGTTTTTATTATTTCCTGTATGGCCGACTGGGAAAGCGGGAAGGCTGTACTCCAGGAGAGTGAGACGGACGCATTCGCATGGGTCTCACTCAAAGAAGCAAAAGACTACGAGCTCATCGGCGGTATTTATGAGGAGCTTGTCATGGCGGACGAACGCCGTCAAGGAATACGGAAGGAGTGGAAACGCGCTTGAACAGGTGTGGTATCATCGCCAGATATGGAAACCAATGATACAAACAGTAAATTTTTACCACTCGCAGTTGTCGCCGCCGGGGTACTCATCGCGGGCGCGGTCGTCTGGAACGGCTCTCGCTCGCCGACTGGTTCGGCTGGCTCGCTACCGGCCGGAGGCGGCGCGGCGCCGTCTGTGGCAGTAGATAGTAAGAATGTAAACACGAGCGGGAGGCCCTTTATCGGCCAAGAGGATGCGCCAGCCGCCATCCTCGCGTGGGGCGACTTCCAGTGCCCGTTCTGCAAGCGCTGGGAGACCGAGACCCTGCCGCTTATCATGGAGGAGTACGTAGAGAAGGGGAAGGTGAAGATTGTCTATCTCGATTTCGCATTCCTTGGCCCCGATTCGACCACCGCGGGTGAGTACAATCGCGCCATCTGGAAGCTCTATCCCGACAAATACGAAGAGTGGCGGGCCGCGATGTACAAGGCGCAAGACGAGGAGCACGGGGGGTTCGGCAACGCCGCTTCCATTGATGAGTTGAATGCAAGCATTTCGGGCATTGACGCGGGGAAGGTCGCGGCGGATGTGAAAGCGAATGCGAGCGCGTATCAAACCCTTCTCGACGCGGACAAGGCCGAAGCGCAGAAGGTCGGCATCGGCGCGACTCCGTCGTTTGTCATCGGCACGCAAGTTATCCAAGGCGCATATCCCTATCCGAACTTCAAAACCGCCATAGACGCCGCCCTGAAATAATTTTGGAATGACCGTCCTGTACGTTGCCCTCGCCGCCTCGCTCGCCACCTTTATCGGCGGGTGGTTCGCGCTCCGCTTCCGCGATAAACTGCACCTCATCCTCGGCTTCTCGGCGGGCGCGGTCGCGGGCGTCGCGCTCTTCGACCTCCTTCCTGAAGCGATTGAGCTTGGTACCAAGTACCACGAGCCGACAACGATTGCGCTTTTTGTCGCGCTCGGGCTCTTTGGGTATCTCATCTTAGACCGGCTCATCTTCTTGCACACACATGAGGAAGATGATGAAACAAATGCTTCTCGGGGGTCTTTTGGTGCGTTCACGCTCTCGGCGCACAGTTTCTTTGACGGTGTCGCCATCGGGGTCGGCTTCCAAGTTTCTGCCGTTGTCGGTATCGTTGTCGCAGTTGCGGTACTCACCCACGACTTCTCCGACGGCATCAACACGGTAAATCTGGTGCTGAAAAATGGGGGGAGTTGGCGTCAGGCGTTTCGCTGGCTTCTCGTAGACGCCGCGGCGCCGCTTCTCGGCGTCGTCTCTACGCTTTTCTTCCAAATTCCCGAATCAGCGCTCGGGCTCGTGCTCGCCGTTTTCGTCGGTTCGTTCCTCTACCTCTCCGCGAGCGACCTTATTCCCGAGAGCCACCACCGGCACCCGCGCGCCCTGACGACAATTATGACGCTCCTCGGCGCGCTTGTACTCTACATGGTTGTACGCCTGGTATGATATGAATATAAAAATGCTTTTCCATTGGCTTATTGCGGCGCTCGCGATTTTAATCGCGGCGTACATTGTCCCCGATATTTCCGTGACTCTCACGGGCGCGTTTATCGCGGCGATCGTCCTCGGCGCGCTCAATCTCTTTATCCGCCCCCTCATTACCGTTATCACGCTTCCGATAAATATCCTCACGCTCGGCTTCTTTTCGCTTGTTGTGAATGCGTTTCTCGTGATGCTCGTGTCGTACATAGTTCCAGGGTTCTTCGTCGCCGGATTCTGGCCCGCGTTCTTCTTCGCGCTCGTACTCGCGGTCATTAACTGGGTTTTCCACTTCTGGAACCGTCCGTAGCACATATAGTGGCCGGAGGGCTTGACAAATAAATAGGGGTTGTGCTAGCTTGTTAGAGTCTGCTCGCCGAGGTCATTTTGGCCAAGGACGGAGCGGCAACATCTTTTTCACAAGGAGATGGCAATGAAGAAACGCATCTTGCATCACGTGCCGCTGGACGGCAAAGTCTACTCGTTCAAGTCGATCGGCGACACGGGCATGGGCGGCGGCCAGGGCGACAGCGCGCGACACCAGCGTTGACCGGCGCCGGGCGGCGGCAGAGGCGGCTCTCGTTAGCCTGCCTCGCCGCCTGCCGTTAGGCGTTGCAGCAAAACCCAATCCCACCCTCACAGGTGGGATTGCACTTTTTGGTACTAAACTGCGCTTTTGCCGCGGAGGAGATTAACGAAGAGAGGAAAGAAAGAAAGCACAATGATGACGAGCGAAAGGGGAAGAATGTAGCGCTCACTATCTGGAATGATGGAGCCGAGGGAGTAACCAAGCGATACCATCCCCACGCCCCAGAGGAGCCCGCCGAGGACGTTATAGCGGAGAAATGTCCCGTAGGTCATGGAGCCGATGCCAGCGAGTACCGGCGCGAGGGTGCGCACGATGGGCACGAAGCGCGCAAGTATAACCGCGCGCCCGCCGTACCTCTCAAAGAACCGTTCGGTGCGCTTCAGATATTCTTGCTTAAAAAAGAACGAGTCTTTGCGCTTGAAGAGCGGCGGGCCGACGTTCGCGCCGAACCAATACCCGACCGAGTCGCCGACTATCGCCGCGGCGACAACTAATATGATAAGCGGCCCTGCGGAGAGGAAACCGGCGGCAGAAAGGAGCCCTGCGGCGAAGAGGAGAGAGTCGCCGGGGAAGAAGATGCCGATAAGAAGGCCGCTCTCGGCGAATACCACGAGAGCGATGCCAAGATAACTTCCGGTCTTCACCATCGCGACCGGGTCGAGATTTACACACGCAGAAATAAAGTCGAGCATTCGGATGCAGTATACCCAGCACTCAGCGAATACTCCAGTGATACTCTCCACATCAGACTTGTGCAAATCGTACGAAACAAACGCTGAGTGCTCGGGTATACTAGAAACGATGGAACAGGCACCGCAGTTTTCCACCCCAGAAGAAGAGCTTGCGTACTTGCGCGCGCAAGTAATACGTAAGGAAGCGGAACTCGCTGGTGGCGCCCTGCCTGCCGGCAGGCAGGCGGAGCGCGCGCAGATTATCAGAGAACAAATCGCTACGCACCACGCGGCGCCCGAGGAGGTGCTCGCGCCCGCGTACCGCGTGAGCGAAGCGACGAAGCAGGGCGAAGCGGACGCGATACTTGCCGAGCTTGCTCTCGGCGACAGCGAACAAGCCATCAAGAATTTACAGCAGGCAATGGGCGAGAAGGGAATCAAGAACGCGCTTGCAGTGCTCGAGAAACTCCACGACCCCCATCTCACCGACGATTTCCATCGCTATCTTGTGCGTTACATCGCCGCGGGGCTCCTCCCGCCCGGCACCGATGAGAAGACGCCGCACTTTGAGGCGCTCAAGATGACGCTCTACGAGATAGCGCTCCCGGGCCCCAAGAGCGCAGAGCAGGGCGGACGAGAGAAGCCGCTTAAGGAGCTCATCTCCGGCATGGAGCAGTTCTATGCCGGCCTGCTTTCGGTCGAAGAGGCGGCTCCGGGCGAGCCGCACTACTTCGCGCTTGAGCTCGCGGTGCCCTCCGAGAGCCCGCATCTCCAGTTCTATGCGGCGGTGCCCAACAGCAAGCGCAATCTCTTTGAGAAACAGCTCCTCGCCATCTTTCCCGATGCGTACCTTACGCCCCAGCCCGCCGACTACAATGTATTTGTTTCGGGCGGCACTTCGCTCTCCTCAACGGCAGCGTTCGCGGAGCATCCCGTCTTGCCGCTCACCGACTACACCAGCTTCGACTATGACCCGCTGAATGCCATCACGAACGCATTCGCAAAGATAGAGCACGCCGGCGAGGGCGCCGCGCTTCAGCTCATCGTGGAGCCGAGGGGAGAGCGGCATGTGAAGCACTACCGCAAGATTCTCCAGGCGCTCCGTAAGGGCGAGAAGCGCTCCTCGGCGTTTAACACGCCCGAGACGATGCTTGATGAAGTCGCGCGCGAGGTGGTGAGGACATTTTTCTCGAGCAAGCCGAAGAAGGATGACCAGAAGGCGAAAGAGGCAGAGGCCCGCCAGATAGAGCAGAACAAAACGCTCATTGAGCAGGTGGAGAAGAAGATTGCGACACCGATTGTCGGCGCCACGATACGGCTCGTCGTTTCTTCAAGCAATGAGAGCAGAGCGGGGCAGATACTCGGCGAGCTTGAAGCGGCGTTTAACCAGTTCACGAACACGCAAGGGAATCGCCTTGAGTTTAAGCGAGCCGAGCCGAAGGAGGTGCAGCGCATCTTCGACAATTTCTCCTTCCGCGTGCCCGCCTCCTCCGCCCCGCCGCTTTCTCTGCGGGAGCTTACAACCGTCTACCACTTCCCGCCCATGGGCATCGAGAGCTCCCCGCACTTAAAACAGGCGCGCTTCACCCACGCGCCCGCGCCCTTAGGGCTCCCGCAGACGGGCTCGCTTCTTGGCGTGAATTCGTATCGCGGACAGGCAACCAACATTTACCTCGGCCCCGAAGACCGCCTGCGCCACCTCTACGTTATCGGCCAGACCGGCACCGGCAAAACCGGCCTCATGAAATCAATGATTATTCAAGATATTAAAAACGGCGACGGCTGTTGCTTTATTGACCCGCACGGCACCGACATCCTGGACATCCTCGCCGCCATCCCGCCCGAACGCTACCAAGATGTCATCTACTTCGACCCCGCGGACCTCTCTCGGCCCTTCGCGCTCAACTTCCTTGAGTACGACATTTCGCACCCCGAACAAAAGACTTTCATCGTTAACGAGCTTTTGATGATATTCCGCCGGCTCTATGGCGACGTGCCCGAGTCTATGGGCCCCGCCTTTGAACAATACTTCCGCAACGCGACTCTGCTCGTGATGGAGGACCCGACAAGCGGTTCCACCATCCTTGATATCGCGCGCGTACTTTCTAACAGCGAGTTCCGCGCGGCGAAGCTCGCGAAGAGCATGAACCCGGTCGTGAACCAATTCTGGACCGAGATAGCGACCAAGGCGGGTGGCGAAGCCTCGCTTGAAAATATCGTCCCCTACATCACCAACAAGTTTGACGATTTCACCGCGAACGACTTTATCCGCCCTATCGTCGGCCAGCAGGAATCCTCCTTTAAGTTCCGCGAGGTGATGGATACGAAAAAGATTTTGCTCATCAACCTTTCCAAGGGCCGCCTCGGCGAGAAGAACGCGAATCTACTCGGCCTCATCGTCGTCGGGAAAATGTTTATGGCGGCGCTCTCGAGGGCGGACTCTCCAAGGGCGGCACACCAGCCCTTCTACCTTTACATAGACGAGTTCCAGAATGTGACGACCGACTCCATCCCCGGCATTCTCTCCGAGGCGCGCAAGTATAAGCTTGGGCTCGGGGTGGCGCACCAATTCTTAAGCCAAATAGAAGAGAAGACGCGCGACGCGGTCTTCGGCAATGTAGGGAACATGGCGGTCTTCCGCGTCGGCGAAGAGGACGCGGAGTTCTTCGCCAAGCAGTTCGCGCCGGTCTTTGAGGCGCTTGATTTCGTCAATATAGAAAACAGGAATGCATACGTAAAGATACTCGTCGGCGGCGTGCCGCAAAAGCCCTTTGACCTCAAGACGCCGGATTTGCCTCCCCTTAATCATGTTCAGGTAGACGACCTTATTCACCTCTCCTCGCTCACCTACGGGCGCGACCGTGCTACAGTAGAGAACATGATTCGCGAGCGTTATCTAACGAAATAAGCTATGTCTGAAGGATTCTCTATTCGCGCGGCTTCGGAAAAGGGGGCCCTGGTGCCAGGGATATCAGAAGACGAAGTGAAGCGCCGCATGGAGCTCGGTAAGATAAGAGATGAAGCGAGGGAGGAAGGAAGAAAGGTGCGTCTCGGGGAGTCGAAGATGGAACATACTCTTGTTGAGGGAACGGCTCCGAATATAATTGACCTCGAGGGTAAGCATGAAGATTGGGTTGACCGAGGTCACGGAGAGCCTTCTGCAGAGGCGTTGTTTGTTGGTCCAATGGAGAAGGGAACGGAACAAGTGGCATCTGCTCAACCAGAAGCGAAGGCGATGTCGCCCGAAGAAGTTGAGATTGCTAGAAAAGCAAGAGAGGAGCAGGCGGCGGCCGTAGATGCAGAGCGTAGGAAAGTAGCGGCCGAACACGCAGAAATTCAAGCGGGGCTTGCGAGAGAATGGGCTGAACTGGCGGCTGTACAACAGCGACTGAAAAAGCAAGCAGAAAAAGCGGCGGCCGAGAAAATTCAGAAAGCGAAGGAAATGGCAGAGAAGGTCGTGCTGTCGTTTGAGGAGCAGCAAGCGCAGAGTCCTTCAGGCACAAAGCCGGAAGATACGACCGTGAACTAACTTCGTATGACTGAAAAACCTCCGAACCAACCGAAAGATAATGAGGGTGTGGCTTCGCGAGATGCGGTGACAGCCAATCAAGAACCTACAGCGCCAGCAACGCCTGGCATAGGTGGTGAGCCGGCAATCCCGGGAGTCTCATCGGAGCGGTTAACCCAACTTGAAGTTCTAAGGGTGCGGCAAGAAAAAGCGGAGACAGAGGCCGCAAGGGTGGAGGCGGCGAAAAGAGAAGCTGCCCCAAGAGAGGCAGTTGAAGAATCGATTGAAGAACTTTTACGGAAACAAACAGAGAAGCGTAACATAGCAGCTGACGCAAGGGAGCCGAAGAGAGGTCTGGAGGTAATCCGAGCGACGCTTAAGCAATCTGATGAGGACACGGCGAGTAAACAGGGGGGCGTTAGGGAGTCTGCACGGGCGAAACTGGCCAAAGCGCGAGCACAGGCCGCTGCCAACCAAGCAGGACGAGTAGAGGCGGCCATAAAAGCGGTGGATGCGGCCGCACACACGCCAGAGCTGGCGAAAATAGCAGAACAACAGATAGTTGATGTAAACATTGCGGCCAAACAAACAGTCAAAGCGGCGAAGGCGGCGACAGTCAAACCCGCCGCTAAAGTGAAGCGGCAACCCGCACCTCCACCGCTGCCCAAACCCAGGCTAGAAAGTACTTTGACATCCGCAAAGAAACCGCAAACAGCAATGGCCGCCGCCTTTGAGAATGCGCATTCATTGAGAGGGAAGATAAAAAGGCGCCCCGCAGAGGCGTTAAGGAAAAAAAGGCGCGAAGAAAAACAGGAAAATGAAGCATTTGACGCCCGGGCGATACAGACTATGGAGGGTGAAGGGGGGAGGACGGCGGAAGATATCGAGACCAAGGCATCTATTGATGATAGAATCTCTGGCCCAGACACATACTCAGAACCGGCAGAAAATGCCTATCGTAAGCTCGCAAAGATTGTAAGAGACATAGGGGTCAAGCCGGAAGACCTTAACGCAGAAGTTTGGAAAGGTGCGAACGCAGCGCTCGACAAGGTTGAGAAACTTACGAAATTACGCGTTGCGGAATCTGATTCGGAAAAAGCGAGAAGATTGGGCGAGCAGATTAGGCAATTGACTGCCAGTTTGTTCAGTAAAAAGATGCAGGAAAGTATCACGCGAGCGGCTCAGAAAACCCTTGAAAGTCGTGGTACCACGGCTCGGGAGCCCTTTTTTAGTCATGTGGCCTCAAGTGGTGAACCAATTACGCCGGACCAGCAACTGGTGCCAGCGCTCGAACCTCCGCCAGCCCAGCCAACAGGAGCAGAAGCGGCGGCACCGGCAGATGCTAAACCAAAAGAAGATGGAGCTTCGCCCATAACCGTGGGAGAAATAACCCTTGAAGAAGGAGAACCCGGTCCGGTACTTGGTTGGGGGCCAAGAGAAGGCATTTCGTCGCCTGCGCCCGAGCCAGAACAGCCACCGGCGGCGACGGCCGCGCAAGAAGCGAAACTGGGAATGCCGCGACCCAGTGCCGATGAAACGAAGAGGAGACAAGAAGAACTCTACGAGCATTACACCAAGTTGCAACGAGAACGCGAGGCAGAAGCGGCGGCGCCCGTTACAGAACCAGAGCCGGAGGAGTGGAAGCCGCAGGACACAGATGCGATTGCGGCCCGAATGAGAAAGGATGTAGAGAATGCGGTTTCAAACGCACCGATTCCGAGACCGCATGAACGAAAAGATCTTTACAAGCGTTACACCAAGTTGCAACGGGAGCGGGAGGCGGAGGCGGCCCAAGAATTGGAGAAGCCGACGCCGGCAGAATCTCGTGGCATATTGAAAAGTCTTATTGATAAATACTCTTGGTACAAGAGTTCTGAAGAAAAACTCATACGGCGCAATCAAGAGTTAGATGCGCAATTGGAAAAGATTGGTGGGAAGCTAAAGATCGAGCGTGGGTTTCGTTGGATAGGCGAGAAATATAACAAACTCGGCTGGAAGTCGAAGCTCGCCATTGGCGCCGCTCTCGGTGTTGGCGCCGTTGCAACAGCGGGAACTCTTGCCGTGGCTTTCCCCCTGTTAGGTCTTGCGGTGCAACGCGCGGCTGGCTTATCGACGATGTATTTGAAATTTGAGAAACAATCGCACGACGAGGCGTGGGGTAAGAATAAGGAGTGGGGTAAACAAAAGGCCTTTCTTAAGGCGGGTATATATACCGTACTTATGGGTATCGCAATCAAGGAGGCGATAGAGTACGCAAGCGGGACGGAGCTCGCGCATACGGCACAAGCTAAAGTAGAAGGTTGGCTCGGCAGCATGCTCGGACATTACACGTCTACAGCGACTACGTCGCCGGCCGAAACAGCAACGCCCCCCATGGCAATTCCACCAGCGGGAACAGGGGAAACTTCTCGCGCCGCCGAGAGGATACTGGATAGCATTGAAGCTCAAAAGTCGATACCGGATGATGTGGCGTTCGCAGACAGGCTCCCAACGCCTGCCGAAATCCCGGCTTGGCCGGAGAGCGGTGTAGACACAGTAGGAACTAGCCTACCACCCACCGCTCCAGAAACGCCAGCTTCCATACCAGACGATGTAGCATTTGGGACAGAAGGAATGCCACAGGCTGCTCCCGAAGCTCCTCCCCCCGCGCCCGTAGCTGAAACGGCTTCCTCATTCCCGGTTGAATCGCCCCCGACCGCGATGGTGAGCGCGACACCCGGGAAGGGATACGAGTGGATGGCGAAGCGGCTGTGGGAAGAACTTCAAAGCCAGAACCTTGACCCGACACAGTACCCCGAGGGGAGCGATGTTCGAAAGTTGCTCGAAGCCGACCCGAGTAAGATAGACGGTCTCGTGCATAAGCTCGCGACGGAGCACGAATTCTATAAACCCGATGGCTCGAGCGCCCCTATCAGTCTCGGTTCGCACCTGTTCATCAACACCGACGGGAAACTCCAGCTGGATGATATAGTCAATGCGCGCCCGGGCGGCCCGACGACTCCACCCTTCCCGCAACCAAGCATTCCCACACAAGGCGCTCCCCTTTCTTCTCCCGTTTTTCCCGGCGACCATTTCTTCGACCAACCACCCAAGCCGGAAACCCCTTCACCAACTTCGACGGTCCCTTCGTGGGAAGGACCAACCGCCCGAGAATCACCACTGCCGTCCTGGGCAGAACAGCCCCCCGCGCCGGTTGAGGAGGTTAAGATACCGCTAGACACCGCTTGGAAAACCGAGGCGGGTGAACCGTTAAAAACAGCGGACGGGACCGTTGTTACTACCACTGCCGAAGCCGGTGCATCAACTACGCCCGCCGCCGAACAGACTCCCGGTATCGTCG
>CAZPXA010000020.1:0-5067 GCA_964590695.1 uncultured Candidatus Saccharibacteria bacterium
TCGCGCCGCGCGCCAAAATCCCGATTCTTCGGGCTCTCTCCAACTCTGGGCTCCGCGGGTAGGACTCGAACCTACAACCAACTCCTTACACGAGATCCCTCATTACTGAAGGCGTGGACTATATCATCACCCGCGAGGGGTGCTCCGGTATCTAGTCTCTACGGCGCCCCGCCACAACATGGGCGGGTTCCCACGGTGTTGCCCTTCCTTAGCGGAGTCGGGGTTCACCGTTATCCCGGAGTTATTCGATCTGTCTCGCGACAGAAAGCTGCGTTTGCCACAGGGAGCTGCTCTACCATTGAGCTACCGCGGAATGGTCGCACCTACCGATTATACACATAGAATTTCCGGACAATCAACAGCTTAACACCAAGTGTTATACTGTATGGATGCAGAGGATCTGTAAGATTCATGGATTGACAAAATTCTTTCCGAGAACGGAAGGTTGGTATCGTTGTGGAAGATGCGCTTCAGCGGCAGTAACGGAAAACCGCCGTCGCAAGAAGAAAAAGCTCGTTGAAATGTTCGGCGGTAAATGTATCGTATGCGGATATAAAAAATACGAGGGAGCTTTGGATTTTCACCACACGAATCCCAAGAATAAATCGTTCGGATTGAGCGCGAAGGGGTTGTCATATGCTTGGAAATCTTTAGTCGATGAGGCAAACAAATGCATCTTAGTTTGTAAGAATTGCCACACTGAAATTGGAGCGGGTATACTGAAACTATGAAGCCGCTTGTTGTCGTCATCGCCACGCTCTTTATTATCGGATTTCTCGCCTTTACTAGTCGTAATACCGCCCCCATGTCGCCTCAAGCCGCATTGTCCTTCTCTCTCTCCAGTTCCGCGTTCGAGCAGAACGAACGTATTCCCTCTCAATACACCTGCGACAGTAAGAACGTCTCACCCCCGCTTACATTCGCGAACGTTCCGGAAGGGGCCACATCTCTCGCTCTCATTATGGATGACCCCGATGTGCCGAAGGTGTTGCGTCCCGACGGCGTCTTTGACCATTGGGTCGTGTTTAACATGCCGCCCCCGCCAGCCGGCGGAACAAGAGAAATCAGAGAAGGGGAACCTGCCCCGGGAATTGCCGGAGTAAACGGGGCGGGAGCGAACGCCTACACCGGTCCCTGCCCGCCATCCCAGTACGAACCAAGCGAGCACCGCTACATCTTCAGGCTTTATGCCCTCGACGCCCTGCTCGCCCTTCCTGAAGGAGCAACAAAAAAAGAGGTACTTACGGCAATGGAAGGGCACACGCTTGGCATCGCCGAACTTATCGGCCGGTATTCAAGGAAGTAACCGTAGAAAAACCACGCGGCGGCGTGGCTCTTCGTCTTGAACCGTTTTCAATCCTAGGTCTCGGCGTAGCCCGGAACGATAAGCGGGAGGCAGTATTCCTTGATTGCCTGCCTGAACGCATTCCGAAGGAACTCATCAGTGACCTCCTTCCCCTGCGCGTCGCGAATGCGCACATGTCCGAGGTGACGGGCGCCTCTCACCCAAGTGTCAGAGAGGAGGAATATCTTCAGCTCGTTGCCCTCGAAGACAACCTCCGCCATGCAGATACCGCCTTCCGCCCACACCTCGACATACTTCACGCGCCCTTGCGCGTCTCTCGAGACCACCCGGCTCTCGACAAACGGTATACCGAGACCTTGGCCATTACGATCGCCGTGGACAACAGCAACGGCGAATGGAAGCGTAACGAATACGGCCAACAACCCGACGCCGACGAGCTGTAACGTGCGAGGATTCATCTTTCCCCCTTTCTCTCTTTTGGGTTGGACTGCGGGATTTCTTCCAGCAACACTATATCACATTTGTTAAAGTGTATCAGATGGACATGAGCGGAGATGTGCGCTAGCATCTTTCCTAATTCGCATGGCCGCGCTACGCGCGGCAGTTTATGTGCAGTAGTATATGCTGTAATGTATTTCAAAGTATTCGTCACGCCCGAGCGTTCGTGCAATCGCTCGTAACGAGCACCCCTTCTCCAACAGAATCCCTATCTCCGAACGCTCCGCGCGCACCAAGTCTCCTTTGCTGCGCATGCTCGCACATTAACGAGTGTCCTAACTGATTGCGGAATACACAACACGACAGGCTAGCCACAGGCGAGCTCGTCGCGGCGTTTTGAGCGGTGTATACTCATTTTTGATGGGACGCAGTTCATATTCCGTACGATTTTTACACCTTGCGCTTATTTTATTGCTTGCCTTCGGCTGGGTCTTTTCCGGCTGGCCGAGGATTTTTAATTTCCCGCCAAAAATTCAGAAAGCATTAGCGGCAATCACGCTCATTACCAGCGGCGATATCCCCGGTAGCGCGCTAAACGGCGGAAATGTCACTTTGAGCTTTAGCGGTGCCAGTCTTCTAAAGGACGATGTGGTCGTCCTCTTCGGCGGCCACTCGGCTACCGCCGGCAGTGCCGTCGGGCCTGTTTTAAACGGGGTCGCCGACAGCTCATACACGGCGATAGCTTCGCAGACGGGGGCAACGTCTCCCAACTGCGGCGCGTGGTACAAGGTGATGGGGGCGTCGCCCGATTCGCAGGTCGTCGGCACGAGCACCAGTGTTTCAACGACCGCCGCGGCCTACGAGGTTTTGATTTTCCGCGGGGTTGATACGTCTTCCGTTCTCGACCAAACCAGTGTAACGGCGTCAAACACAAGCGGACAACCAGATGGCGGAGCGATCGTTACGCAGACCGCCAATGCATGGGCAGTGGTAATGGCCTGTAGCGCGGTCAACGACGCCTCGCGCGGGTCAGTGAGCGGATGGACGACAAATACAGGAGCAACCGCCAATGACACCGGTGTGGACCACTCAATAAGCGCGGCTACGTTGGCAGTGGCGTCTCCCGCCTCGACAAATCCAGGCGCGTGGTCGACTGCGTGGTCATCCGCGGCATGGTACGCGATAACGATTGCGCTCAAACCCGCGAGCGTTCCCACGCTCTCCACCTCGGACGCTTCTTCCATCGGACAAACTTCCGCCACAATGAACGGCAATATCACCAATACCGGCGGAGCCGGTCCTACAGTGCGCGGCTTCGCCTGGGGTACGAGCAACACAATGGGAGGAGATACCGCCACCACCTCCGATACTGTCGGCCAACCCTTCGGCACGGGCGCTTTCACCGATTCTTCCCAGACGCTCGTTTGCAACACCACCTATTATTACAGGCCGTACGCCACCAACTCTATCGGCACGGGCTATGGCGCCATTTCAAACTCATTTACTACATCGGCGTGTCCGGCGGTGTATTCGGTTTCTATCACACCCGCCGGCACCGTTGAATACGGTTATGTGGCGTTAAGTAACGCATCAACGACAGTCGGTAGTACCTACACAAAAACCGCAACCAACGATGGTGATGCAACCGAAAAGCTGAATGTAAAGTCGAGCGACGCGACCGGCGGTACGACATGGACGCTGGCCTCAACTATTGGCACGAATCAGTTTAAGCATGAATTTTCGACAACGACCGGCTCTTCTTGGACCGTAATGTCGGCAGCTGACACATACGTGACGGCGGTACCGTCGGTTGCAGTGAGCGGCACGGCGACCTTTGATTTTCGGCTGACGGTGCCCAGTTCGTCAACGGATTACCAGCAAAAATCCATTACCATTACCGTCCAGGCAGTGGCGCCCGGGTAATTTTTGTGTTGTGGATAACTCCTCCAGTAAGAGAATAGCGAGGTAGTATGGAGGTTATGAATACAAATACTCTAAGCTCGCGCGTTTCGGGGGGGGTTATTTTAGGAATTACGGTAGTCAGTAGTCTGCTTGTGTGGCAGATGGCTAGAGCCGCCTCGACGGCCGCTGTGACGGCGACGGTAACAGCCACTAATCTCGCCGTTTCGGTAACAGACGGCTCCATTGCCTTCGGTTCTGTTGCCCTCAACACGGCGACTACTACCGCGGGAAATGGCGAGACGCAAACCGTTTCAAACGACGGTTCCAATGCCGTGATAAATGTAAAGTCAGGGAACGCGACTGGCGGGACGACGTGGACGCTCGGCACCTCTCCTGGCTCCAATATATTCAAGCTAGAAGTTTCTACCACGACCGGGTCAACATACATGACCTTCCAAGCAACGGACACCTATCTCACAGCATCATCCTCGTCCGCTTCACTTACGACAGGCTCTTTTGATTTTCGCTTTACGACACCAACCGGTTCTACTGACTTTGTACAGAAATCACTCACCATTACCGTCCAAGTAACCACGCCGTAAAAAGCCGATAAAGTGTGATATGCTTTCGGCACATGAAGTTATTGCATGACCATGCGTGGGGAGGCCTGTTAGTATCCACGTTTCTCATAGTCCCCCTTCTTTTTTCATCTTCGGCTGTCTTTGCAAAAATTGGCGTTGGCATGGGGGCGGGTGAAATTCGTTTGACAGAACCGTTGAAGCTCGGCGGCATTTACCCGCTCTCCGACTTGCGCATTTTTAATACCGGCGATGAGACCACCACCTACGGCATGGATGTGGCATACCATCAAGACCGCCCGGAACTGCGGCCCGCAGAAGAGTGGTTCTCATTCAGCCCGGCAACATTTACTCTGGAGCCGGGGGAAAGTCAGGAAATTAGAGTCATCATGACTGTCCCGCTGAAGGCCGAACCGGGCGACTATTTTGCATTTGTCGAAAGCGGTCCGGTCGCGAGCAACAAACCCGGCACCTCCGTCGGCGTTGCGGTCGCCTCTAAGCTGTTCTTCACGGTGGTACCGGCGAATATTTTCCAAGCGATTCTCTTTCGGACTTCTTCATTCTTCAACACATACGCGCCGTGGTCATGGGTCGGCCTCATCGTCCTGTTCAGTATTCTTCTCCTTGCACTCATTAGGCGATTCTTTTCTTTCAACATTGCGATGCGGAAGAAATAACATGGTACGATGGCCCGCCACCATTCCAAAACAATTTTTGCGGGATGTGCTCTCATTCTCACCGCGCCGTTCTTCTTCCCAATAGAAGCTATTGCGGCCGAGATAACCGCTACGGTAAATCTCGGCCTCTGCGGCTAACCAGATCAGACTCGCCGAAACCGAACCT
>CAZPXA010000020.1:5077-14332 GCA_964590695.1 uncultured Candidatus Saccharibacteria bacterium
CCGGCATCATCGGCGCCGGCGAACAGTGCGACGGTTCGGCTCTCGGCGGAGCGACTCGTACCAGCCGCGGGTATTCAAGCGGAACATTGAGCTGCGCCGCTTCGTGCGAATTCAATACCTCGAGCTGTACGAACACCACGGCAACACCTTCGTCAAGCGGCGGCGGAGGCGGCGGAGGCGGCAGTATCGCGCCGACAGTGCCGACGTCCGGCGCCGTCTTTTCCGGCAGGGCGTATCCGAGGACCACAGTAACGCTTCTGAAAGATGCGCAAGTCGCCGCGACTACCATCGCCGGCGCCGATGCGAAGTTTCAAATAAGTATTTCCGGTATTTCCGGTGGGAATTATATTTTTTCCGTTTACAGCGAAGACACGAAGGGCGTGCGCTCGTCTCTTTTAACCTTTCCAGTTTCCGTAACCTCCGGCGCCACCACGAATGTCGGCGGCATCTTTATCGCACCGACTATTTCGGTTGATAAAAGCGAAGTAAAGCAAGGAGACACACTCGTCATTTTCGGCCAGAGCACGCCCGCATCGGAAATTACCATCAATATCAATTCTGAAGATGACATGTTCGTTAAAAAAACGACCGATGCGAGCGGAGCGTACTTATTCAATTTTGACACTTCAGTTCTTGACATTGGCCAGCATACCGCGAGGTCCAAAGTCGCCTTAGGCGGCGAGATAAGCTCTTTCAGCAAGACCGTCGGTTTTGCCGTCGGTACGAAGAATGTGCTCGCACAGCCACCGGCACAAGCGGTTCTGAAAGGTGATTCCAACAACGACAAGCGGATAAATCTCATTGACTTTTCCATCCTCGCGTATTGGTTTAACCGACCTTTGACGCAGGCGGCCACCGCGCTTGTTGACCTCAATGGCGACAAGAAAGTAAATCTCATTGACTTTTCCATCTTGGCATATCATTGGACCGGCTAAATATGAAACGATATATTTTTTCAATTAGCATCATCGTGACCTTCTGCGTACCGACGTTCGCCGGCGCGGCGACGCTCTCGCTCACGACATCTCAGGCAAGCGCTGGCATCGGGGAGCGGTTCATTGTCAGCATCATTCTCAACACCGAAAACGATATCAACGCGGTAGAGGCGGCTCTGAACATCCCATTTGGATTTGAGCTGGAGAACACGAGCGACGGCAATACAATCGTAAATCTCTGGGTAGAACGCCCGCGCTACGACCGTGAGACACGCATACTTACGTTTTCCGGCATTATACCGGGCGGCTTTTCGGGAACGGGGCAACTTCTCACGTTCACTTTGAAGGCAGAGATTCCGGGCCCCGTCACTCTTTCTTTTATTCGCGCTCGTACGACGGTTTACCGAAACAGTCCGGACGGCGTCGAGGAATCGTCAATCCTTCGGCCGCTCATATTGGACATTGGAGCAGAAGCAATATCTGCTGCGGCGCCGGTTGCTGATACCGAACCGCCTGAAGCATTTACGCCGGTGGTAACGCGCAACCCGCAATTGTACGAGGGCGCATGGACGCTTTTGTTCGCGACGCAGGATAAGGGTTCCGGCATTGCGTACTACGAAGTGAGCGAATCATCTATGCGAATGGCGCATCCGGACAAGCTCGCGTGGACGAAAGCGGAGAGCCCGTACCTGCTCTCCGACCAAACGCCGGCGAGGTACATCTATGCGCGCGCCGTTGACAGGCAAGGAAATATCCGAACCGAATTGTATGCACAGCCGCGTCCGTTCTCATGGCTTAACGGTCTGGGACTAGCTATACTGGGAGGAGCTCTCGGCTTCTTCATATTCCGGCGACGGGTTCGAGAGCACTTTTAATGTTTCGCCATACTCTATCTTTCTTTTCTATTGCGGTCCTGTTCGTAAGCGTTTTTGGCCCCGCACCGCACGTCATCGCAGCAACACTGACGCTTTCAGGCGGTGCGAGCGCCACTATCGGGCAGACCCTATCAATACCTCTCTTTGTCTCCACTGAGGGGAGCGAAGTGCTGAATGCGATATCGGCAGAGGTACGATTTCCCGCACAATCGCTCTCGCTTCAATCTATCTCAAAAACGGGCAGTATCGTTTCACTTTGGGCCGAGGAACCGTTTTATTCAAATAGCAACGGCACCGCTTCGCTCCAGGGCATCATCCCCAATCCCGGTTGGAAAGGGCAAGGAGGCATCGTTGTTACACTCGTATTCAAGGTAAAAGCGGCCGGTGCGGCAGACATTTCGTTCGCGAGCGCATCAGTGCTTGCGAACGACGGGCTCGGCACGAACATTCTCTCAAAGACATTTTCCAAAACGCTCTCGCTTGGCAATTCCGTGCCGCAAGCGACGAGTCCGTCCGTAACGAGTGGCGCGCCGCTCGCTCCGGCCCTTACTTCATCAACGCACCCCGACCCAAATGCGTGGTACCGCGACGCAAACCCGCTCTTTTCTTGGAATGTTCCGACGGATGTTACTGCCGTGCGGCTCCTCTACGACCGAAATCCCGTCTCCTCGCCAAGCGTTCTTTATGGTAGTGTCATCAATCGTAAACAGCTTACCGGCATTCCTAACGGAACTTACTACTTCCACGCGCAGTTCCAGAATGCGAGCGGCTGGGGAGCCGTTTCTCATATGCGGTTCCAGGTGGATGCGGCGCCGCCGAAGGCATTTGACATCAAAGTAGTGCGCGAAAGCAATGAGAGCAATCCGCAACCAATTCTCTCCTTCAGTACTACCGACGCGACTTCAGGCATTGACCGTTACACCATATCGGTTGCCGATGCCGCTCCGGTAACGGTAACGAAAAACGAAGCGGCACGATATTCGCTTCCCGCAGGGAAACCGGGACAACAGACGGTTGTCGTAAAAGCGTACGACCGCGCGGGGAACTCAACGACAGAATCAAAAACGCTCACTATCACGGCGATTGAACCACCGACCATCACATCCTACCGCGAACGGATTGCGCAATGGGAACCTTTCGAGCTTTCCGGTACGACGTATTCGGACGCGCAGGTCTCGGTGACCATAGTTAACGCGAGTGGAGACGAGAGCGTCGGGTCGGCGATTGCCGACGCATCGGGTTATTTCAAATTTACGTGGATTGGTAACAACGCAGTTTTGATTACATCTATAGCAACTACATCATTCGCCGGTATGGCTCCCGGTGTGTACTCCTTCACTGCCATGGCGAAGAATGCTTCCGGGACAATCAGTCCGCCGACTGAACCGCGCACCTTCGTCGTAGTAGGCACGCCGCTTGCTGAGTGGGGCAGAACCGCATTTGAGTATCTCTTGTTCGCGTTTGCGGTCATTGCCGCAATCGCGCTCATCGTCGGTGTGGGCTACGTCCTCTGGTATCGGCTGGGACGACTGCGCCGCCAACTAAAACAACTCACGGTTCGCTCCGGACGGGGCGTCCAGTATGATTTTGAACGCATTATGGACGACCTCCATTCGCTTGCCGCACTGCTCCATAAGGCAAAACAAAGCCGTCAGTTGACAAAAGAAGAAGATGTTATTTTGGAAACGTTGAAACATCATTTGAAGAAAATGGAAGACGACATTCTCTCGCGCCTTGAACAGATAGATGATGAAGCGGGTAGATAGCGCAATTTAACCATGAACGTCACCAGCAAGGCGACAAGGTACGGGCGTGCCCCCGAGACGGAAGCGCTTATTGAGAAAACACTCGCGGCAGTATCGCGGCTTCTCGGCGACGAAAGCGAGGGGGCGCTCCTCGAAATAGAAATAGAGAAGGCGCCGCCGGAAGGCCGCTCTTCGGAGCCCATCCGGCTTGAAGCGCGCCTTACTGTCAAAGGGGATGTGTTTTATGCCGAGGCGACTAAGCCGAACCCGGAGAGTGCCGCGGACAAGGTGCGCAGCGAACTCGAAGCCGAGTTGCGGCGTCAGCGGGGGCGCGCCCGCAAACTCTGGAGGCGCGGCGGCGCGGCGCTTAAAAGAATGCTCCGCTTCGGCCGATAGTAAGGGCTCGCCAGCACACAGGAAAAAGCAAGCGCTCGGGCCGCTGAATCTGGAGCCGGCAGAACATAAAAAGCATGTAGAATTGGCCTAGCGGCCCGAGCGCTTGCTTTTTATGTTTTGCCGGTGACATAGTTCACCTCGCGCTTGCCTTCGGGAATGACGCGCTCAATGATGAATTTTCCACCTGCCTTGCCGTCAGGCAGGTTTTTATACGACGCTTTGGTTATCTTTATGCGCTTGCCGTTATCGAAAAAATACGTGCCGATAGTGTCGGCATAGGCCCGATACTTATTCCAGTTCTCTTCTGCAGGAGCGTCGAGTGAGAGAAGGCCGTCCTCTTTTTTAATTTTGTACGCGCGCGACGCGCGCGAGGCGTCCTGAACGACCGGCGTGATGCCGCCCGTGAGGTAGGCGGGAAGGGTATCGACGAGGAGCCGCGCGCCGAGCGAAATAAGCCGTGGGCGCAGTTCGCGTGCCGTATCGCCGGGGGCGATGGCCACCGTCTCCTGCGCGAGAATATCGCCCGCGTCGAGCTCCTTTGCCATCTTCTGCACGGTTACACCGGTCTCCTCCTCGCCCGCAAGAAGCGCGGCTTCAAGCGGCGTTGCGCCGCGATATTTTGGCAAAAGAGAATAATGAACATTCAAAACCCCTTTTGGGAAGACTTGCATCAACTCGTCGGGAAATGGCTTGCCGTAAGCGACGCAGGGCGGGTAGTCGCACTTAAGCGTGGCGATCGCGGCAACCGCTTCCGCATCAAGCTTCTCCGGCATCAGGACCGGGATGCGGTGCGTGAGCGCGAGCGTTTTTGTCGGGGAGGGAGTGAGGGCGAGCCCGCGACCTCTCGGAGCGTCCGGAGAGGTGATGACGACGGTCGGAGTGAATCCAAGCTCCAGAAGGTAAGCGAGCGTGTCGCTCGCGACTGTTGGGGTGCCGAAATAAGCGAACGGGTGCCCGGCGTGCGGAATACGAATAAGCCGCTTCGCGTGGTCGGTAAAGAGGATGCCGTTTAAGTGGTCTATCTCGTGCTCAAATACTTGCGCCATGAGTCCGCCTGCGCCGCGCTGGAACTTCGTGCCGTCCTTTCGGCGCGCGCGGATAGTTACGCGCTCGTGGCGCTTCGTCGTCCCATAGACACCGCGGATTGAGAGGCACCCCTCGTCTGCTTGCGCGCGCCTGCGGGACGTTTTTATGATTTCGGGATTGATGTAGACCTGTATATCAGGCTTGTTGCTTGTTGGTTGTTGCTTGTTGGTTGCTCTGTCAGCGCGCACGATAAACAGGCGGTAGGGCGCGCCGAGCTGTGGCGCGGCGAGCGCGACGCCCTCGAGTTCTCGGTCGAGAGCGAGCGTCATATCACGGATAAGCCGGGCCAGCTTCGCGGAGCCGAAAAGCTTTTCCGGCACGGGCTCGGCTGTCTCGCGCAATATTGGCGCTCCATCTTGCACGATTTTTTTCATCCCGTTAGAGATAGGAGATGCTTCAGCCGGTTTTTTAAGTACCGTTTGCCCATTCCCGTTTTTAGATATTTCTCCCGCACCACGGCGTCTTCTAGATTGCGACATGCTTCATAATATATCAGTTCATATGGGCGATGTCGCTTACTCCAACCACCTGCGCCTTTTTGGTGTTGGCTGAAGCGTTTCCGTAAATCGTTCGTAATACCAGTATATAAATAGTTGCTCACAAGACTTTTGATAACGTAAACATAGTACATTTCTTTATCTCTAACGGGATTCATGTGGCGAACTATACCAAAAAATTAGCGCGAAGGGTGCTTCTTTGGGTTTAGTTCCCACCCCGTAAAAAAGTCGCAGACGACTTTCACGGGGCAAGAGTCATTTCAAAAGTACGTGGGTGGTTATTGAGGCAGTTCTTGTTTTAGTGCTTCTTTGGGTTTAATTCCCACCAGAATTTTTTGCCGAAATTCTTTGCCTGACTGCAGACGCTCTTGAGATAATAGAGGTCCTGCGTTGGTATTTTCTCCAAGACCGTGCCGAGATGCGCCATCGTCATCGGCGCGAGGCCGTCGTGCTTGCGCGAATAATTTAGATGACGAAGAAAAAATCGCATCAGCTCGCCCCGCTCCGTCTGCCGCTTCCTCCCCCTCGGGGCTTCTGTCGCCTTCTTCTTAATATCGGGAAGAATATCGCAAATGGGCTTCATACGTATACATATAGTATATCTAGTTCCTGTGGTATAACAGAGACGATATGAAGGACTCCTTTGTCATCCAGGGTCTTGGTGGGGAACGGAAACTCCACGGAGAAATCGTGGTCGGCGGCGCGAAGAATCATGCCTTGAAGCTCCTTGCGGCGAGCGTCCTCTGCGAGACGCCGCTCCGCCTCGAGAATGTGCCCGCAATAGAGGACATTGACCGCATGTGCGAAATCATCGAGAAGCTTGGCGGCGTTGTGACACGCACAGGCGACACATGCGAGATTGACACGGCGAAGATGAAGAGCGGAAATATCGACTCCGATACGGCGAAGCGCATGCGCGCCTCTATCGTCCTCACGGGGCCACTCCTCGCGCGCTTTGGCGCGACCGTCTTCCCGCATCCGGGCGGCGACGTCATCGGCGAACGCCCTATTGACTTCTTCATTGAAGGATTCGAGCAGATGGGTGCACGTGTCGAAGAGACCGAACATGAGTATCGTGTGAGCGCACCAAAAGGGCTTCACGGCGCGGATATTTTCTTCCGCTGGGTATCGGTCACCGCAACCGAGACTCTCATGATGGCGGCCGTGCTCGCGAAGGGGCAAACAATTCTACGCAATGTCGCAATGGAGCCCGAGGTAAGCAATCTCGCCGCCTTTCTCGCATCGGCTGGCGCGCGCATCACCGGTGTCGGAACGCCGACCTTGGTTATCAAGGGCGGCGCGATGCTCCGGCCAAAAAAGCCGCACCGCGTGCTCCCCGACCGTATCGAGACAGGCAGTTTTCTCATCCTTGGCGCGCTCGCGGCGACCGACCTCTCTATCACGCACTGCGAGCCCGAACATGTGCGCATGCTTACCGAGCTCCTTATACACTCGGGTGTCGAGATAGGGGCAGGCAAAGCTACGCTCCATATTAAAAATGGCGCTGACTCGGCGCGCCGTGCGATGACTTTGAAGACACATGAGTATCCCGGATTCCCGACCGACCTGCAGGCGCCGATGGTGGTGTATCTCACGCAGGCGAGCGGGGAGAGTCGCGTATTTGAAACGGTCTTTGAGGGCCGGCTCGCCTATACTGAAGATTTGGTGCGCATGGGCGCCGATATCACGCTCTGGAATCCGCACCAGGCGAGCGTGAAAGGACCGACGCCCTTGCGCGGCGCCACTCTCGAGAGCCCTGACATCCGCGCCGGCCTTGCCTTCCTTATCGCCGCACTTGTTGCAAGCGGCACCTCGACCCTCGAAAATGTCTACCACATCGACCGCGGCTATGCGCGCATCGAAGAGAGGTTCCGCAAGCTCAGCGCCGACGTAAAGCGCGTGAGCAAGTGATTTTGCACATGACTCTCTGAAGGGCTATGATGAGGGCATCATGTCTTTCTTTTCCCCTAAACTCGGTATTGACCTCGGGACGACCAATGTCCTTGTTTTTACGCCCGACAAAGGCGTGGTCATCAACGAGCCCTCGGTTGTTGCGGTTGCTAAGGAGCATGGCGCGCGGGGCGGCAACAAGATTCTTGCCATCGGCGCGGAGGCGAAGAAGATGATAGGCCGCACGCCCGGCGACATTATCGCGTACCGGCCGATGAAGGACGGCGTCATCGCGGATTATCGGGTGACCGAAGCGATGCTCCGCTATTTTATGAAAAAAGCGCTTGGCCGAAATCCATTCAAGCCGACGGTGCTCGTGTCGGTCCCCGCGGGCGTTACCTCGACCGAGAAGCGCGCGGTCATCGAGGCCACGCTCAAGGCAGGAGCGAAAAATGCCTATGTCGTGAAGGAGCCGATACTGGCCGCTATCGGCGCCGGTATCCCCATCCACGAACCGATGGGGCGGATGGTCGTCGACATCGGCGGCGGGACGATAGATGTGGCGGTGATTTCCTTAGGCGGCATCGTTGCCTCAACGAGCGTGAAGTGCGCGGGCGACCGCCTCGACCGAGCGATTATCGACCATGTAAAGAAACAGCACAATCTTGCCATCGGCGACAAGACTGCCGAGGAGGTGAAGATAAAAATCGGCGCGGCGGTGCCGCTTAACGAGGAAATTTCTTTGCCGGTCAAAGGGCGCGACCTTATGAGCGGGCTCCCGCGCACCGTTGACCTCTCGACGAACGACCTCGTGACCGCGATGGGGCGCGAACTGCGCGAAATGACGCAGGCAGTGCGCAGGGTGCTCCAGGAGACGCCGCCCGAGCTCGCCGCCGACATCATCGACAACGGCATCATCCTCACCGGCGGCTCTTCTCAGCTCCGCCAGATGCCGGAGCTTGTTTACAGGCGTACGGGCGTCGTCGCCAAGCTCGCGACAGACCCCTACTACTGCGTCGCGCGCGGCACCGGTATCGCGCTCAAACACCTCGACACCTATCAAAAAAGCATCCTCGCGAAGCAATAGAACTTTTGCATTCCGCCAGCGCTGCACTATCAAAAATAAGTACCTATAGGACCAAACTTTTGATAGGGTACAGAAACAGAAACCGCCCGACCGAGAAACCAGTCGGGCGGTTTCTGCGGCGGGCGGCAAGCTCACTTCAGCCTGATAGGGAAGTTCGGGTCTGGGCCTTCTTGCCTCGGCGGAACCCTCCCGTGCTTGTCCGACAGGACGACCGGGAAGTACTTCCTGTGGAGTTCCGGGAACCGCCGAAAGCAGTTCTGGATGAACGGAGATGTAAATGCCCTGTACATCTCCTCGTTACCGCTTATTTTGAAGGCCGCGGCGATGAAGCTGTCGCACTGCTCCACGGTCGGCTCGGTAGCCGCCGCAGGAATTGCGGCAAGGAAAACGCAAATGAAAAGAGCTATACGCATGGCACCTCCTTGGTTGTTTGCGTGGATGCACGATAGCGTACACTATATTATTTGTCAAGTTGTCCTCTCTGGTACATACTGGCGTTATGAAGCGCCTCGACGGTACTCGGCACCTTCGACACCACGCGTTTGTGATAGAGGCAGAGGCGGGGGAGGGAATAGCGGCGGCGCAGGCATGGGCGGAGAAGGAGTTGGGGATGGAGGTGAAAAATAATCCCGATGTGGTCGTCCTGCGCTACGGGCTCTTGTCGGTTGAAGACGCGCGGCAAGTGGCGGAAATTGCCGCAGGGGCGCCGTTTGTCGGCGCGCATAAAGTGATTATCATTGCGGC
>CAZPXA010000021.1:0-13822 GCA_964590695.1 uncultured Candidatus Saccharibacteria bacterium
GCCGTGGATTGCAGTGAACTGGTCGAATTCGCCACCACCGTTGTAGTCGCCGCGGTTGAGGAGGCGGTCTGCTCCCCGGAGCTTAGGGCGGAGGAGGGGAAAAGTTCCGCGAGATAAATCGGCATAAGCGGTTCCCACAGGAGCATGCCCGAGAAGGCGTTGCTGTATGAAGAGACGGAAAGTATAAAGAACGGGCTCTGGAAGCCGCTTATATTTACCACACCAACCATAGAGCCGGAGGCATTCACATTGCGTAGCAATATATCGGGTGCTGAGAGAGGAAGTGCGGAAAAAATAGTAACGGAGCTCGTCGTCTGCGTCGAATCCGTATTCGCGGCATACAGGAGACGGATTGCACCGGCAGAGAGTGGGCGCTGCACCGATGCTGTAATTGCCTGTAAAAGTGCGGGACCGGTGCCCGAGATTTCTTCGCGCTCATCGACAAATATCGGCGTCGGTATGGCGGGAGCGGAAGCGACCGGCTCTGTCGTTTTTGTGTAGTACCGATACGCAACGTACGCGCCCGCAGTGCTCGCAATAAGAAGTACGACGCCCGCGATGATATAGGGGAGGCCGATGTGCGAAGGCTCCCGCGCCCCTATGTGCGCGGGCCGGGGCAGCGAGTCCTGTTCGGCGGCAAGTATGGTTGCAGTCGAGGCGCGCGTCTCCTTCATCCTCTCTCTAAAATCGTTTGAGTAGGTCTGGAGCGGCGGGTTTTGAGGCGGGGCCGGCACCGGAGCGGCAACGGGGGGTGGCGCCGACGCAGTCGCGGCGGGTTTGGGAGTGGGAGTTACAGGAGGGACCGGCGCCGTGACGATTGGTTTGGGTGAAGCGGGGTCTGGGGCATTTCCTCTTTGTACGGCCTCCATATCGTCCGCGAATGTGCGGATATATTTTTCTGGCGGCTCTTTATCCATTACTGCCTATAATAGCGCACCAAAACAAGGCTCATTACATTATCCGCCCCAAAGGGGCTCCTTAGGAGCGAGAAGCGATGGTGAAGGTGCGCGGATTTTCGCACATGTCGGTGAACGCGTGCGCGACCTCCTTCAGTTTTGCCGAAGAAGACTTGCCGAAGGCGATGACCTCTACTTGGCATCCTTCATTCATATCGAGGTACTGGATGAGCGGGACAAAATCGCCATCGCCAGTCGCAAGGACGACCGTGTCGAGCTTGGGCGCGAGCTTGACCGCGTCAATAGCGAGCCCAACATCCCAGTCGGCCTTTTTCACGCCGTCAGCAAAGACTTGCAAGTCTTTCACTTTTGTTTCAATGCCGATTTTAGTAAGCGCCTCAAAGAAGTTCTTTTCTTCGCCGGTGTCGGTCGAGATGACGTACGCGATGGCGCGCACCAGCGTGCGCCCGCCCACGGCTTCTTCAAGGACTTTCGCGAAGTTGACGCGCGCTTTATAGAGGTGCTTGGCGCTGTGATAGAGATTTTGCGTGTCGATAAATACCCCGACGCGCTGGGCTGGATGTTTGATAACTGCCATAAAAACTAGTTGGTTAGGCGCTAGGCTCTAGGTATTAGCTAGAACAGCGCAATTCATTTAAATGCGGCTTTGCCGCTTCTTCATACTACCACCTTTCGCTAGCGCCTAGCGCCTGCTTCTCTGGCCTAGCTCCTACTTCTTAAGTCCAAGTTTCTTGACGACCGCGTTGTAGCGGCGTTTGTCGTTGGCTTCGAGGTAGCGCAGGTGGCTGCGGCGATTCGCGACCATCTGGAGGAGGCCGTGGCGCGAATGGACATCCTTCGGGTTCTTCTTCAAGTGCTTTGCGAGGTCGCCAATCTGCTTGGAGAGAAGCGCGACCTGCACGTCCGGCGAGCCGGTGTCAGTATCGTGCCGGGCGGCGCCTTTTATCACCGCCATCTTTTTCTTAGTGGCAAGCATGAGTCCCCCTACACTACCACGCCTTGTGAAAATGCACAAGTGTCGCAGAATTATGAACTTCGCACAATGTTGGGTGGTAAAATGAAGAGATGAATGCGGAAGTAGCGAAAAGGCAATTTCTGGAACACATCGAGATAGAGCGCGGGCGGGCGGTGAAGACGATTGAGAATTATGACCGCTATCTTTCGCGCTACTTCGCGCAGATGGGCATTACGAATGTTGCCGATATCACGGAGCAGAATGTCCGCGAGTTCCGCCTGTGGCTCAACCGGCAGCCCTCCTTCGCCAAGGCTACGGAGGGCGCGGCGGGAACGTTGAAAAAACGAACGCAGAATTACTACATGATTGCGCTCCGCGCGTTCCTGAAGTTCCTCCGCAAGCGAAACATCGAAGCGATTTCTCCGGAGAGGATAGAGCTCGCGAAGCTCCCAGAGCGACAGCTTGACCTTATCACCCCCGCCGAGCTCGAGCGGCTGATGAAAGCGCCGCGCGAAGCGTTTGAAAAAGAAACGGATGCCGAAAAAGCGAGAAATTACCTACGTGACCATGCGATTTTGGAATTGCTGTTTTCGACCGGGCTCCGCGTCTCCGAGCTCTGCGCGCTTAACTGTGACCTTGACCTTTCGCGCGACGAGCTCTCGGTGCGCGGGAAAGGCGAGAAGGTGCGTGTCGTCTTCCTCTCAAGCGCCGCGAAAGAGGCGGTGGGTGAATATGTAAAGGCGAGGAAGGACATGGAGGAGGCGCTCTTTGTGGATGGTCGACCGAATAAGCTACATCGCATCTCTCCGAGAGATGTACAGCGGCATCTGAAGGTATATGTGGCGCGCGCGGGCATCACAAGCGTGGTGACGCCGCACACGCTCCGCCATGCCTTCGCCACCGACCTCCTCTCGAACGGCGCCGACATCCGCTCCGTCCAACAGCTCCTCGGCCACGCTTCCATCAACACGACCCAAATCTACACGCACATCACCGACTCGCACCTGCGCGAAGTCCATAAAAAATATCACGGCAGACAAAGATAAAGATAAATAAAAAAGCGGTCTCGGAGAGACCGCCTTTCAGGAACAGCATCATTGTGCTGCGACCCAATTGGCAAGTTGCCGCATGGGGTCAGATGCTCCGGAGGCAGAAAGGGTTTTTGCCTCGTCCTCCATCGGTTGAATCAAAGAACTGATCACAGACGCTTCTTGTTCTACCGCAACATCGAAAGGCACTTTTTCTCCGTGGCGAATCCGACCTGCGGCCGCGGCGAAAACTCCTTTCACAAAATTCGACAGTCCTTCGAGAGCAACTTTTCTTGGGCCGCCCGCCAGAGAACTTAGCGCCGAGCAAAGTTCATTCATCTCGCTTTGTTCCAAGTCGGCTATTGTTTCCATCGATTCCCCGAGCCGCTCGTGGCGGGAGCGTATAGCCTTCGCCAACCCTTTGCCGAATGTATTCAATCCCGATTCCATTTCAGGGTGATACCCGCAAAATGTCATGGTTTCGTCTCCTTTTTCGCGTCGAACGCACACCACGCGATGAGCTTCTCCATCGCAGTCGCTACGTCGTTTTTCGGTCTAATTTCCTCGTAGTACATCTTGTCGAGATGTGTGAGGAAGACGTTCATCTCCTCAATCTCAATTTCGAACGCGCGCTCAATTGGAATGCAATCTTCTTTCGAGCGCTTCAGCGCTTGCTCATACAGACCTTGCGAGAATTTCGTCAGGCCATCAAGCATTTTCGGGTTGAATCCACACATTGGCATGGTATCTCCTTGTCAAAGTTAGCCCACGTTTGTATTAGAAAATAATAACTACCGTATTGCAAAATACTCAGTATTTTACAGACTTTTGTAAACAAAGTGTTTACAGGAGTGCTTAGTTTTGCTAAACAATACATATGCAAGCGAATTCCGGAATTGAGGGCGCTGTAATAGAACTTCTTCAGAGGGGGCCCCTTCCCATTTTGGAACTGATAGATGGAGTTGATGCTTCAAGACGCGGCACGACAAGACAGGGTGTCTACCGTGTTCTTCGGAAGCTAAGACGTGAGGAGAAGATTGTCATTCACGGGAAATCAGTATCGCTCAATCTCCAGTGGCTACGCAGGATGAGTGAATACTTTTCCGTCGCGCAATATTATTATTCTCTAAAACACAGTAATCCGGATTTCTTCCTTAATCTTGAAGAGCGTGAGAAGATTTCATTCACTTTCAAGACGCTTCTCGATTTGGACATCTTCGCGAGCCATGTCATCCACATGTTCGCTGAGATCATAGGGGAACACGAACCGGTATTCGTTTTTAACCCGCACGAGGTATTTTCGTATGGACGACGCGAAGCAGAGAAGATGTTGCTTAAGGCGATGCTAGAAATGAAAAAACAGGTGTTCATTCTTTCTTCCCGTGAGAGCCCGCTCGATATTGCACTTAAAAAACAGTTCGACGGCACAAGAATCCAATATCACATCGAACCGACAGTACCATTTGATAGAGGAAATTATTATTTCAATGTTTACGGCGATTATCTCCTGGAAATTACTCTGGATAAGAACATAACCGCTACATTGGAGGCCTTCTACTTAAAAACATCTATGTTTGACGAACAAGCGGAGAAAGAGTTATTGGAAATCTTTGCGCGTAAGAGTCGGCATAAATTGATTATTACGAAGAATAAGAAAAAGACCGACGCATACAAGAGATTTTTCTCTAAATATTTCTATACGGCTCGCCATTAACAACAAACTCCTCGGCTACGCCTCGTAACCCGGAGCGCGACCATTTTCTGGTTCGCCGGCAAGCGGGTTTTGAAATACGTTCTGGCGATATACAATACGTGCATGAGAATCGTCTCGTGGAATGTGAATGGTCTGCGGTCGCTTACAAAAGACGGCTACTGGGAATCGTTTCTGAAGGGAGTGAAGCCCGATATTTTTTGCTTGCAGGAGACCAAGGCGTCTCCAGACCAGCTCTCCGAGGAGATGCTCTCTCCTGCCTGCGCAGGCAGGCCTACCGGCTACTCTTCTTTTTTTTCATCCTCACAAGTGAGAAAGGGTTACAGCGGCGTTGCGCTCTATTCAAAGGTTGAGCCACTTTCCGTCATCTACGGCATGGGCATCAAAGAGTTTGACCAGGAAGGTCGCCTTGTTGGGGCTGAATACAAGGACTTCTGGCTTATTAACGCCTACTTCCCCAACGGCGGCATGGGCCCCGAGCGGCTCGCATACAAGCTCCGCTTCTACGACGCATTTCTCCCTTTCGTAGAGAAATCGCGCGCGAAGAAACCAGTTATATTCTGCGGAGACGTGAACACGGCGCACGAGCCGATAGATCTCGCAAGGCCGAAGGAGAATGAGGGAAACACGGGCTTCCTCCCCGAGGAGCGCGCGTGGCTCGACGAGGTCGTGGCCGCCGGTTATGTTGATTCCTTCCGCCATCTCCACCCGCACGCGAGAGATGCCTATAGCTACTGGGATATGCGCATCCGCGCGCGCGACAGAAACGAAGGGTGGCGCATTGACTACTTCTTCGTCGCGCAGGAATTCATAAAGCGCATTAAAAAAGCCGACATCCACCCCTTCATCTACGGCTCCGACCACTGCCCAGTTTCCGTAACTCTTTCTTAAAAATCGTTCGGCGTGAGCCCCGTATGTTTGGCAATACGCGCGAGCATGTGGGGACCGATTTCTTCGCGGTCATGGAAAGCAAAAGTGTAATCCGGCCAACCAGTTCGTACAAGAATCTTATGCGAACCTCTTTGTCGTTTAATGCTCCAGCCGCGCGTAAGAATCGCCCTCAGTACTTGCGAAGCTTTAGCGGCTCGCCACTCCATAGCCGAACAAACGAGACACAGTGGTAAAGAGAGACCCCTGTTCCACGCTGTCGGCGAGTGTCCGAAGCGCAATAGCATAGACACGCTGGAGCGCATCGCGTTTTGTCGCGCCATAGGCCATGACACCTGGGAGTTTAGGGATTTCAGCAATCCAGCGACCATCAACTTCACGGTCAAATTCGACAGCAAGCGAAGAGAGTCGCGCTAACTGTTTGTTCCTCTTTTTCATAGTCCTAACTGTATCACAAAATAGTTCCTCGACCACTATAAATATTCTAATCTTTGCCGACCGGCAAAGATAAGGATATTGTAGGTATCCACAAATTAACGCTATAGCGTACTGTTTTGGATAGTAGGACAGCAGTAGTGAACAAAAGAAAAAAGCAACAGAGATTTTCCGTTGCTTCTGAGGCTGGCCATTTCTGTCAGCTGGGAAATATAACCGTTGTCGCCACCTTGTCCTCTTCAAGCCGCCGTTTGATTTCGTCCAGCTCTTCCGTCATGGCTTGCTGTACGTTTTTGCCCTTCTTCACTTCTTCCAGAACGCACTCGTTGCACCCCTGAAGGAAAGTGAGAAGTCCCTTGATCGCTTTGTCGTTATAGCCTTTTGGCATGGTCGTCCTCATTACTTTTGACATCAACATTGTCTGTCGCGAGAATCACGTCAGTCACAATGCCAATACGTATACTCTTATGGCGTGTGCTATTTTGTCAAACATTATAGTGTATCCCTTCGCGTAAATAAAGGTTCGTACTGGATTGTTGTCATAAATATTGACAATATTAACCACCAACAATATACTTGGGAAGATGTCTGATCCAGGATTGGTGAAGCTTTTGAATGACTCTGGCTTGTCCGAAAAGGAGGGGCTTGTCTACGTTTCTTTGCTTGAGAATGGTAGCGCGACGGCCACTAAAATCTCTAAGCAAACAGGGCTAAAAAGGCCGACGACATATCTTATTCTTGAATCCTTACTGAAAAAAGGATACGCGAATCAGATTCCTGAAAGAAAAGTGAACCTATATATGCCGGGGGATCCAGCTATTTTGGCGGCAAAATTAAACACAACAGCGAAATACTTTCTTGAAATGTTGCCATACCTCCAGACACTACAAAATAAATCCGGGAATAGGCCCAAGATAAGCTATTACGATTCTGAAGAGGCAATATGGGGCGTTTTTAGAGAAACAAGCCAGTACCCGGATGTGCGGCTTATTACCTCCTATGGACGATTGTTTAAGTATTATCCGCGCGAGACAGAAGAATGGTTAAGAAATTACGAAAAAAGGTTGTATCATCTCAAAAATTGGAGACACCTCGTCTCAGAGATTTCAAGAATTCCTGAAGTGGAAAAACGCTTGATTGCGTCTGGCCAGGACGTGCGTTCGTTACCAGATATTGATATGCACGATATTGATCTGGCTATCTATCAAAACAAAACCTCAATAACATTCATCGCGCAAAATCCTTTTATGGTCGTTATCGAATCAAATGAGTTCGCACATTCTATGTCAAATTTATTTGATTTTGTTTGGAATTTAAGTAAACAAACGCCGAGCCTAGTATAAAGGACACTTCGATGTACTCACTGCGGGCAGTTATCCACAAGGTGTCCTTTACAATGTCCTTTAGCGAGATACTATCAATATCAGAGCGGCGAGCTGAAGAGGAAAATTATCTGGTTGCTTCGACGATTCCCCTCTTCAGCTCACCGTGACGGGATTGTTCTTTCTAGCTCTGTCCGGCACAAATGCACTTGAGCGAGGCGCCTGCCTCCGCTCCGCGGCGATCCGCGACACAAGCCCTTTGGCACGGTGTTCCACGTGAAAGTGCTAGGGTGCAAAACAAAAACCGCCCACCTTTCTCGGTTTGAGGCACCATCAGTTTACGCCCCTGCTCCTTTTTCGCCTCTTGCCACCCCTGGGCGGTTTTGTTGTTTACCATGAGCTTGTCGAATGGTTTATATACTATGTGAAATTTGGTTCACGTGGAACAGGTCAACACACATGATGCTTCTCCATTATGTGCTTTATTTCTTCATCTTCTGCTGCTTCCCTCCTCTGCTTCCCCGCCTCTCCAAACCTTTTTAATTCATCTTCCGGCATTTCTAATAGTTCTTTAGTCCGCTTATCAAGATATTCCTCGGTATTCTTCGCAGAATCATCAAGTATTTCCTCGAGAAGCGCGTTGAGTGTCCATCCTATCTTCGGTCCTGGGTTCACGTGGAACATCCCCATAATACGGTCCCCGTCGGTCTTAAGCATCCCCACTGATATGGGGTCTCGAAGCGCCTGTTCCACCATCGCCTTGTACTTACGGAATCGGAAGGGCTGTTCCTTCGGCCGCCCGGTGCCGATGCGGTCACAAATGCGGAGATTCAAGAGGTCCCAGATATTCTTCTCGCCGACGTTCTTTATCATCCGGCGCACGGCGGAGAGGGTAATCTGCTCGGGGTCAGAGAAGAACATATGCCAGCGGACGAGTTTGACCACTTTATCTATCGTCTCCCGGGAGAAGTGGAGGTTTTCAAGGACATTCTTTGTTACACGTGAACCGACAACTTCGTGCCCGTGGAAGGTCCAATCCCTTTTTTCTTCAGACCAGCGACGAGTCTCTGGCTTTGATACGTCATGGAAGAGGCCGGCGAGGCGAATGTCGAAGTTCCAGCCCTTGTCGGCCGCGTGTTGCATCGTGCGCATCAGATGCTCGAAAACATCGTAGCTGTGTGCCTGATTCTGCTTAACGCCGATACCGCGGATGAGGTCAGCCGAAATAAACTCCAGGATACCAAGTCGCTGTGCGAGCGTAAGCGCGTTCATCGGTTGGTTCGAGTTCAGTATTCTGACGAATTCATCCTTGACCCTTTCGCGCGAAACGCGGCTTAAATGCTCGCTATTTTGGCTTATCGCAGTGGCGGTCTCTCCGTCTATGCCGAAGCCGAGCTCGGCGACGAGGCGGACAGCGCGGAGCATCCGGAGGGCGTCTTCGTTGAAACGCTCGGTGGCGTTCCCGACCGCACGCACCAACTTGTCCTTTATGTCCTTTTGACCATCGTAGGGGTCAACGAGCTGTCCTTGAGAATCTTCGAGCGCGATGGCGTTAATAGTAAAATCTCGGCGAGCAAGGTCTTCAAGCAGGGAAGTGCCAAACTCAACTTTGTCCGGTCGGCGCTTGTCTGAATAGGTTGATTCGGTGCGGTAGGGGGTTACTTCAACGATTGAGAGTCGTTCATCTTCTGAACCTGTCTTCACTCCAACGGTGCCATATTCATTTTCATAAAAAGAGTCGGAAAATAACGCGTGGATCTGCTCCGGTTTTGCGTTCGTCGTAATGTCCCAGTCCTTAGGTTCTAGGCCGACAATCAGGTCGCGGACGCACCCGCCTACCAAGTAAGACTCGAACCCAGCTTCTCGCAGGCCTTTCCCAATTTTCGCAATTTCGTCTGGAACCCGATAGTGCATTTCCGAATCGTACCACGACGCTTCTGCTTTTTTATCATTCGTCGTAGTATGAGTAAGTTCGCCCCGATGGTGAAACGGATATCACGCGACGCTTCGGACGTCGAATTCTGGGTTCGATTCCTGGTCGGGGCACAAAAAAGCGGCCTTTGGAGCCGCTTGGGTTGATCTACTTCCGAGTCGCTTTCCGCCGGACAAGCTTCCCGGATGCGTTGATGTGGAGCTGCAGGAGGGCTTTCTTCAGCTGCCGTCGCTCGTACCGAACTGCGGAGGGGAAGTCCTTGTGCTTTCCGGACCGCACCTCCTTCTCGAGATCCGAGTAACAGGCATCTGTGAACTGTAATATCCCCTCTACCGCCTTCTGATTGAATCCACTGGGTGGCATGTTGTCTCCTTGATGTGATTGACCCAGTAATAACTGTATTGAAATGTCAATGTGACTTCAATAAAATATGGCTACTTTACATGCTTTTTGTACTTTTTGTTCAAATATGCTAATAATGAAGCATGCTGTATAGCAAAGGTAACGACCTACAAGAGCGTATTGTGGAAGTAACTGGGGGTTCACGAATAACTATAAAATCTCTGCGTGAAAAACTAAGAGGTTCTAGAAATATATCTTTGCGGGCGGTCTACAAGGCAGTCAATAAACTCATTAATGCAGGAGTATTGCTGAAAGTGGGGAAGCAAGTCATGATTGATCGCGAGTGGGCGGAACATGTTGCAGATATGCTCGGTTCTCCACCGACATCGCTTCTTTCAAACGGAGAACGCGCTATCTACACATTCATCTCCGTAGAACACCTTGATGCCTTCTGGAAGACGGTTGTACTTCCCCTTGAAGACCAGACTTCTGTTCGTGAGATCTTCTTCTATAACCCGCATAATTTCTGGGCGTATCTGGCCAGCTCGTAAGAAGAGTGAAGATGCGTATTATCGGCACTTCTCGGACGCAAACCGCTATGGATTTTTCACTGTAGGAGGGAATTCCAGGGCAGATACCGAGTTCAAGAGAGAATATCAGAATGAGCATTTACAAATTGACCTTAGAAACATTGGCTATCTTAGAAGAACTGACCACATAACGATACTCAATTCCATGATTATCACGGTGCGGTTAGCAAAAGAGGTAGCTGAGCGTATCGAAAAACTCTATGCGTCTGATAGAGAAATAAAGGACATTCTCCCAGAAATCATAGACATCTGTCGAAAGCCCGGCAAAATCAAATTTGTTCTCGAGAATAATTTGCTAAAAGCCAAGAAGCTAAAGAAAATACTCGCTCGGAACTTCTATTTTAAACAGCCGGGGTAGATAATTGTCCACCGTTTCAAATTCCAAACACCAATAAATGAACCCTCGCCTGGTATAATTGTAGAATGCGAAAAGACAAGGAAACTGCGTTTAAAATGCGCAGAAGCGGGAAGAGCTATAACGAAATACGTTCTGCATTGAAAATCCCTAAAGCAACTCTATCAGACTGGTTTAGCAAGATTGATTGGTCAAATGATATGGCTAAAAAGCTGGCAGCCGCGGTACAGAAGCAACATACCATCCGATTAATCGAACTGGGCAAGATACGCGGAATACATCTTAAACGCATATATGAAGAGGCGCGTAATGAAGCTAAAACCGATTTTGTGGAATTAAAATATAATCCTCTTTTTATTGCCGGCCTGATGCTCTATTGGGGAGAGGGCGATAAGAGCAAAATACGCAATGGAGTAAGACTTGCTAATACTGACCCATTGCTCATCAAACTATATGTTTTCTTTTTACTTCATGCCTGCCGAATTCCAATCGGAAGAATAAAGGCTCATATCCTCGTGTATCCCGATTTAGATGAGGAGAAATGTATACAATATTGGGCAGAAACATCGGGATTACCCGTATCAAATTTCACGAGATGCACTAAAATCGTCGGGCGTCATAAAACCAGACGGCTGTCGTGGGGAGTATGCCTTATTGCAGTCTCAAGCACATATTTTAAAGAAAAAATACTTGAGTGGCTAAAAATGTTCTCGAGAGAATTGATGAATAAAGAGTATTATGAGAGTATGTGATATATGCGGCCATGGTTCAGTGGCAGAACGCGTGCTTGCCAAGCACGAAACAGGGTTTCGATTACCCTTGGCCGCACTACTTCGTCCTGCCTTGGCGGGACTACGGAGTGCACGGCACCAAAAAATGTGATTACAAAACGACTTTCTCGTTGTGTACAAAGTTGTGGACAGTGGGGATAAAGGACAGAGGACTTTTGGGCAAGTCCGTGAAATAGTGAGTGAATGAGCCATCTTTCTAAAAGCCGTGGATCTTTCATCTAAAACGCGTAAAGAGGTTGGTGCATTGGGAGAAGAAGTAGCGGCGGAATATCTGCGGCGCCGCGGATTCCGCATTCGCGACCGCAACTATGTGAAGAAGATTGGAGAGTTGGACATCATCGCGGAGAGGGAAAATACGCTGCACTTTGTTGAAGTGAAGACGGTGCTCGCCGAAGATTTTCCTCTAGCGGAGAATAAGGGGGAAGATGTGTATGACCCTTCACTTAATCTCCATGAAGCGAAAGTGCGCAAGGTCGCGCGAACGGGAGAATGGTATGTCCTTGAGAAAAAGTGGGAAGGGGAGTGGCAGGTGGACGGATGCCTCGTGTGGCTACGCCGCCGAGACGGTATCGCACGCGTTTCCTATCTGCCACAGATCGTCTGAAGCTGTTAGGATGATGCAACGGGCCGGAGTATGCCGGTAGTACGCCTGCTTTGGGAGCAGGTAGACCGAGTCCGATTCTCGGCGGCCCGACTAAATATGAACATACAGGACCAGGTGTATGGGATTGTCGAGATAAGGGAACCAATATTGCTTGGTCTTATCAACAGTCCAACGCTACAGCGACTCAAAGATATTGACCAAGCGGGCTATTCGGAACCATACTTCCCCGGAAAATATTCGCGTTTCGAACATTCAGTGGGAGTCTGTTTGTTGCTTAGAAAATACAAGGCTTCTCTTGAAGAACAAATTGCTGGTTTGATTCACGATGTCTCTCATTCTGCATTCTCACATTGCATTGATTATGTTCTTGCCTCTGATTCAGCAGAAAAAAACGCCCATCAGGATAATATTTTCGATGCATATGTAAGAAAGTCGGAAATACCAGCACTACTTGAAGCGTATAGCTTCGACATTAACTATATTCTCGATGATACACATTTCCCACTTAAGGAAAAGGAATTGCCCGACCTGTGCGCAGATAGAATTGATTATTCTCTGAGGACTGCCTGCGCGTTTGGAGAAATAGAAGATGCTAATTATTTTCTCAATGCTCTTGAGACGAGAAACGGGACTTGGATTTTTAAGAATTTTGAAACTGCGAAAGCATATGCAGAACTTTTTTTAAAACTCAATACTAACTATTGGTCGGGCATAGCTACGGCACTCATGTTCCAAACTGTGGGAGAATACCTTCAATATGCACTCTCGAAGGGATACATTTCTGAAGTGGATTTGTACACAACCGATGCATCAGTATTGTCAAAGATCGCGCGCCATCATGCGGACGATGAACAATTGTCGTTATTGTTTGACCGAATGAACAATAAAGTTCCGCATAAAAATAATCCGCACGACTTTGAGAGAGATATCCTTTGCAAATCTCGAGTTGTGGATCCGCTATGCAGGCATAATGGAGAAATAAAGCGAGTTTCTCATGTTGACCCGAATTGGGGAGAAATTTTGAAAGAAGAATCGAAACCAAAACATCATTTTTTGAAATTTGAACACTAAGATACTACGACCTGCTGTTAGGGTAAATTCGCAGTGATGATTGCCTCGAGTTCAGGTATTTTTTGTGCAAAGTCAGCGATGGAAGCGGCGGTCGGCTGGTTAAGCAGGAGGTCGAGTGCGCGTCCGGTCTCGCTCGCATACGCGGCGCGGATGTAGGAGGCGGTAATCGCATCGAGCGCGCGCGTGTCGGTCGTGCCTTTAGTCGTGCTCGTGGTAATAACGCCGACGAGCCTCCCGTCGCTGTTCGCCACGCCGCCGCCGGAGGACCCCTCCTGTGCCGCCGCCGAGCCGCCGAGCGCGAGCACGTCAATGGTATTTGTCGCGAAGGTGAACACGTCCTTCACCGAGCCGAAGACAACGGTGGGGAAGAGAGAGGATTGTATTTGGCTTGATTCGAGGAACTGTGCGCCGTAGGTGGCGATGACGACCGGCGTTTTTGTGGGTGGCGGCGACACAGCAAGCGGAATTGAAGGGAATGCGCTTGGAAGCGGAGTAGTATTTACACTTCTTGAAACGGCAAGGAGGGCAAAATCATATTCGCCGGTCCCGCTCGGATTAGTTTGGGTGAGCACGCTTGGATTCGCGTTGAGCCACGCGGGCGAGATGTAGACGAGCGCGGCTTTATACCTATCCACGGCTGGGTCTCCGGCGCGGATGGTGCAGGTAACGTTGCGGTCCGCAAGGAGGAAGTATTGCGCGATGTGGGCGTTGGTAAGGATGATTCCTTTCGGCTCAATAAAAACGCCACTGCCTGATATCGAATGTATGGGACTTCCCGCGGGAGCATAACAAATGATGTTCACAATCGCGGCGCGGAGCGCCGCGGCGGCCGCATCAAGCTTGGCGTTGTCAACAGCGGGAGACGATTGCGGCTCTGCGG
>CAZPXA010000022.1:0-13345 GCA_964590695.1 uncultured Candidatus Saccharibacteria bacterium
TCATCTTTTTGTGGGGTTCAAGCTTTTTCAAGGTGGTTGAAAAACGTTTTGGATTTACCGTACCGTCAATAAATCGTGAAGCCAAATCGCGTAAATAACTCGCCTTTTGTGCTGAAACGCATGCAGTGCGCATATCACTTTCTGATGTTTTGAGTAACTCGTCTGGTGTCGGAAAACGACTTTTCGGGTAGAGCGCAAGAAACCGATCTAAAATAGTGCGCGCCGCTTTTCCTGAAAGTTGTTGAAAAATAATGGCACGAATAAGTGCATTGAAAGGAATCATCCCCTTTTGTCCACTACCAAATTCTGGCTCAGGAAAGCGGGCAATCAACCCCTTCAAATGTGAGTTTTTTTTAAGATGGTGAAGGGCTTCTTTAATTGTTCGCACGTCCATAGTGACCCTACGGTACATCGGTTACACATAAAATGCTAGTCGCATTTTTGTGCATTCCCGACTCGGCATTCCCCCTGCTTTGCGGGGGTCCCTTGCGCCTCCGTCTTTCGATTCTCCCTGGGAACCCGAGTGGCAACTAAAAAATCCAACACGAATGTGTTGGATTTCAAGGTGCCATGACCCCACGGGGAATCGAACCCCGATTTCATCCGTGAAAGGGATGTGTCCTAGCCGTTAGACGATGAGGCCAAAACTAGGCGCTAGAAAACTAGGCGCTAGGAAGTTAGGGAAAATCCAAAACTACGTTAGAAATATAGCATTTTTTGCTTAAAATGCTAGGATTTGGACATTGAAGAGGTGGCAGAGTGGAATCAATATAAACTGCTTTATATTTATTCCAAGGCGGACCACGCCTTAGGTGGCAACCACGCTGCCACCGTTCTTCACGACAATACGAAGTATATTGGAGAGGTGGCAGAGTGGTCGAATGCACCGGTTTCGAAAACCGGCAAACCTGAAAGGGTTTCGAGGGTTCAAATCCCTCCCTCTCCGCCTGTCTCTGAGGAAGGGTGGCAGAGTGGTCGAATGCACCACCTTGGAAAGGTGGCGTACGGGAAACTGTACCGGGAGTTCGAATCTCCCCCTCTCCGCGTTGGCTGGAAAGCATGTCCCAACGGGGCCCCTTGTGGTGAGCTCGTCGAAGGGGTCGAATCCATAAGGGCAAAAGAAATTTTTTCATACCGTTTCTTCTCAATAGTCGGCAAGTTGCCGACTATTGACTTTTATGGCGTAATATGCTAGCCTTATGGCTAGTGAGTTGAGCCATGTCGGCTTAACCAAAGTTGCACATTCCAAAGAGGAGCGAAAAGGCCATGAGTACGGTGTACTTTCACTCACCAAGCGGCGATGCAGAAGTCCGTGGCACAGAACGGCACTACTTCAACTGGCTGTGCAATCGGACTCTTCTCGCCATCTTGGATCTCGGCAGAGACACCGAGTCCAGACCTCACCCTCTCCGCCACGCGTTCCCTGCCGGCCACTACACGGCTCGGTGCCGCGGACAGGAGTGGGCGGCGAGCGCAGAAACCGCTATCGTCGCAGGGAGCATCTCCGATGACGATTCGCTGACGATCGGTGATCGCCGGTCGAGTTTCGGAACAGCCGCACTCAACACAGCGCTGGCAATCGGCAGCGACCAGCTCAAGCTCGCCGCTCGGCTTCACGGGCAGTGCGAGGTTCACGCTTTCGTCGAAGGCTCGAATCGCGCATGGCTCGCCAACATCATTGAGGGCGGACTGCATCTGGGCATCTTCCGTGCCAACAGTGGTTGGGAGGGTGTCGTCGAACTGCTTCGGTCTTCGAGTGACGAGCCCGTCGCCACTTCCTACTCGGTCTGCGACCGATTCCCGAATTCGGGAGTTGCGATCCAGGCGGGCGTGTGGTCTCCGCCGGAAACCACGGACGAGGACGAGGGCGACGATGCATGGTACGACCTGCCAGCGTCGGAGCAGTGGCGGCTCGCCATGGGTGCGCTTCGCAGTCAGAATCAGAGCGGGTACAGAATCGAGCTGAAACCCGACGACTGGGGAGATTATCGCTTTGGAGATGGAGTGACCGCGCTCGACATCGTGAACCACTTCAGCTCCTTGGCGGTATCTCACCCGGGGTGAACGATGTTTGCCTCAATACGAGCCGGGCCCATGTTGCGCGAAGCGCCACGGGGTCCGGCTTTTTCCTTTTCCTAAAGAACTATTTGTGCGTGCTCCGCACACTCGAATTTGTATGCCGCCAAAGAAAAACCCCAGTAGTAGAACACCCCACGTTCACTACGGGGCATGCTTAAAATTGTCAGCATGCGCGGCGGAGCCGCTCATGTGGGATTTTGACCTTTGAGGTGATAAGATTTGGTATATGTCACGATACTTTTATGTAGGGTTTCTGGCGGTTGTCGTGGCGGGCGGAATGCTTCTATATACCTATAGGACACCACCATCCTCCACCACAGGGCCCCCGGAGGAAAAGATGGAGTCGGGAACTCAGTCGGAGCAAACGGCAAAGTTTGGCGGTGTGTCCTTAAGGCTTGAGTATGCGACAACCAGCGCGGCCAGGGAATATGGCCTTGGCGGCCGAGAAAGCATTGCAGAAGACGAGGCAATGCTCTTTGTATTCCCGGAAGATGACTATTACGGCTTCTGGATGAATGATATGCTCGTGCCGCTCGACATCTTTTGGTTGGATTCTCAAGGACAGGTTGTATCGATTGAAGAGAATATCGCGCCTTCGACGTATCCGGATGTCTTTTATCCCACGGCACCGGCTCGGTATGTCCTAGAGACCGCTGCAGGCTTCGCACAAGCGCATTCTATAGCAATCGGCGCCCCGCTCCTATTGAAAAATTTTCCAAGCGTTACAGAATAATGCTGTCCACAGGGCTTTTTTTATAGACAGGAGTAAACTTGTTTACAAGGTCTGAATATTATTTATAGATTATTAATTAAGTTGTCTATGTCCAAAACCGTGAAGGCTCCCATCCATGTAAAAGCGATTATCGCCCCTACTCTGACCGTGGCGGAGCCGCCGGTTTCAAAAGAAACGCGCCGCTATCGCGAAATGATTCCGCAAATTGAGAAGCGGGACGGGCGGCTCGTCGCATTTGATTTTGACAAGATTGCCGCCGCTATCTGGAAGGCGATGAGCGCGGCAGAAGACGGAGACCAAGATGATGCAGCCCTTGTCGCGCACCAAGTTGTGGGCGAGCTCGGGCGGTTTGCGAAAAAATACAGGGGGTTTCTCCCGACCGTCGAGGGCATCCAGGATTCGGTGGAGAAATATCTCATTCTCAACGACTATGTGAAGACGGCGAAGCACTATATCCTCTATCGCGACAAGCGAGCGCAGTTGCGCGCCGCGCATATTGAAGTCCCAGAGCACGTAAAGAAACTCGCCGAGGAGAGCAAGAAATATTTTGAAGGAAATTCGCTTGGAGAATTCGTGTACCTGCGCACGTACGCGAAATGGATACCCCAAGAAGGGCGGCGCGAGACGTGGGTAGAGACGGTGGACCGCTACATGAGCTTCATGCGCGAGAATCTCGGGAATAAACTCACCGAAAAAGAGTATGCCGAGGTGCGCATGGGCATTTTGAAGCAGGAAGTGATGCCGTCAATGCGCCTCATGCAATTCTCGGGCGAAGCGGCGCGTCGTTGCAACACCTGCGCATACAACTGCACTTTTACTGCGCCGGTGAAGCTCGAGGACTTTGCTGAAATCATGTACCTCTCGATGCAAGGATGCGGCGTTGGATTCGCGGTAGAAAGCCAAAATATTGAACAGCTCCCGCAAATCATGAAGCAGAAGGGGAAAAAACCAGAAACATATGTAATTCCCGATTCGAAAGAGGGATGGTGTGATGCGCTCACGCTCGGGCTCAAAACGTGGTACTCCGGGAACGACATTATTTTTAATTTCTCCCAGGTGCGCCCGGCCGGCGCGCGCCTCAAGACAATGGGCGGCAAAGCCTCAGGCCCAGAACCGCTCCGGTCCCTACTTGCATTTGTGCGGGATCGCGTTCTGAGGCGCCAGGGGCGCCGTTTGCGCACCATTGATGCGCACGACATCGTCTGTAAAATAGGCGAATGCGTGGTCGCAGGCGGCGTACGCCGTACTGCGATGATTTCGCTCTCCGACCTCGATGATATCGAGATGCGCGATGCCAAGAAAGGCCAATTCTATATGACCGACCCGCACCGCTCGGTAGCGAACAACTCTGCAGTGTATGAGGCACAGCCGACCAATACCGAGCTTATGGACGAATGGGTCGCGCTCATGAAAAGCGGCGCCGGCGAGCGTGGCATCTTCAATCGCGGGTCGCTTGCTGCAAGCCTTCCGAAGCGCCGCTTGGAGTATTTTAAGAAAGTCGGGTTCATCAGCGAGGAAGGCGTTACGCACGGGTCCATCGGCACAAATCCGTGCGCCGAAATCATCCTGCAGTCCAAACAGTTCTGCAACCTCTCCGAAGTGATTGCGCGCGCGCACGATACAGAAGCATCACTTCTGCGGAAAGCGCGCCTTGCCGCCATCCTTGGCACCTACCAATCCACGCTCACGAAGTTCGGTTACATTTCTCAAGAATGGACTGACCACTGCAAAACGGAACGGCTCCTCGGCGTTTCAATAACGGGGCAATGGGATTCGCCGGTCGCGCGGCAACCGGAGGTGATGCGCAAACTTCGCGATATGGCGGATAAGACGAATGCATCCTACGCGAAACGCTTCGGCGTCGAGCGGTCGATGGCGGTAACGGCGGTAAAACCTTCCGGCACCGTCTCCCAAACTTTCAACTGCGCCTCCGGCATTCACCCGCGCCATGCGCCGTACTATATCCGCCGCGTACGCATCAGCGCGACCGACTCTCTCTTTAAGCTCATGCGCGACCAAGGCGTGCCGTACTACCCGGAAGTGGGGCAGTCGATGGAGGAGGCGAATACCTACGTGTTTGAATTCCCGGTCAAAGCACCCGACCATTCCAAAGAAGCGCGATTCAAGGATGACCTTAGCGCGCTTGAACAGCTTGAGTACTGGAAACAGGTCAAGCTCAATTTTACCCATCACAATCCTTCGGCGACGGTTTCGGTGAGCGAGAATGAATGGATCCCCGTCATCGATTGGATACAGAAAAACTGGGACATCATCGGCGGACTCTCGTTCCTCCCGAGAAGTAGCCATGTGTATCGCCTTGCGCCCTATGAGACGATAACGAAAGAGGAATATGAAGCTCGAGTGGCGCGCTTCCCGAAGGTGGATTATTCCAAGCTCGTCGCGTATGAGCGGCAGGATGAGTCGGATATGAAAAAAGAGCTCGCCTGCGCTGACGGCACCTGCGAAATAATCTAGCATGCAAAGCGAACGCCCGCGCAGGAGCGTGGGCGTTCGCATATTTTTGCCCTGCTTCGCATGAAGCTCCGCAGGGCGAGGACCGGGCCGATAAGCCGAATTCTGTGCCGATTCTGCCCACCGAAGGTGGTTGCATGAATCGTGCATCCCGAGGCTTGTGCGAGGGATATGTCCTTCACTTCGCTCAGGACGCTCAATTTATGCAGCTGCCTGCGGCAGGCAAAATTGGCGGCGGTCATTTATCTAGGTCCCGCTTTACAGCGGGACTCAAGCGGCACTTCCCGCCCCTTTTTAAAAGGGGCGGGACACGGCCTTGCATGCGGGTAAGGATTTATTCGTTGCACCTCCAAAGTTACCTCTGGAGCTCGTCCCGCCCCACTTTTCAGAAAAGTGGGGCGGGACGCTTATTCGCTTTCGCTCACAAGCGTCTCTGTAGGCACCTCTATCCTCACGGACGGCGGGTGTTACCCGCTACCTGTTTGCCGATTCTGCCCACCGGAGGTGGTTGCAGAATCGAGCATCCCGAGTCTGTCGAGGGATTAAGTCCCTCACTTCGTTCGGGACGCTCAATTTTGCAGCTGCCTGCGGCAGGCAAAATTGGCGCATGTTCGGACTTTCCTCCCAGCCCCACTTTTGAAAGTGGGGCTGGGCGATCGCCTAGCCTGGTCCAAGCGCATTATACCATAATTTTTATTGTGGATGAACATCTAGACGAGCGTCTCGGCACGCTATACTAAGCAGCATTACAACTGAATAATATAAACAAATTCATTATGCCTCCGTACCAACCAACCGCCCTGCCCCGCCGCCGCTCGCTTGAGACCGTAAGCATTTGGGCGCTCTTCGCAACGCTTATCGTTGCCGTCTTTATTTTCATCCCGAATACATCGGTCTCGCCTATCACGGTCAAGACCTTCGTGCTTGCCGCTGGCGCGCTCATCACGCTCGCGCTCTATATCCTTGTTCGTTTGTCGCGCGGCAATGTCATATTCCCGCCGTTTGCGCTCGTCGGCGCGTTGTGGCTCCCGGCGATCGCGTATGCGCTGTCAGCGGCGCTTTCAGGCACGGTATTTGCCAATGCGCTATGGGGGCTAGCGCTCGAAACGGATACGCTCGGCTTCATGCTCGTTGCAGCAGTTCTCGGCACCATGGCCGCGCTTATATTGCGGCGCCCTGACCAATACCGCACCTATTTACGCGCCAGCGCCCTTGCGTTCATTGCACTGGTCGCTCTCGAACTTCTTATTGTCGTTGTCGGACAATTCTCGCCGAACACCATCTCGCCCGCATTTTCGATTGTCGGTTCCATCAGTGACCTTGCGTTTTTGTTCGGGCTCGGAATTATCGGTATTCTGTTTGCGCTTCGGGAACTTGAACTGCCCGAGCGCGCGCGCCGTGCGCTTATCGCGGGCGGTATCGGGGCGGTCATCTTGCTTGCCATATACAACTCCTCGCTTGTGTGGGTGCTCATCGCGCTTATTTCTCTCGGTCTTTTTGTCGAGTCGGTGATGCAACGCCGGTCGCAAGGGAGAGATACGGACCTTGATGACGTCGCGATAATCGACGAGGAGCCGATTGTGGCAGAAGAGGGCAGGCGCTCGCTCGTTATGCCGCTCGCGCTCTTGGCTATCTCGCTGTTCTTCCTTATTGGCGGGACGCTCGGCGGCGCTCTGGCGAGTGCGCTTAATGTGAATGTCCTGGATGTCCGCCCTTCGTGGCAATCGACATTCACCATCGCGCAGAAAGTGTATTCAACCTTGCCGGTTTTCGGCTCGGGGCCCGGTACATTCGGGTCCGAATGGCTCAAATATCGGGACGCGTCGCTTAATTCGACTCCTTTTTGGAATGTTGATTTCTCTTCCGGCATCGGCATCATCCCAACCTCGCTTGTGACGACCGGCCTCGTCGGAGCTCTGGCGTGGATTGGTCTCATCGTCCTTCTTATTGTGCTTGGTTCTCGTGTGCTTATCTTGCGCGCGCCACAAGACCCATTCGTCCGCTATGTCGCGCTGTTCTCGTTCATCGCATCTCTGTATCTCTTCACTATCGCAGTCTTTGCATTACCGGGCGCGCTCGTTCTCGTCCTCGCTTTCGTCTTTACCGGCCTCTTCGCCTCGACGGTGCGTTTCGGCGTTTCCGAAGCGCAGTCGGGTATCGTCTTCTCGCGGAGTCCGCGACTTGGTTTCGTTATTGTATTTTCTCTTACGATTCTTCTTCTCGGGTCTGTTGTTGCCGCGTACTCTCTGGTAGGGCGCTACATTGCCTCATACGAACTCACGATGGCGAATACCGCATATGCCGCCGGAGATATTGATGCCGCCGACCGTGCGGTGCAGAATTCAATTTCTTTCGCACCGGTTGTCGCTAGTGCATATAGGCTCCAATCCACCATCGCAGTCGCGCGCCTCAATGGGATAGCCGCTTCTACCACGATGCCGCCAACCGAGGCGCGACAAGCATTCCAAACAGCGCTTTCATCAGGCATCAACGCCGCGTTAACCGCGACAAAGCTCGCACCGTCTGATTATCAAAATTGGATCGCACTCGGAAACCTCTATGCCCAAGCGGTACCGCTTCAAGTGGCGGGTGCTTATGACAGCGCCAAGACTGCGTATGAGAAAGCAAGGGCGCTTAACCCCACAAATCCGCAGATTCCATTTATTATCGCCCAACTCAACATTGCACAGAGGGATAACAAGGCGGCTCAAGAGGACCTGAAGGCCGCCATCGCGCTTAAACAGGACTTCACCGCCGCCATCTTCCAGCTTTCGCAACTTCTGGTGCAAGACGGAAACGTGAAAGACGCTCTTGCCGCCGCTCTTGCCGCCGCGTATTTCACGCCGAATAACCCGAACATCCTCTTCCAGATCGGCGTTTTGTATGCAGCGCAAGACGATCTCCCGAATGCCGCCATAGCACTCGGTTCCGCAGTCTCCGCAAATCCGCAGTTTGCAAACGCACGCTATGTCCTCGCGGCGGTCTATGCGAAGCAGGGCGACTACCAAAAAGCGCTTGCACAGGTTCAAGCGATTGCGGATATGTCGAGTGACAACGCAAACGCGGTCGCTTCGCAACTTGTTGCGCTCTCTGCCGGAAGAAATCCGTTCCCCGCGAACCTCCTCTCGGCTCCTCCAGCGCCAGTCAACCAATAAACGTAAGGACAGTTCACTCGCTTGAAGGTAGGGAATGGAGTAAAATAGCGCGATGCGGGAAACTTTCGAGCGTGTCGCTGCACCCATACGCGGCTTCCATAAGGCCGCGTATTCGCGCATAGTGGCGCCGATACTGGGTCTTCATCAAGCGGCATACCTGCTCGCGGCATTGACGCTTGCCTCACAGATTCTTGCGCTTCTGCGCGACCGCACCTTCGCCAACGTATTCGGCGCGGGACAAGTGCTTGACCTCTACTACGCCGCCTTCCGCGTACCGGACATTGTCTTCGCGCTCGTCGCTTCGCTCGTCTCCGCATATGTCCTCATTCCGCGCATTACGGGCATGGACAGAGAGGCGATCCGAAGGCTTCTCTCCGAATCCGCGACACTTCTTTTTGGGGTTGGAGGAGTCATTTGTCTCGCGCTCGCGGTCTTTATGCCGCAATTTCTTGCGTTTCTTTACCCAAGCTTCGTATCGTCTCCGTATCAAACCGAGTTCATACTGCTGGCACGCATTCTGCTTCTGCAACCGATTCTGCTTGGGCTCTCGGGCGTCCTCGGGAGCGTGACGCAAGTGCATCGGCGTTTCGTGCTTTTTTCGCTCTCGCCAATCCTCTACAATCTCGGCATCATCGCTGGTACGGCGTATCTCTATCCTCTGTGGGGTCTTCCGGGCATCGGTGCTGGCGTTATCGTCGGCGCGCTCGCATACCTTGCCGTTAACATTCCGGTCGTTATAGAAGCCGGTGTTTTTCCTCTTTTCCGTTTTCCCCGACTTGCACTTATGCTACCCGTGGTGCGAGATTCCATACCGCGCACGCTTGCGCTTGGCATGGGCTCGGTCACGGCGCTCGTCTTAACTGCTCTCGCTTCAAGAGTAGGCACGGGTGCAGTCTCCGTCTTCACGTTTGCGAGCAATCTCGAGGCGGTCCCGCTCGCCCTCATAGGCTCTTCTTATGCGGTTGCCGCATTCCCCGCGCTCTCCCAGACGTCAACTGCTGAAAAGCGCGATGAGTTTACGCGTATCCTCTCGGCGAGCGCGCGACATGTCATCCTCTGGTCGGTCGTGTCTATCGGGCTCCTCGTCGTCTTGCGTGCGCATATCGTACGCGTGGTGCTCGGCACTGGCGCGTTCGACTGGGATGCGACGCGCCTCACCGCCGCGCTTCTCGCGCTCCTTGCGGTCGGCCTTGTCGCGCAAGGGCTCGTACTCCTTTTTTCGCGCGCCTTGTATGCGGTGCGGCAGTCCTGGCGGCCGCTTGCATACCAATGCGCAGGCGGACTTCTCACCATCGTCCTCGCCCTTACCTTCCTCGCGATGCCTGATGCAAAATGGCCCGCGTCGCTCGCTATGCTTCTGAAAGTCGGCGATGTGCCGGGGACGGCTATCCTTCTTGTTGCGCTTGCTGCGACATTCGGTCAAATGTTTCTTGCATCTCTCTCATTAGTAGCCCTCCGAAGCGTTTCGCCCGGCCTCGCCGCCACGCTTACGCGGCCGCTTATAGACGGCGCCATCGCCGCGCTTGCCGGCGGCGCGGCGGCGTACGCAACGCTCGCCTTTGAAGGCGGCATCGCGCCCCTGACCACGCTCATGGCCGTCTTCACGCAAGGATTAGTCGCCGGCATTGTCGGCCTTTCTGCCGCGGCGCTCGCGCTCTACTTCGTCGAGAATGAAGAATTCCGTATCGTGAAGAATGCGCTCGAAAAACTTATTCGCGTGCCGGGCGGCCGCTCGGGCGTGCTCGCGCCCTCCGCTGAAGAGGCTCCGCCCGTGCACTGATTTTTTCCATGCATCCAGAGCGCATTCGGAATTTTTCTATTATCGCCCATGTGGACCACGGGAAAAGCACACTCGCCGACCGTTTGCTGGAGCGCACCGGAACTATTCCTTCGCGCATGATGCGCGAGCAAGTGCTCGACCGCATGGAGCTCGAGCGCGAGCGCGGCATCACTATCAAAATGCAGCCCGTAAGAATGATTTATCATTCTGAAGGTCCCGAGCGAAGCGAGGGACCGGAATATGTTCTGAACTTGATTGACACGCCAGGGCACATAGATTTTTCGTATGAAGTGTCGCGCGCGCTCCACGCAGTTGAGGGCGTGCTTCTCTTGGTCGATTCAACGCAGGGCATACAGGCGCAAACATTGACGACGCTCGCGGCGGCGCGCTCCCAAGGATGCGCCATTATCCCCGTCGTCTCGAAAATAGATTCGCCCGCGGCGCGCGTCGCCGAAGTGAGGCTCGAACTCGCGGAGCTCCTTGCCGTGCGTCCCGAAGAAGTACTCGCGGTATCGGGCAGAACGGGCGCGGGCGTTGACGAGCTCCTTGAAGCGATTGTAGCGCACGTTCCTGCCCCAGTAAGCATCGCCCCTCCTTCGTCCGCTAACTGGCGGACTACGGAGGGCGAGGCACGCGGCCTCGTCTTCGATTTTTCCTACTCCAAGCATCGCGGCGTTGCCGTACGCCTGCGCGTTTTTGATGGCACCTTTAGGAAAGGACAGCCACTCAAGTTTTATGTAGCAGGGAAAGAATTCACCGCTCTTGAAGTCGGCATCTTCGCTCCGGAGGAACGCCCAGCCCCTTCATTAGGGGCTGGAGAGATCGGCTACATCGTAACCGGCATCAAGGAAGCGGGTATTGTCGCAGTGGGCGATACCATCGGCGCGATAAAAGGCTCTCTGCCGGCATTGCCGGGATATGAGCGGCCGCGACCGGTCGTTTGGGCATCGGTGTATCCGAAGAATCAAAACGACCTGACCGTCCTCCGCCAATCGCTCGAGCGCTTACGGCTTTCCGATTCCTCGCTCTCTTTTGAAGAAGAATCCTCGGGCGTGCTTGGAAGGGGGTTCCGCTGCGGTTTTCTCGGGTTGCTTCATCTTGAAATTGTTACCGAGCGGCTAAAGCGCGAGTTCGGTCTCTTGCTTATCGTCACTATGCCGACGATTTCGTACACGGTGACGACAAGGAACGGCGCGCGCCCCAACGGGGCTCCTTCGGGGCGCGAAGTCATCTATACGCCCGCTAAATTTCCCGAGCATGGCGACATCGAAAAGATAGAGGAGCCGTGGGCCCGAGTTATTATTATCACGCCGCCCGAGTCAATGAGTGCCTTGGTGCAGATGCTCCACGACCACGAAGCAAATACTCTCGGTACTGAAACGTATCATGACGGCCGTGTCGAGATGCGCGTCGAGATGCCGCTTAGAGAACTCATGCGCGGTTTCTTCGACAAGCTCAAAAGCATTTCTTCAGGGTACGCTTCGCTCTCGTATGAAATTCTTCCCGAGCGGGTAGCGGATGTCGTGCGGCTTGACGTGCTTGTGGCGGAGGAGCCGGTACCGGCGTTTGCGCGCGTGGTCGCGGCGCGCCGCGTGCAGGAAGAGGCGGAGAAGATGGTGGAGAAATTGTACAGCCTCTTGCCGAAACAGCTCTTCGTGACAAAAATCCAGGCAAAGAGCGGCGGGCGCATCATCGCCTCAAGAAGCCTCTCGGCGATGCGCAAAGACGTAACCGGCTACCTCTATGGCGGCGACGTGTCGCGCAAGAATAAGCTTCTCGACAAGCAGAAGCGAGGAAAAAGGAAACTGCTCGAGCGGGGCAGGGGCAAAGTGAACATCCCCGAAGAAGTTTTTATGAAAATGGTGCAGTCATCCGCCGAATGACGTTATATCTAGCACTAACATTATCCGTTAGTGCTGGGTATACTGGAGCCATGCGCGCGAAACAACTGCGGCAAGGGGTTCTCATCGGCGTTCTCCTGCTTGTTGCTTTTTGGCTCGTATCGCTTATCTGGGGACTCGTGGACAAGGTGCACATCGCGGTATCAGAGGCACGCGAAGCGAGACTGCAGTATCAAGCGCTTGAGGAACGAAAGATAATGCTCCAAGCGAATGTTGCCGCCATCGAGACGGAACGGGGGAGGGATGCGGCTATTCGGACGGCTTTTGGAGTTGCGCGGCCGGGGGAAGAGGTTATCGTAGTGGTACCGCCGGCGACGACCACTCCGCCCGCAAAGCCGCCGTGGTGGCAGAGAATATTGAATTGGTTTTGATTGAAGTTTTATTGAAGTCTGACTTCGATACCAATGCGGGTATGGTTCAGTGGTAGAACGTTTGCTTCCCAAGCAAAAAACGCGAGTCCGATTCTCGCTACCCGCACAATATTGGACTTTTGGCATTCTCGCGCTTAAATCGCTAATCTATTGAAAGTCAAATAGTGTTGGTATATATTACTTAATATGTTACTCAATTTAATCTTAGTTGGATTATATTTTCTCGCTGTACTTTTTATCGGCTGGCGAGCTGGCAAAAGAGAAACACCATCGGATTTTATTATTGCCAGTCGCGACGTCGGATTGTTCAGGACAACTGCGTCAATTTTTGCGGTTTTAGGTGGGGAAATGCTCATCGCCCAAACAGCACTTTCGTACACGATGGGGTTCAGCGCATTTTGGTTTTGGGGCGGCATCGCAATAGGGATGGTGTTATTCGGACTGGCTGTCCCCAAAATTAAAGCTTTGGGCGACCAATACAACTTCATCAATCTCTCGGAATACTTTGGGCTGAAATGGGGACCAAATAACAGAATTTTTGCGGCACTTATTGTTTTTGTAACCTTCTTTGGATTGCTCATACTCCAGTTCATGGCGATTGGTAATATTGTTTCTCCGCTTTTCAATATCTCATATCCAACCATTGTGATTGGGGCAGGACTTGTAGTTTTGGCATATCTACTACTGGGTGGGTACAAGGCGGTGGTCAACACTGATTTACTCCAAGCTATATTGATGTTTGGCTTATTGATCGGCCTGGTATTCTTCATGGATATTGGCACGGTCAATTTCTCGCAATCAATTTTTGCGGCGGGCACAACGACATTTGTTAGTTTCCTTTTGATTGGGATATT
>CAZPXA010000023.1:0-13096 GCA_964590695.1 uncultured Candidatus Saccharibacteria bacterium
CAAATGCGATGTTCTCGTACGCGGTCTTGTTCGGGATGAGGCGGAAATCCTGGAACACCATTCCTATTTTGCGGCGATAGTGGTGCAGCGCCGAGCTCGGCAGGTCGTTCACATTGATTGACTCAAAAAAGACGTTGCCTTCAGTGGGACTTTCTTCGGCAAGGAGGAGCTTGAGGAGCGTCGTCTTCCCTGCGCCCGAATGGCCGACGATGGAGACGAATTCTTTGGGGGCGACGGAGAGGGTAACTCCCTCGAGCGCTGCTGTGTCCCCATAACGTTTCGTCACCTTGTCGAAATAAATCATGCTCGGGTTTCATTGTACCTTATCGACGTCTCTCCCGTCTACAAAACCACTAATCTCGGCTCCCCAAGCTGGGGATAAATCTGGAACCTGTTGCACCAGAATGGAGTTGCATACTACATGGCTGAAATCACCGTACGTCGGGCCGGAGAAACTGATTTCCAGAGGATAGCGTCTATCAATACCTCAGTCTTCCTCGGCGACCGAGATCGGATGGAGAGCGCCCTTGAGTGGGTTCATTGCTGGTATAAGGCCTTTCCGTTGTATCAATACTTTGTTATTGAGGTAGACGGCACGCTTGCTGGCTACGCCGGGTGGCAGGTGCATGGCGGCTTCCACCGGGCGGAGCCGGTCATAGAGCTTGACCAGCTTGGCATCGACAGGAAGTACCAGGGGCAAAAACTGGCGCCGCACCTAACGCGAGAATGTATGCGTAAACTAGTCGAATGGATGCAACAAAAGAATGACCGCATCGAAAGTCACGTTACATTCGTCGTTTGGGGATATACGTTTAACTTCAACGCAATGAGCGTCTATGCTAAACAGTTCGGTGATGGCGTGTGTGGTTTCCGGACGCAATTCGGCAATCGAGCAGAGAGCATGCTTCGCTTGCGGATGCCGATTATCCTACCTGTTCGAGATGAGCAGCCGTATTCACTGGAGTTCCAACCCAGGACACCTCGTTTTTAAAGGAGTGACTGTAACTCACACAAAGAACGAATATGGTAATCAGCTTCTTTCCATTTTTCTACACCCGGACGAAGAGTCTGGACGGTAGTAACACCGATCTCTTTGGCCTTCCCGAGTTCCGATTTTGGATTATCGCCAATAATAAGCATCTCGCTTTTGTTCCAACCATTCATTTCTAGAATCTCTTCAAATATGCTCTTCTTTCCTTTCCGCGTAGCAAGTTCATCTAATGCATCAATGATAATTTCATCAAAAAGATTCGCGATGTTAAGTTTGTCAATTTTGGATTGTTGAAATTTCCTGTAGCCAGTGGTTACGAGATATTTCTTAGCAGTTAGTTCTATAATGCACTGTTCATCTCCAAACGTCTCGATTGCTCTGCCCTGTGGGACTTCAACATTTCTGTATGCTTCACGCATTTTCTCTGCCACATTTGCACGTAAATGGTATTGGTCTATCGTGTCCTCAAGAGAGTCAGTCCAAAGTGCATTTTGCACCTTCTTTTTTATATCGTTAGGAAGATCGGAATTAATCAACGGTTCTAAGACGGAATCGATAACACGTTCCCCCATTGAGTGGGTATTAAAAATACAGTTGTCGAGGTCGAAAACGATTCCCTTAATCATGCTAGCGGGTATTCGCGGCGGCGTCTATGAAGCCGTCGAGGTCACCGGCGAGCACTTTGTCTGGGTTGCTTGATTCGTGGCCGGTGCGGTGGTCCTTGACCAATTTATAGGGGTGGAGCACGTAGGAGCGAATCTGGCTTCCCCATTCGTTCGCGGTCGTGGCGGCCACTGAGCGGCCTTTCTTTTCTGCCTCCTGCTCCTGTTCCTGCTTGCTGAACAATTTCGCTTTGAGGAGCTCGAGCGCCTTCTCACGATTGGCGAGCTGGCTTCGCTCGCTTGAGATATGTACCGAGAGATTGGTCGGCTTGTGGAGAATACGGACTGCCGTCTCGCGCTTGTTGACGTTTTGCCCGCCCGCGCCTCCGGCGCGGGCGAATTGCATTTCCAAATCGTCCGGCTTGAGCTCTATTTTGTCGCTTGGGACCAGAGTCGGCAATACTTCGACAAGCGCGAAGCTCGTCTGCCGCTTCGCGTTCGCGTTGAAAGGCGACTGGCGCACGAGTCTGTGTACTCCAGCTTCATGTTTTAAACGGCCATAGGGGCCGTTTACCCCGAGCGAGGTCGAGGGGCTGATAATCTCCAACATGAGATTGCGGTACCCGCCATGAGTATTTTCGTTGCTATGGAGCTCGCGCACGCGCCACCCCCTTTGTACCGCGTAACCCTCGTACATCCGGCGGAGCATTCGGGCGAAGTCTTCGGCATCGTCCCCACCCGCGCCTGCGAGTATCGCCAAAGTTGCGTTGCCGGCATCGTGTGGATCGCCCGAGGCGCCTTCTTTTAGACTTTGATACTCCTGAATGAGTTTCTGCGCGGCGTCCTTGTCCGCCCAAAAATCGGGCGACGCCATAAGCGCCTCGAGCTGTGCAAGCCGCTTTTCATTTTCCTTCATGAGCCGCCTCCCAGGATCGAACTGGGGACCTAGGGTTTACGATACCCTCGCTCTGCCAACTGAGCTAAGGCGGCTTATTATGGCGTTCTTCATTTCTATCACACAATCCACGTCCAAAAAAGTCGTTGCGCGGCGTCTGTACCAATAAAACGGCATGGCGTATAATGAAATCTGGTGCCCTTTCCCCGGAGGAAGTCATGGCCAAAAAGGATGCTCAAGTTTCCATCAATATCAGCGAGATAGAGCGCCTCGCGCGAGGCGCCGCCGACAGGAATACCGGCGAGTCGTTTGAACAGGCGCGACAAAGAATTATCACTGAATGCGGAGAGTTCGGTATGAGGATCGACTACATCCCCGAAAGCTCCAAAGAAAAGCTCGACTTCACCGGCAGTCATAATTTCGGCGCTCAGATTGCAAAGCCATCGGGAACGCCGACCTCCAAGCCATGACGCGCCAAGCCCCCGGACCCTTTCGCCCCGCCCCCGCGAAAGGGTTCTTGTTTTGATTCTGGAGCCGAGAGTCGGGATTGAACCGACGACCTGCGCCTTCGCTTACACCTCTCCTTTCTCTGTACGAGAGGGCTAGACTGTATCTTTTCCCGCCCTTTCTTCAAGAAAGGGCGGGAACCCTTGTCAGTCGTTCGGGCGCAAAATAATGTGCGCCACGGTCTTGTCCGTTTGTACGGATATTAACCGTTATTCGGGATTCACGACTCCCTTGCGAGAATCGTGGGCAGGGTCTACGACCCACCATGGCGCTGCTCTACCAACTGAGCTATCTCGGCAAGAACTGATTCCGCACCAACGCATACTAGCGGAGTTTCTTCATTTTTTCAATTTCAGTAATGAGAAGATCGCGCAATTTCTTATTCCCAAAGTAGACCGTCAGTACTCCATGTTCCGACTTAGTCCGATATGTGCCTATGCTCCCGGATCGGGTATTGATCGTCTTATAGAACTGCTTGGCGTCAACATTGAGAAATTCACGCCAGAATTTCTCTTCTTTCTTCTGATCCATGTCCGTGAAAATCTGGAGAGCGAAGTGCAACTTTGAACCATCGATACCGTAGATTCTCCGCAAGAAGATCAGGAAAGCTCTCACTAAACAGGGGTCTGTATTCCCCAGCCGGACGGTGCGGAGGTTTTTCTTCGTGCCTTCACCCCAGTACAGACCAAGACCAAGACCTGAAAGAAACCAGTCACTGTTTGAACGGGGTGCCTGAAACGAGAAGGGATCGCCCTTGGGGTTGTTCTTTATATAAATTGCATCACTAATCGAGCGTTTTCGAATGGCGTGTTTCTCCAACCAATAATTTATCTTCCCGTCAGAACAGCGAAGTTCGCGGGCAATAGTATGCACGGACTTCTTGTCCCGCAAGTACCAGAGCTCCAGTAATTTCTTGTCCACCCCTATTATTTTCTCACCTATGACCTCTATAGTAAAGTAGTGCCTGTGGATATACTCGCTCTACTAAAGATGGGTTGAACATCGGCTCTCCCCAAGCGATGATATACTTTTGACTAACTATGGAACACCTCGCCAATTACAAAAAAGAGGAGCGCCCGTGGGGCAATTTTGAACGATTCACGCTGAACGAGAAAACGACGGTCAAGATAATCACTGTGAACGAGGGCGAGGCCATCAGCCTGCAGACGCACGAACACCGCGACGAGTTTTGGCGCGTTATCAAGGGCTCCGGCATTATCCGCATCGGCGAGAGAGATAATCAGGCACACGAAGGCAGTATGTTTTTTTGCCCCCGCGGGAGCGAGCACCGTGTTACCGGCGGCACGGGCGGAACGGTTTTTCTTGAAATTGCCTTCGGCGACTTTGACGAGGCCGATATCAAACGCCTCGAAGACCGCTACGGCCGCGCATAACGAAGTGCGTGTTAGTGGACGAAGTAAGAACTACTTTTCTGACTGTATAAAAAGGAAAACCGTCGCATGAAGCGTCGCGGGTGCGGCGGGTTCCTTGTGACGGTCACGGGTGAAAGCTCGGCAAGGTCGAATCAGTGCGTTTCGTTGTAGTGCAGGCCCGCACTTGCTCCAGCGTCCACGACAAGCTGACTCTCGGCAGGCAAGCGCCGCAACAATTCTGCCGCGAGCATTTTCATTTTGGTTGTGTCAGGCGACCTTTGGGGGTTGAGGGAGTTCCAGTAGTAGGACGACGCTCCTTCAGCTCTGCTCCTGGCGATCAGGGTACCGATCAAGTCCTCGTTGCTGAGCTGACTTATGTTTTCAAGTGTATTTGGCATGCCGTGTCTCCTTGTATGCGACATTTGTTCCAGAAAATTCGGTGCGTGTTCCAAGTTCGACTATACCATATGAAAACTATTACAACCAGTGCGCATCCAATGGGCTTAGTCAGGAATAATTTGCGCGGTCGATGGGATTTGAACCCACGATCTTCTCCGTGACAGGGAGACGTGTTAACCAGGCTACACCACGACCGCATGTGCTTGCTCTCGCAAGTAATTTTCATCCTACCAAAATCCCTCTGAAATGTCGTGCCCGCGCTGAATGCATTAGAGTGTGCCGGCGGGTGGAGTCGCGCCACCGTCTAGGGTTTATGAGTCCCTCGTTCTGACTCTTGAACTACACCGGCGAAGTGAGGAAATGTGCAGAAGCGTCTGCGCTTGTGCACATTCTCCGAACGAGCTGGCGTATGCCTCCATACCGCCAGCAATATAGAGACAGTAACAAAACCGACCCTTTGATACAACATTTGGAACAGATTATTCTGTAATAAGTTTTTTCACGAATTCCTGCGCCTCTGTTATAACCGCTTCGGATACGGTACCGATTTTCTCAGCACTGCGCCGTCTCCAATCTACTCCGCGAATCTGATCAGCGAGTATCACGCCCTGCACACCCTTTGTTTTAAACCCAACTTCAAATGGATACCCTTTGACCTGAGAAGTGACTGGGCATACGAGCGCAAGTTCGGATTTCGCATTGTATTTTTCAGAAGAAATAATAAGTGCGGGCCGCCGTCCTCCTTGTTCATGCCCACGAACTGGACTAAAGTTCAGCCAGATAATATCGCCGCGGTCAGGTACAAACCGATGTTTTGCTACCATACCTCATTTCCAACAGCATTACCCCAATTCATTTCACCGTGCCGATTTTTATCTGTGATACGGGAAAGCATTTCTGCAAGCGTACGCGTATGGAGCTTAAGTGGAACAATGGACAATGTCCTATTGTTGAGAGATTCACGAATCGTCACTGTATTCCCAGCGCGAAGGTTTAATGTGTCCATAGCCTTCTTTGGAATGCGCACGGCCTAGCTGTTTCCCCACTTTTGAATGGTTGTTGTGTTCATGGATGAAGTATATACATCCGTAGATACATCGTCAATGGTGTCTGTAGATTATGTGACGGGAAACTCAACAATAAAGGCCGCACCCTTCCCTTCTCCTTCCGACTCCGCACGGATTGCGCCGCCGTGCGCCTCGGTAATCTGCCTCGCGATATAGAGCCCGTAGCCGGTAGAGTGGGCATTTATCTTCTGCGAGTCCTTGCCGTGGCCGCCTTCGGTAAAGAGCCGCTTTTTATCTTCTTCGGTGATGCCGACGCCCGTATCTTTTACTGCGAAAATAATCTTCGTGCCGTTTCGCTTGAGCGAAACCTCCACGGAACCCGAAGGCGTGTAATGGACGGCGTTATCAATAAGGTTGCGGAGCACATGGTCATTAATCTGCACTTTGTCCCCCGTCATCTGATACGATGCTCCGTCGGCGGCAACAAAGGAGAGCGCGAGGCCTTTTTCCTCTGCCGCCGGCTTCGCCTGCTCCACTGCCTGCGCCACGAGCGCCTTGAGGTCAAAGGTCTCCTTGGTGTAGGTCACGGTTCCCTTCTTCAAGTTAGAAGCTTTGAGAATATTCCCAACCGAATCAGCGCCGAGGCGCGACTCGACGAGCGCGCGGTCAACAAATGGCTTCATCCCGTCCGACGGTACGCCAAAATCGCCTTGTGAGATGGCGGCGAAGGCACCCGCATCTTTGGAGAGGAACCCCTTCACCTCGTGCCCGATGAAGTGAATCAGCGTCTCCTGCCGCTCGTTCGTCTCTGCGAGTTCCCCCGCAAGCTTCTCGATATGCTCGCGCTGTTCGATTTCTTTCTTAACACTTCGCACAAGTAAATATCCGAGGATGCAGACAAAAATAAAGGTTATACCCGCAACAATCCTGATGTTCGGTATAGTCTGCAGGAAGAGGAGCGAGAGAACGGCGACCGCGAGTGAGAAAACGAGCGCCTGTGCGGCGATGAGTTTGCCGCTAAATGTCTTGAACTTCACGATGCTGTATGCAATGAAAGCGACAAACACCGGCATGCTGATGAGCTTATATTGCTCGAACGACCAATCAACCTCGAGGAAATACGTAACGATAAGGTTACCGAAGGTGAAGAGGAGGAGCATGAGTATTGTCCCGAGCGAAACAAGAAACATCTGTCGCCGTTCATTACCCTCTTTCATTCTCCGGTACCCTCGGAGTGCGACGATCGTTGCCCAACCGATGAGGATGAGCTCGAGGACATAGACGTACTGCCAGAGCGGCCCCTCGATGGGCTCGCGATCGCAGTTCGTGAAGTCGAACCCGAGCAGATTGTATGGGGTGTGCGTCAGGAAGAGGACAGGGATGAAAAAAACAACGACTGCTAATTTCGCCCGGAGTGAGACATCCCTCCCCCGGTTTGCGAAGAGCGCGACGAGGTAGAGACCGAATGTATAGAAAAGGAACTCCACATGCGTCATAATCGACCAGAAGAACACGATGTATTCTGGCTTTTCCGAACCCCACAATATGAGGTCGAAGTACACCCAGATCGAGAAGAACGCCGTTAACGCGAACAGTATTTGGTTGACGAGCGCCCGTGGATTGCTAAAGAGGACAAGGAATCCTATGAGGAGCGAGATGATAATCGGGCCGAAGTGGGAATAGTAGATGAGCGGCGAGAAGACATTATCCGAGAAGATAAGTAGTGTTGCGGGGTCCCATTCGCAAAGTACGGCCGTCATAGCTATTTTTGAAAATACGATCCAAGCTCGGTCGCCAAGTATGCAATAAAATCTGAGGCTTCCGGGACAGTTTCAGGATCGGTGAATGCCGCGTAGTCTTGGAGGACAATTGAGTGATAATACGTTAGCCCGATTGACACGCCGACAGCCAAAAAAAGGAGGATGTAGAAGACCCTCGAATTCTCCCGTGTATTATACCCTACTGTGTCCATCCCAGTCATTGTATGCACACTCCCGAAAAATACCTAGGGGTGTGAAGTATATAACTTTCTCTATCTTTTCTTGCCCGTATTTCCCTTAGTCCGGACATAATTTCGCAGGTACACACGCTGGAAATACCGTGAGACATACGGCATGTGCCTTTTGAAAACCTCGGGAGGGACGGTGTAAATGGTCCTAATTTCCCTCCGGCAGTTCTTGGTTCTGCAACGGCAACGTATTCCCTCCCAGAAGGGGTCAGCATCGCTCATGGAATAGTCAATGGTGATTTCTTCACCTTTCTGTACATTTCTGAGAGCTACAACTGTCTTAGTACCCGTAATTGCAGCGTTCGGATCACACGAGTGATTTACATAACGAAACGGCGTACCTTCTGTATTCACCCATAGATTCCGGCTCACACCGATCCAATTGGCCATGGCTTGGGATTCTTCTCTACTTTTCGATACATTTTTGACTTTCTTTCCCCTGATATATTGGATACGTTCTTCCTTGCGAATATCCTCACCGGCAAAAATACCCTTGCCGCTTATCGGACTCTTTCCTACATAGATTTTCTTCATGCGTATCATATTTTACCACAAAAAAGAAAACCGGCGGCAGTGCGTGTGCATTGCCGCCGGTCGGTCAAGGGTGTCGGGCTCGTGCGAGCCACGCAACTGACGCGTGAAAGACCGCGTTTAGAACGGGATAAATCATGAGTTCCGTCCAAAACCCCTCCTTCGCGTAGGTTGCGATGCCGAGAACCGTGTAAGCACATGCCCACACTACCCATGGTAACGCGTGCTCGTTTTGTTTTGCTCCGCGGACCAGAGGACTGAACGCGGTGAGTGTCGTTGCGTTGGAGCAGATGAGGAACGCCAGATTGGCATATCCTCTCTCTACCTCACCGAGGATGCTCATCTTAGCCAACCCCCATGCCCCCGCGTAGCAAATCGTGAGCACGATGTCGGTCAAAAACGCAAGCCGATCCTGCCAGTCTCGTGGCCACCGTAATGTCCCCTTCTTCCAACATATGAATGCGACCCCAGTGCTTAGGGTCGCACACACTATTGGGAGAATGAGCAGTTCCCAATCGGCATCTCGACTATATTCGAGTATGCCAAGAAGGACCGTTCCGTACGAGAACATGAACCACGTTGCGGCATTAGGTTTTGTCTCGTGCCGCAACGTACTCCGTTCATACAACCAATACCCGAGCGCCTGAAGAGCGCCCGACAGTACAGCAAGCACTGTGAGCGCCATCTGGCACCTCCCAATTTCGTTGAACAAGGCATTCGAGAACCTCCCGAACGCCACTGGGTGCACTATATCATATCCCACAAAAACCGCAAGTCTCTTGGGGACAGGGCTTTTATTCGATACCTGCCGTTCTACAATAGGAGCATGAACACCTACACCACTCCGCAATCCAGATTTACCCACTTTTTTACGGCAGACACCGCGAGCGCGCCTTTCTGGCTTCTCGTCCGTCTCTATCTCTGGCTCGTGCTCGCGCTCGGCATTACGCTCGCGCACCGCGTTGCGGGACATTGGGGCCTCGACCGCTACGCGAGACCGTTTTTACAACGGAAGTTTCGCAAATGAAAATCCACTACTTTTCGGGGGAGGCGTGGGAGGAGGCATTCGTGCGCGCGAGGCTTCCACATGAAGACATCGCTTTCCACGAGGGCCCTCTCGCGAGCTATCCGGAATTGGCTGACCCTGAGGCAGAAGTGCTGTGCACATTCATAGAATCCCCCATTGGCGAAGTGGAGATGAGCCGCTTCCCCGCCCTTAAGCTCATCGCGACCCGCTCGACAGGCTTTGACCATATCGACTTAGCGGCAGCGAAGACGCACAATATCGCCGTCGCGAATGTCCCCTTCTATGGCGAAAACACGGTCGCTGAATTCGCCTTCGGACTCCTGCTCGCACTCTCACGGCGCATCATAGACGCCGACGAGCGCGTGCGCGCCGGCACTTTCTCGCCTACCGGATTGCGCGGCTTCGACCTCTCCGGGAAAACGCTCGGGGTCGTCGGCACCGGGCACATCGGCGCCCATATGGTCCGGATGGCGCAGGGCTTCGGTATGCGCGTTATCGCGTTTGACGCCCGCCCAAACCAGGACCTCGCCCATACGCTTGCCTTCACCTATATGTCACTTGAAGAACTCCTCGCAGAATCCGACATCGTTACGCTCCATGTCCCCTACAATCCGCACACTCACCACCTCATCAATAGGGAGAACATCCAGAAAATGAAGCGGGGGGCGTACCTCATCAATACCGCCCGCGGCGCGGTCGTCGAGACCGACGCCCTCATCGAGGCGCTCAAGGCCGGCGTGCTTGCTGGCGCCGCGCTCGATGTGCTTGAAGAGGAGGGGGAATTGAACAACGAGGAAACGCTTCTCACCGCTCCGCATCCAAATGAAAAAGCGATGAAGGTTACGCTCGAGAACCATTACCTTATCGAGCATCCGCGCGTCATCGTGACGCCGCACCTCGCCTTCAACACGCAAGAAGCCGTGGAGCGCATCCTCAACACGACGATTGAAAACATCCAGAACTTTGCCGCCGGTTCTCCGACCAATCTCGTCTCTTAAAAAAGAGCCGACCCCGCGAGGAGGTCGGTAAGGTTCTAACCGGACGGATCAGTGCTCGCTTGGTGCTCGTCCGCCTGTCGCCCCACGACCGGCATCTACGAAGATGCATGAGGCGTGGATCGCCCTGTTGGAGAGCGCAGACACTGTAGCCTCGGCGATCCTCTTCGGGTCAATCAACGGTACCTTCTCGTCTGGAGTCGAGTAGAGTTGCCGAGCGATGATGGCGATGGATTTCTTGCTCGCCCTCTTTGACGGGATGGTGGCACCGTTGAGGATGGCGACAACCTGAATCCCCTTGCGGCCGAACCGAGCGAATGTGTGAATCAGTTTGTGAATCCACTCTTTCGACCGGGAGTACCACTTGAGGTTCTTCGGGTATGTGCGGCCCCGCGCGAGCCACGCATCGCCGTAGAAGATGCACGCGCCCTTCCTCCCCGCGGCAAGCATGTGCTTCTTCCAGACCTCCAAGATTAGTTGCGGCGCGTGCTTGTTCGTCTTCATGTTCTTCCGTGCATTGTCAGGCTCGAACACGGCGGCGTTGCAGAGCACCGCGTAGGGCAGGGTGCCTTCCTTTTTCAACCGCCCGAACATCGCCTCGATGACTCCAGGCTTGGTGAGGTCACCGCTTACGAGCTTCACACGCACCTTTTTGAACCGCTTCGTGATTCTCTTCTTGAGCTCCGTGGCGGCATCGGCGCTCGTGAAGTAATGGATGATGATGTTCATCCCCAGGCTCGCGAGAAGCCAGGCGATAACCGCACCGACCCGTTGGGCTCCTCCGGTAATGAGGGCCCACTTACCTTTTAATTCCTTGGTGTTCATGGTGAGTCCTCCAGTTAGGTTCCGCGCTCTATCCTACCTTTTTTGTTTTCTTTATTCAACCCGCTCGCGCTATACTCGAAGCGTGGCCTCTATAGACGATTTCCTCAACCGCATCACGATGTACCGCCTCGCGCTGTACTACCTTACCGCGCTCGTGGTGATAGCGATCTTCTTCGGTCTCGTCGGCATACTACCCTACCGCCCCGTCGATATTGCGTTCTCGACGTTCGTTATTCTCGCCGCGTGCTGGGCCAGCAATACGGCGCTCGCGAAAGTCTTCGGGGCGATGCCGAATGTCGAGTCGGTGTACATCACCGGTTTCATCCTTGCCCTTCTCGCGAGCCCGACCGCTCCGAATAACCTTGCAGGTATCGGCTATCTTCTCTTCGTGTCGGTGCTGGCGATGGCGTCAAAGTATGTGTTCACCATCGGCAAGAAGCATATATTTAATCCGGCGGCCTTCGGCCTCGTACTCGGAGGGCTCGTGCTCGGCCAGCCGGCGGCCTGGTGGGCCGCCGGCAATCTCCCGCTCCTCCCCTTTGTCCTTGCGGGCGGGCTTCTTCTCGTGCGCAAAATCCGGCGATTTGACCTCGTCATTTCTTTTTCAGCCATAGCGCTCCTCACTACTATCCTCACCGCACAGGGGAACGCCCCCGCTACGATACTCATACAAACGCTCAAATATTCTCCATTCTTCTTCCTCGCCTTCGTGATGCTCACCGAGCCCTTGACTACACCACCGAGCCGATTCTTGCGCATACTGTATGGCGCGATTGTCGGATACTTTTTCGCGTCAAATCTCCACATCGGTTCCGTCTATATGTCCCCCGAGCTTGCCCTTCTCTTGGGCAATGCGTTTGCTTATATCGTGAGCCCAAAGGGGCGATTTATGCTGACGCTGGTTAAAAAGAATATGCTCGCCGATGCTACCTACGAATTTGTATTTTCGCCCGACCGACCGCTTTCCTTCCGTCCGGGGCAATATTTAGAATGGACATTGGGGCATCATCCGAGCGACAGCCGCGGTAACCGCCGTTTCTTCACCATTGCTTCTTCACCAACCGAAAAGATGGTGCGCCTCAGCGTGAGGCTCTCTACGCCGGGGAGCAGTTTTAAGCAGGCGCTTGCGGCAATGCAAGTTGGCGACACTATTTCCACATCAAACCTCGCCGGAGATTTTATATTGCCGAAAGATGCAAAGAGGAAGCTCGTGTTCATCGCCGGCGGCATCGGTGTGACCCCCTTCCGAAGCATGGTGCGGTACCTCCTCGATGTGGGGGAGGAGCGCGATATTGTTCTTCTTTATTCAGCAAGGAGTGATTCGGATTTTGCGTACAAGGAGATATTCGAACGAGCGAAGGAAACGCTCGGAATAAGAACGGTATACACCCAGAGGATCGACCGAGCGCTCATTGGACGCGAGGTGCCCGACCATAGAGAGCGCACCCTCTATCTCTCCGGCCCGCACGGTATGGTAGTCGCGTTTGAGAAAACGCTTCACGAGATGGGCGTGCCGCGTTCAAGCGTTAAGACCGATTATTTCCCGGGCTACGCGTAGACTCGCGGAGCCGTACTTCGTCTTCGTCCATCCCGAAGTAATGCGCGTATTCGTGCCAAATGGTCTCGGCGATAACGGTGCGCACATCGACATCGTCTTCGCGCGCGGCCTTTTCAATAGGGAGCTGATAGAGCGTGATGGTGTCCGGGAGCGTGGGGCCGACGCCGTAGGTATCGCCGCGCGCAGTATTCGGAATGCCCTGATAAAGCCCGAGGAGCGTCTCGCCTTCTGAAAGACCTTCGCGCCGCCGCACCTCTTTACTCGGCTCGTCTTCGACGAGAAGTGCGACATTCCTAATCTTCTCGCGAAATTTCTCCGGGATAAGAAGAAACCCTTCCTGCGCCAATGTTTCAAACTCCTCGCGGTTCATGTTAGCGG
>CAZPXA010000024.1:0-12445 GCA_964590695.1 uncultured Candidatus Saccharibacteria bacterium
ATCGTCGTGAATCAGTTCGGACTTGAGGTTTCGCCCAAAGTTTCGCACATCTACGCTGACCCTGAAGGTAAACTATTCGTTTACGGCGGTCTGCCAATCGAGCGAGCGAACGCGATTTTAGAATATCTCACCCAAAACCCTGATAAAATCATCTACGGCGCGGACGCTGATGGAGCAAATCGCCTTCCGTATTTTCTTGGTCTGGACGGCAAATTTACCGCAGGAGCTCCCGTGGAGAAATCAGGATTCTTTGCCCGTCTTTTCGGTGGATCACAGATGGACGCGCCAAAGCCGGATGAATTTGCAAAAATTATTAAATAACCCATGCTATGATTTCACCTATGCAAGATCAACTCACCGCGCTCATCAGTGACGACCTCGGCATCAAGGACCTTCCGCTTACAGAACAGCAGTCGCTCATCGCGCAATTCGGCGAGGTCGCGCTTAAGGCGGCGACGCTCGCAGTCGTAGGGAAGCTCGCTGAAGCGAAGCGCGAGGAGTTCGCGAAGCTCGCGGAGGCGGGCGATTCGGCGGCGCTCAAGAGCTTTCTTGACCGCGAAGTTCCCGACCACGAAGCCATCGCGAAGGCCGCGGTCGCCGAGGAGGTGAAGCGTTTTAAAGAGTTTAGTAAGTTGGAGCCCAGCGCCTAATAAACTATTCCTATGCAACCAACCCAGACCGGTATCGCCGTCGCGCTTGCACTTGCCGTCGTCATTATGTTTTTCATCCTTCCGGGCCTCTCGCCCTTCAGAGGGCCGCAACAAGTCGACCAGTCGCAGGCTTTACCAACCGATGCACAGCAAACGGTTCCGAATACTATGCCTACTGAAAATGTAACCCAACTGCAGGTAATTGATAAAACGGTCGGGACGGGCGCTACCGCGGAAGCGGGCGATACGGTGACGGTACATTACGTCGGCGCGCTCACCAACGGCACCGTCTTTGATGCTTCCAGGAATCGTGGCGCCGAAGGCTTTACCTTCGCTCTCGGAGCAGGGCAGGTAATTAGGGGTTGGGACGAAGGCGTTGCGGGTATGAAGGAGGGCGGCAAGCGCCAGCTTATCGTCCCCGCGTCCCTCGCCTACGGCGACCAAGCCGTTGGGGGCGTCATTCCCGCCAATTCAACACTTATTTTTGAAGTGGAACTCTTGAAAGTGCAAAAACCAGCTCGGTAATATACAAATAAAGGATGGGCGCAATTTCCTTCAGTGTAGAAAAGCGCCTGCCTGCCGGCAGGCAGGCGCGTGCCGGGGGCGCTGCACGTGCTGGCGTACTCACAACGCCGCACGGCGTTATTCATACCCCCGCCTTCGTGCCAGTCGGCACGAAGGCGGGGGTGAAGGGTATTCTACCGACTCAGCTAGAAAGTCTCGGAACCGAAGTGGTGCTCGCGAACACTTATCACCTCTATCTCCAGCCGGGCGAAAAAATTGTGCAGGATGCGGGCGGCCTCGGGAAATTTATGGGCTGGAAGGGCCCTACCATGACCGACTCGGGCGGCTTCCAAATATTCTCGCTTGGCGCCGCGTTCGGCAAAAAACTTTCCAAATTTGATGTCGGGACGTCGTACGCCCCGACATCCAGTGCAGGACGTACTACGTCCAAACATGGGCGACTGGCTCGTATTGACGACGAAGGAGTTTCCTTCACCTCGCACCTTGACGGCTCTTCCCACCGCTTTACGCCTGAACGCTCGGTCAAGCTCCAGCACGCCTTGGGCGCCGACATCTTCTTCGTCTTTGACGAATGCACTTCGCCCACCGAGCCGTACGAATATCAGAGGGAAGCGATGGAGCGCACACATCGCTGGGCCGAGCGCTGCCTTGATACGCTACGATTGCTTCGCTCGGTTTCGACGGTATTGGCATCGGCGGCTCGTTCAGTAAGGAGGATATGCGCGGGGCGCTCGGGGCCGCCGTGAGCGAATTGCCGGAGGAACTCCCGAGGCACCTCCTCGGCATCGGCGAGCCGGGCGACATTCTTGAAGGCATCGCAGAGGGGATGGACCTCTTCGATTGCGTCGCCGCGACACGGCTTGGCCGCCACGGCTCCATCTACACCAAGCACGGCCTCATACACCTTAAAAATGAAAAGTATCGCACCGACTACGCTACACTTTCAGATGTCGGGACGTCGTACGTCCCGACATCTGACATGAACGGGGAATTTACGTTGGCGTATGTGTCGCACCTCCTGCGCGCCGGCGAGATGCTCGGCGCGATTATCGCTTCTATGCACAATGTCGGCTTTATCCTACAGCTTGTCTCCGGCGCGCGCGAAGCTATCTTTGATGGACGATTTGACACATATCATGCAGACTTCATACGTGACTACTACTACCAAGCGAGCTGAGCAACAAGCGCATTCCCATGTGCTTGTTCGAGGCGAGCGCAGGGAGAAAGACAGTCCTCTGGCTTATGGCCAACTTTAAACTCCACCTACCGTTTCAACCTGCGGGCGACCAGCCGCAAGCTATCCAGGCTCTGGCGTCTGGCCTTCAACGTGGCCTGCGGCACCAAACGCTCTTTGGCGTGACGGGGAGCGGGAAGACCTTCACGGTCGCGAACGTTATCGCGAAGTACGATAAGCCAACGCTGGTGCTCGCGCACAACAAGACTCTGGCGGCCCAGCTCGCGCAGGAATATCGGGAATTCTTTCCTAAAAACGCGGTACACTACTTTGTTTCGTATTACGACTATTATCAACCGGAAGCGTATATCGCACATTCGGACACCTATATCGAGAAGGAGGCGATGATAAATGCCGAGATAGACCGCTTGCGTCACGCCGCGACACAAGCGCTCCTTATGCGCCGAGATGTCATCATCGTCGCGAGTGTTTCAGCTATTTACGGCCTCGGCTCGCCCGAGGAGTATGAGAAGGTGCATGTCAAGCTGGAGACTGGACAGTTGGAGACGAGAGGCTCGTTAATACGGAAATTAGTTGGAATTTATTTTGAGCGGACGAACGCAGACCTTAACCCCGGGCAGCTGCGCGCCATCGGTAATTCGCTTGAATTCATGCCGGTCAACGAGCGCGCCATCTTCCGCGTTTCATTCGGCGGAGACATTATTAGAAATATAGAGAAATTAAACCCTGTCTCGCGTGCAAAGATTTCTGAACCTAAAAATGTTTTTGTGTTTCCCGCTAAGCACTTCATTACGAGTGAAGAAGAGAGGAACAGAGCGGTTGAGGATATTAAATTGGAACTGGAAGGACAGCTTGCGAAGTTTAAGCGCGAAGAGAAGCTTTTGGAGGCCGAGCGCCTGAAGCGCCGCACGCTCCACGACCTCGCGCTTATCCGCGAGATTGGCTATACAACCGGCATTGAGAATTACTCCCGCCACTTCGACGGCCGCAAGCCCGGAGAGCCGCCGCACACGCTCCTCTCGTATTTCCCGCGCCGGAACCAAGGTCGAACCTTAAATCCGAACTCCCAAGGTTCGACCTTGGTTCCGGATTTCCTCACGGTCATAGACGAATCGCATGTTACCGTTCCGCAGATAGGCGGCATGTATGCAGGCGATAAGTCGCGCAAGGATGTGCTCGTTGAATACGGCTTCCGCCTCCCCTCGGCGCGCGACAACCGCCCGCTTACCTTTGAGGAGTTTGAAGAGCGCGTGGGGCAAGTCATTTACACGAGCGCGACGCCGGGACCCTATGAAAAGAAGCATTCCGAGCAGATAGCGGAGCAAGTGATTCGCCCAACCGGCCTTATCGACCCGGAGCTCTCCGTGCGTCCCGTTTCCGAAGGAGGTTCGTTAAATCCAACGGTCGTAAGAGATAACGAACATTCAAATTACAAAGGGCAGGTGCAAGATTTTATTGATGAAGCGGAAACGACAATCAAAAACGGAGGCAGGGCACTCGCGACGACGCTGACCAAGCAGATGGCCGAAGACTCCGCGGAGTTTCTCAAAACGAAAGGAATAAAAGCCGAATACCTCCACTCGGATGTGAAGACGATAGAGCGTATTGATATCCTCACCAAATTTCGCCGCGGCGACTTCGACATCCTTGTCGGAGTGAATCTCCTCCGGGAGGGGCTCGACTTGCCCGAGGTAGAGCTCGTCGGCATCTTGGACGCGGACAAAGAAGGGTTCCTACGGAGTGAGACCTCGCTTATTCAAACTATCGGGCGCGCGGCGCGCAATGTCCTCGGCCACGTCATCCTCTATGCCGACCAGATGACCGGCTCCTTGGAGCGTGCTATCGGCGAGACGAGTCGGCGGCGCGAAAAGCAACTCGCGTATAATAAAAAACACCACATCACGCCCCAGACAATCAAAAAAGAGATTCATGACATCGCCGAGAGCATGCGCACGGAGCATCAGCGCACCATCGACGAGCTCCTCGTCTTGGACACGCGCGCGTATAAAGACGACCCCGTTAGTTTCATCAAACGCAAGAGGGAAGAGATGTCCGAAGCCGTTGAAAAACTTGACTTCGAAACCGCCGCGCTTATCCGGGACGAGATTTATAAGCTCGAAGGCTCTGGTCCGCGCATTAAAAAACCTCGCACCCGCAAACCGCTTTCCGGGGCTTGAGTATGGTACACTACTAACATGACCACCGCACAGCGCGAGAGGGAGATAGAGAATATTGTCGAGCGCAAACTGCTTGAATTTTTAGGAGACCCTGACGAAGGACTCAAGCTCAAGAAAAGCTTTGTCGCGAGGCTTCGCAAGAGTATGAAGGATGGGCGCAAATCCATCTCGCATTCCGTTGTGATGAAGCAGTATGGTCTCCGTTGAGTGGAGGCCGATTGCGCTTGAGGCGCTCACTCACCTTGACCCGGTCGTGAAGGACCGAATTGTCGCCAAGGTAGCTTGGCTTGCGGACAACTTCGAGAGCATCGCGCCGGAACCACTCCACCGGGAGCTCCGAGGGCTGTACAAATTACGCATCGGCGACCATCGCGTAGCATATGCTCTCACCAGTCGAGGCATGATTACCATAGTCATGGTCGGGCATCGTCGCGATGTGTATCGTTAGGGCTCTCATCCGCGACGAGATTTACAAACTCGAAGGCACCGGTCCGAAAAGAGCGACTAGGAAGCGTAAACCGCTTTCGGGAAATTGAAAGCCCGCTTCGGGAGCGGGCCTTCGATCAGAAGGACAGACGCCTCATCGTGATGCGAACCCTTGTACAGGTCGCACGGCTTGGATCTTTCACTACTTTGAGCAGAAGCATCCCGATCTTCGCGGGCAGGAAGCAGCGTCTGTAGAAATTGCCGCATTCCAACCACTTGTGTGGAGCAGAAGAGAGCGAACCAAGTCGCGCATTCTCGTTCGCATATACCGGTTCCATAACGACCGCAAACACATTTGGGTTCACATCAGGATATTCGCGTCCGATTTCTCCCGCCGTCAGTCCGCGTTGACCGCGAAGTATGCGGATGTTGTTCACAACTTCTACGAGGTCAATCGCGCGATACCATCCCCATGTACTCGCAGTCGAATTCTCCGGGAAATGGAAGCGGAAAACCGGTGGCATTACCATCTTTGCTTTGCTCATGACATTCTCCTTGTCGCCTATATGGCGACTGTTTAGGTCGACTGATCGGGGTGATCAATCTGCTTAACTATATAACACAGTTACGCGTCATTTACAAACTCGAAGGGTATTGGTCCCATATTAAAACCCCCGCATTCGCGGACCGCTTTCAGGCGTATAAATGAAAACGGAGGGCTGGTGCCCTCCGTCCGGTGTCCGTACCTAACGCCGAATGAGTACGGACATCGCCTGGCGTTTCCGATTGTTCGGCCGCCCGACATGGTATCCGGAACAGAAACTACACTTGTAGAGCACATAAAACATTCCATGCTCGCGCGTGAGTCGTCTTGCTTCATACAGTGCGGTCTTTTGATCCGGATGTCGGCGCTTATTTGTACAGCTTCGCCGTCGTAACCGTCGTTTGCTCGACATTGTTTCATCACCTCCTTTCTAAACGGGCGCGGTAACATAAAATAAGCGTCCATGCTACACTCACACCGTACCTGCCCCGCCACGGGCAGGAAATTTCAATGCCAAAAGCCCAAAAACCAAACGCTAAAGAGGAACATAAGCATAAGCCCGACCAGCACTCAACAGAGTTGAGTGCTGGTCATGGGAGCGATAAACACCGTCACGGCAGTGACTGGTTGGTTGTCCGTGGGGCAAGGACTCACAATTTGAAAAACATTACGGTCGCGATGCCGCGCGGGGCGATGACGGTTATTACTGGTCTCTCGGGGAGCGGGAAGAGTTCGCTCGCTTTCGACACTATTTTTGCAGAAGGACAGAGACGATATGTGGAATCGCTTTCCGCCTACGCGCGGCAATTCTTGAATCAGATGGCGAAGCCGGATGTAGACGAGATAAGCGGCCTCTCGCCGGCAATTTCTATAGACCAGAAGAGCCGCTCTAATAATCCACGCTCCACGGTCGCCACGGTTACTGAAATTTATGATTACCTCCGCGTCCTCTACGCGCGCGCGGGCCAGCCGTACTGCATCCACCATGATATGCCCATCGCCCGGCTCTCAAAGGAGGAGATGATAAAGATGGTACTCAAGAAGCTAGAAGCCAGAGGCAGGAATATTCCAGCCTCTCCGCTTCGCCAGAGCTTCAGCGAGGCGAGCAGCCTCCAGTCTCCAGTGTCCAGTGTCACTATTTATGCGCCGGTTGTCGTCGGTAGGAAGGGCGAATACTACCAACTACTCTATGACCTGCTTGGTAAAGGGTACGAGAAGGTCGTGGTGGATGGGAAGTTGCAATCGCTTCGCGAAAAAATAGTGCTTGAGAGACACAAACAGCACAGCATAGACGCCGTCGTAGACAGCATTTTCGTTTCTGAATTCGCGCGCACAAGTGCGAGTGCGCGCGAGCGGCTCTCGGAGGCCCTCGAGCTCGCGTTGAAAGAAGCTGACGGCCTTGTGAAGATACGGCACGCGGACTCGCCTCGCGGAGGCTCCGGCGAAGCGGGTGGCACTCTGGAAACGCTCTCGTCCAAATTCATATGCCCGGAGGACGGAACATCTTTTCCGGAAGTAGAGCCGCGTCTGTTCTCATTTAACTCCCCCTATGGGGCGTGTCCGCATTGCCACGGGCTCGGAACAGAATCGCTCTTCTCTGACGAGACATGCCCGGTGTGCGAGGGGAAACGGTTGCGTCCCGAGGCGCTTCGCGTATTTCTTAAAAGTGCGAAAGATAAAACCCTGCCTGCCGGCAGGCAGGGACTTGGTAAAAGTATTGTGGATTTTACGAATATGTCGATTCGGGAAGCAAAAGAGTTCGTGGATGCGATAGAACTCTCGGAAATGAAATTTGATATCGCCGCGCCTATTTTGAAAGAAATAAATAGTCGCCTTACTTTTATGCTGAATGTCGGCCTTGACTATCTTACGCTCAATCGCTCTGCCGCCACTCTTTCCGGGGGCGAAGCACAAAGAATACGCCTCGCCTCGCAGCTCGGGAGCGGGCTCACGGGCGCCCTGTATGTGCTCGACGAGCCGACCATCGGTCTCCATCAGCGCGACAATGCCCGCCTCATCAAAACGCTCCTTACGCTCAAGGAGCTCGGGAACACCATCATCGTCGTCGAGCACGACGAAGAAACGATATTTTCTTCCGACTACATCGTGGACATCGGTCCCGGCGCGGGCATCCATGGCGGAAAGGTTGTCGCTACCGGCTGGCTCGGTGATCTCCTCACGGTCAAGGAGAACGAAAATAAATCTCTCACCCTCTCATATCTGCGGGAAGAAAAGGAGATTGTCGTGCCGGAAGAGCGTCGCACGAGCGAGAAGGGCTGGATAAAAGTACGCGGCGCAACTCTGCACAATCTTGTGAATCAAAACATCGATATCCCGCTCGGGAAGCTCATCTGCATCACCGGTGTCTCGGGGAGTGGGAAGTCGACTTTTCTTTACAACATCTTGCATCGAAATATCGCGAACCGCTACAGTTCTATGTCGCGCCTGCCTGCCGACAGGCAGGAAGCCAAACTGGAGCACATAGCATCACTCACTGGCACCGAGTACATCGGCCGCGCAGTACTCATCGACCAGTCTCCAATTGGCCGCACACCGCGCTCTAATCCGGCGACCTACACCGGCGCCTTCACCCATATCCGCGACCTCTTCGCTGCCACGGCGGAGGCACGCGCGAGAGGCTGGAAGCCGGGCAGGTTTTCCTTCAATGTCTCCGGCGGTCGTTGCGAGGCCTGTCAGGGGAACGGTTCCATCGCGGTGGAGATGCACTTCCTCCCGACGGTGTACGTAACTTGCGACATCTGCGGGGGAAAGCGTTTTATGAAAGAGACGCTGGAAATAACGTTTCGCGGGAAGAATATTTACGAAATACTCCAGATGACAATTGAAGAGGCAGAGAAGTTCTTTGGTGACATCCCCGCAATCAATGACCGCCTCATGAGCCTCAACTCGACGGGGCTCGAATACCTCACACTCGGGCAGAGCGCGACGACCCTCTCGGGTGGCGAGGCGCAGAGAGTGAAGATAGCGAGCGAGCTCTATCGCAGGATGCCGATGAAAACGCTCTACCTCCTTGATGAGCCGACGGTCGGGCTTCACTACGAAGATGTGAAGAAGCTCATCGAGATTCTCCAAGAGCTCGTGCGGCGCGGGAACACGGTCGTCGTTATCGAGCACAATCTCGATGTCATCAAGAGCTCGGATTATCTTATCGACTTCGGTCCCGACGGCGGCGCGAGCGGGGGCAAGGTTATTGCCAAGGGCACGCCCGAAGAAGTCGCCGATACAAAAGGTTCGTACACGGGCGAATATCTTGATACAGTACTGCGACGCCATGCAAAAAAGCGAACTACGAAAATTTAATCTGCCGGATGTGCCGGGGGTGTACCTGTTCAAGCAGGGAAGGAAGATTTTGTATGTCGGCAAGGCAACATCCCTTAGGGACCGCGTGCGCTCTTACTTCGATGACGACCTCATTGCGACGCGGGGGCCGCGCGTCGTGGATATGGTTACAAAAGCAGACCGCGTGGCGTTTGAAACAACACCAACCGTGCTCGAAGCTCTCGTGCGCGAGGCGGCACTTATCAAGAAGCACCAACCGCGCGCGAATGTCGACGGGAAGGATGACAAAACTTTTCTCTATGCGGCGATTACGCAAGAAATAATACCGCGCGTACTCATCGTTCGCGGCAAGGATTTGGATTTTAAGAATAAACAGATTCTGCGCCCTGCCTCCTGCAAATTACAATCTATCTTTGGGCCATTTCCCTCCGGTATCCAGCTCCGCGAAGGCCTGCGGCTCATCCGCCGCATCTTCCCGTTCTTTGATACGCCCAAACCCGTTGGAGCGAAGAACAAACATCAAGCGGCGAAAATAGAATTCAACACTCAAATCAAGCAGTACCCTCGAGAATTCAGTCAAGCAAATTATCGGAAAACAATACGAAAGGTGGGAATGTTTCTGTCGGGGCGTGGTAAGGAGCTCCGGCGAATACTCGAGCGCGATATGCGCGAAGCGGCGCAGAAAGAGCGTTTCGAGGATGCGGCCGAAGCGCGCCGCCAGCTCTTCGCCCTCGACCACATCCAGGATGTTTCATTAATTAAAGACGAAAACAATCAACGCAATTTCAACACGGCCGTGCAAAAATGGGGATATCGGATTGAGGCATACGATACAGCGCACTTATCAGGTACGAATGCGATAGGAGTCATGACGGTCATGGTGGACGGAGCGCCGGTCAAGAAGGAATACAGGACTTTTCGCATCCGTGGTTCGACAAGCTCACCACAGGCGGGTTCAAAAAAGAATAAAAAATTAAACGATGATATTGCATCGCTCAAAGAAATTCTATCGCGCCGACTCGGCCACCCGGAGTGGTCGTTCCCGAACGTGATTGTGGTTGACGGCGGTCGTACGCAGAGGAGGGCGGCAGAGAGCGTACTCGCCGAAGCTGGTGTAGAAATTCCCGTGGTGGCCGTGGTGAAGGACGAGAGGCACCGCCCGCGCGAAGTCCTAGGAGCGCGGGCGGCGGGCATCTCCGAGGCCGACGCCGTCCTCGCGAACGCCGAGGCGCACCGCTTCTCGCTCTCTCGCCACCGCCGAGCTCGAGACCGGCAACTCCACTCGAAATAAGCTTCGCTCGGTGCAGTATATTTCGGAGAGCGTTTCGTCCCGCTTACAGCGGGACTGCACTTGGCACACTCTCCGAAATATACTGCGCCTCGCTCGTCATGTTTTGCTATACTTGCGGGCATGCAAACCGTCGTCGGGGTACTGCGGGGCGGACCGTCGCACGAGCACGAAGTCTCGCTGAAGACAGGTGCCGCGATGCTCGCGAATCTCCCGGAGGAGCGCTTTGCTGCGCGCGATATCTATATTGACCGGAACGGGCAGTGGCACGACCGCGGCCGCCCAACCGCGCCCGAGCGCATACTGCGCCAGCTCGATGTCGTTTTAAACGGGCTTCATGGCGAATACGGCGAAGACGGGGAAGTGCAGAAGGTATTGGAGCGTTTCGGCGTACCGTACGCAGGCGCGGATTCTTTCGGTTCTTATCTCGCGATACATAAGCTCATGGCGAAGGTGCGGGCAGAAGAGGCGGGACTGCTCACGCCGAGATTCCGCCACGTCGAGCGCGCCGAAGAGAGCGAAGAAGGGGCGACTGACGCCGTCCGGAAGTTCCATCAGCCGGTTGTGGTGAAGCCTATCGGCTGGGGTTCTTCAATCGGAGTCTCGATAGCGGGAGGATACGCGCCGGTGCTCGCCGCTGTTAAAAAACTCTTTGACGAAGGAGCGTCCAGTGTTCTTATTGAAGAATTCATTTCTGGGAGAGAAGCGACTGTCGGCGTCGTGGAGGGACTACGAGGCGAGGAGCTCTACGCGCTCCCGTCAATCGAGGTAATCCCGCCACAGGACGATTTTCTCTCTTACGATGCGAAATATTCCGGCAAGACGCGCGAGGTCTGCCCGGGCAATTTCTCCCGCATGGAGAATGAAGAATTACAGCACGCGGCGAGGGTTATACACCGCGCCTTGGGCCTGCGCCACTACTCGCGAAGCGATTTCGTCGTAACGCCCAAAGGCATCTACTATCTCGAAACAAATGCGCTCCCCGGGCTCACGGGCGAGTCACTTATGCCACGGGCTCTCGCCGCCGTCGGCATCCCGCTCTCCGACTTCTTCTCACATCTGGTCAACCTCGCGCTCAAGAGATAGAAAATGGATAAGGTAACGATTGATACTTACAATCGCACGGCACAGGCGTACGACGTAGAAACGACGAGTTTCTGGGATTTATTTCCGCGAACCATTATCGACAAGTTTGCTAGCATAGCTCATGGTCGCGTGCTTGATGTGGGAAGCGGTCCCGGTAGAGATGGGCTTATTCTGCAAGAAAAGGGTCTTAAAGTGGTGTGCCTCGACGCATCAGAGGCAATGGTCGCTCTCTCAACATCTCGCGGGCTTCAATCAATTGTGGGCGATTTTTGTGCCCTACCTTTTCCAAATGAATCTTTTGGTGGCGTATGGGCATATACGGCGCTTTTACATATTCCGAAGAACGAGGTTAGGATCGCATTGTCAGAAATAGCGCGCGTTCTCGTGAAAGGTGGAGTGTTTGGACTAGGGCTTATAGAAGGTGATGATGAGCAGTATCGAGAAAGTTCCGGCATACACTTGCCGCGCTGGTTTAGTTATTATCGACAAGAAGAAATAGAGAATTTATTACAGACGCATGAATTTACCATTACCTACTTTGAACAATTCAAACCAGCATCCAAAAATTATCTTAACTTTGTTGCCAGAAAATGATACGCTGACACGAACGGGCCGTTAGCTCAGTTGGTAGAGCACCTCGTTTGCAACGAGGGGGTCGCAGGTTCGAATCCTGTACGGTCCACTTATATTTTGTTATTCTGCGTTAGTACGCGCTCTTAGCTCAGTTGGTTAGAGCGTTCGCTTCACACGCGAAAGGCCAGGGGTTCGAATCCCTTAGAGCGCACAAGCAGGCAAAAAGCAAACTACTTTGCTTTTTGCTTGCTTGTGCGAGCCGGAGCGATGTTTTGTCAGCAGGCAAAACCGCGAGGCAGGGTCGTGAAAATTTGCGAGTAATGACGAGCAAATTATTCCTGACCACAATAACGGGTGGTGCCTTGTGCCGGGCCGGAGTATGCCGGTAGTACATGCGCTTCGGGTGCGTAAGGACCGAGTTCAATTCTCGGCGGCCCGACAAGAGGCATCACCCGCAAACGGGCTATAAGCGAAGCTTTCATCCACGTTGCTCCAGAGAGAATAATCACAAGAAGACTTGTGTTATTCTTCTTCCGCAACGGGCTGTAAGCAAAGCTTTCATCCGCGTTGCTCCAGAAAGAATAATCACAAGAAGACTCGCGTTATTCTTCTTCCGCAACGGGCTATAAGCAAAGCTTTCATCCGCGTTGCTCCAGAAAGAATAATCACAAGAAGACTTGT
>CAZPXA010000025.1:0-12221 GCA_964590695.1 uncultured Candidatus Saccharibacteria bacterium
AGCGTCGTAGCCTTGGTAGGCCGTTACCCTACCAACTAGCTGATACTACGCAGGCAACTCCCGAAGCGACCTGTCACACTTGTAAGTGTGGCGGGCTTTACCTTTACAGGACTATCGGGAATTACCCAACCTTTCGGCTGGCTATGCCCGACTTCGGGGGACCTACCTACGCGTTACTACCTCGTTTGCCACTCCCGACACCACTTTACATCCGAATTTATGGACGAAATATTCAGGTACAAAGTGGTGTCGGGCGTTCAACTTGCATGACTTATCCACGCCGCCAGCATTCACCCTGAGCTAGGATCAAACTCTCATTAAGAATAAGCGGAACAAAAGAATTCACACATCTTGCCCGCCACACTTCAGTAGTGTGTCGGGTCTTTTCACATTTCTAACTTATTCAGTTTTCAAAGAGCGTGCGAGAAACAAAAAGGACTCTTCCCGAGTCCGTCTTTTCCTCGGCGTCCCGCCTTCCCTAATATATGAGATGCGGTATGGTCATAGTATAGGAGTGCCAAAAAGAAGTCAACCGCGTGTACGATGTCGCTGTATGAGCCAAAAAGATATACATTACGGGGAAACGGGGAAACGGGAAACGGAAACAGCCACCATTATTTCAATCGGCTCATTCCCCCACATCCATTATCCCCATTTTGTCCGGTTGGGTTATTATTGGGATAGTGTATCTTGGCAGAAATATCCTTATCTTTGACCGACCGGTTGTTCATAAGGATATTCGAATTTATGAAACTTGAACATCAGATGTCTGAGTTTCAAGATTGCGCACTGTGATAAGGGGCGTATGATAAAGTGAGCCGTCACGCTTTGTCTAAGGTCATGGAACATACAAAAGAACGGGTCGTCGTATCTGTCGGAGGGTCTCTTATCGTTCCCGACCAGATTGACACCGACTTCCTCACGAACTTTAAGACACTTATTCTCGATAAGGTGGGGCTAGGGTTTTCTTTCGCTATCATCGCCGGGGGCGGGAAGACCGCTCGCCGTTACCGAGACGCCGCAGCGACTGTCACATCGCTCTCACCGCAGGATCTGGATTGGATCGGCATTCATTCCACTCGGTTGAATGCACAACTCTTGCGCAATATCTTCGTCGGCCACGCGCATCCGCATGTTATAAAGAACCCGACAAAAGATATTAACGCCGACGAACCAATCATTATTGCCGCCGGCTGGCAGCCCGGATGCTCGACTGACTACGATGCCGTGCTGATGGCGAAGAATCTCGGCGCGCGCCGCCTTGTGAACTTTTCGAATATTGACTATGTGTATACTGCCGACCCGAAAAATCCGCCAGCTGGCGGACCAAACGCGAAAAAGATAGAAAAAATAAATTGGGCGGAATTCAGGAAGCTCATCCCCGCGGAGTGGGACCCCGGGCTCTCCTCCCCCTTCGACCCTATCGCGGCGAAAGAAGCTGAATCACTCGGTCTCGAGGTCGCCATCATGAACGGCGCGCACCTCCAAGAATTTTCAAACTACCTCGACGGCAAACCGTTTGTCGGCACGGTTATTTCTTAACTTCCTTGAGGGCAGTTAGCGCATAGAATTTAACGCGTGGTAGTAGATTGGCCCTTTCTAAATCTTCTTTTGTAAACCAGCGATACTCTCTCCCCTCTTCAGGTTGGATATTACGACCGGCAGATCGACCGAAATAGGCCAGATCAATATGTTCGTGAGGTTGTCCCGTTTTGAAATAATGCCGATTCATAAACCTGGGCGGGAGTAAATCCCGCTCTTTGCCATCTTTACCGAAGTAGGAATGGTCGCCGACCAGTTCCACAGTTAATCCCGACTCTTCTCTTGCTTCTCGTAGCACTGCTTCGTTCGGATCTTCGTCGAGCTCGATGTGACCCCCCACGGGTAGCCACCATCCTGTTTTATGCAAGTGGAGAAGCACTGCTCCTTTGTTCACGATGTATACGCTCGCCGTAAAATCTATTCTTTCGTGAATGTGCGCCATGCGCGGATTATTTTCTAAACCAATTTGCGAGCGGGATGAGGAGCGGGGCGGAGCGCGTGATGGAGGAGAAGGTGCCGGCGACGACGCCGACGAGCATCACGAGGGCAAAGTTGCGCGTCGCCTCCGCACCGAAATAGATGAGTGCGAGGAGGGCGAGCACGACGGTAAGCGCAGTATTGATGGAACGAGTCATGGTCTCGCTGATAGACTTCCCTATTGTGTCCTCAAAAGATTCTCGGAGTCCAATTTTTTCGTTCCTATTCAGATGTTCGCGGATGCGGTCAAAGATAACAATGATGTCATTCACTACATAGCCAAGTAAGGCAAGAAGGGCGACCACGAAGAGCGAATCCACTTCGGCACCAGTGAAGTGAGCATATGCCGCGAAGAATCCGGTCGGGACGATGATGTCGATGGCAAGCATCGCGACGACCGTGAGCCCGTAGCCCCACGAGGGTACCGGCCGCGACACCTTGCGGAAAGCGAAGGCGATATAGAGCACGATGACGAGTATCACCGCGGCGATAGCCCAGAGCGCTTTGGTGGTGAACTGGCTCCCGAGCGCGGGACCGACCGAGGTGTACGAAAGCTCGGTCGCAGAGGCATTCGCGGAGAGCGTGGCGAGAATGGCCTCATGCTCCTCCGGCGAGAGCGTGCGCGTGCGAATGGAAACGCCGTTGTCGCCGAACGCGCGCACGGAGACGGCGCCGAGCGGCACGACGGAGACTTGTTTCTGAATATCTGAGAGGACCGGCCGCGCTCCCTCATAAGAGACCTGCATCAGTGAGCCGCCGGTAAAGTCGATACCGAGCGGCAAGCCCCAAACGGTGATGGCTCCGACGGCAGCCGCGAGGATGAGCCCCGTGAGCCAGAAGAAGAACTTGCGATGAGTAATAATAAACATAATTAGTTTTTACGAAATCCAGAACTAAGGAGGAATTTCCACGAGCCTTGTCCTTCCTCCGGGACGATGGCGAGCAAGAAAACGCGCGAGAGCGACACCGCGGAGATGAAAGACGCGAGGACGCCGAGCACGAAGACGAGCGCAAACCCCTGCACGATAGAGGTGCCAAGCCAAAAGAGAATAACGCCCGAGATAATCATCGTGAGGTGGCCGTCCCTAATCGCCGGCCACGCTCTCTGGAAACCAATATGCACCGCTTCCCTTGGAGATTTTCCCCCGCGTAATTCTTCTTTCGTACGTTCAAAAATAAGCACGTTCGCATCCACCGCCATGCCGACCGAGATGATGAGCCCCGCGATGCCCGAGGCCGTGAGCGTGACCGGGATGACCTTGATGACGGAGAGCATGAACGCGAGGTATTCGGCAAGCGCGATTGCAGCAATGACCCCGGGGAGACGGTACCACGCGACCATAAAGAGAACGACGATGGTAAAACCGATGATGCCAGCGACCACGCCTGCGCTCACGGCCGCGGCGCCCAAGGTTGGACCGACGGCAGAACTGTTTTCAAGCTCAATCGGCACTGGCAACGCGCCGAAATTTAAGTTGCGTACCAAGTCGCGCGCCTCGGTCGCCGTGAAGTTCCCGCTGATGGTTGCCTGCCCGCCGGGAATCGGCTCTTGGATGACGGGAGTGGAAATGGGCTGCCCGTCAAGGAAGATGGCGAGCATCTCTCCGACATGCTCAGTCGTGAGCTTTTCAAATAATTTCGCGCCTTCGCTATCGAAATTGAGAACTATTTGCGGCGCGGCGAGGCCCGCGGTCGCGCCACTGCCGAATTGGAGCGAGGCGCCGGTAAGATAGCGGCCGGTAAGGCCGGTAGGAATAAAAGTGACAGTACTGGTCGCCTGCCCCAAGACTGCTTGCGGTGAGCCTGTCGAACCCGTCGAGGCGAGACGGAACTCAAGCGTCGGCGTCTCGCCAAGCGCGGCAACGGCCGCCTTGATATCGGTCACGCCGGGCAAGTCCACGATGAGGCGGTCCTCGGTAGTGCCTGAAAGCGCACTCGCCCGCTCGGTCTGGACAAGCGGCTCCGCGACGCCAAAGAGATTCACCCGGCGCTCAATCACGCCCTGAAGGGCCACTAGGGCGTCAGAACGCTCGCTGGCGGCCGTCTGGCTCATATCAGCCTTGTAGACCAATTCTGTCCCACCGGCGAGGTCTAGGCCGAGCTTAAAGCGGTAGGCGCTTACCGGATTTGCCTCGGTCGCCCAAACGAAATAGGTAAGCAAAAGCCCTACAATGAGGGCGATAGCGGCGGACACCCGATACCGAGTCATAGGTGGAGTATAAAGGAAAATAGGAAAAGTAAAACCCCGCGTCTTTGCAGACGCGGGGTGAAGGATTAAGTCATAAGGTTTTAAAGAGAGCCGACTGACCGGGTCTTAAGTGCTACCTGCGAGAACTGCGGACGGATTCTCGGCGTCCCGGTTGCTGCCGAGCCAGTCGTAACTCCAGTACCACCGACCATCGTTGTTGCGGTAGAGGAAGAGGAAACACCGACTGCCGAAGCCGTTGCGCAGAACCGTCCCGGAAAGCTCGAACCACCTGATACCGAAGGTCTGGTAGAGCCACTCGCACGCCGCCTGACCCTTTTCTTCAAAGAGACACTGACCGATCCTGGCGTCGAGGCGGATATGCTTTGCGGCGATGTGCCGCGCGAGCTTCTCTTCGCCGATGATGGATGTCTCCCCATCTTCGAGACACGCTGTGAAGAGCACTGTGGCGAAATTAATCTCGGTCAACTCGAGCGAACGAGCGTCTTGCTCTTCTTCGCCCGTGAGGCCGTCGCCATTCGTCGTACCTCTCCAGATCGTCCAGCCGCTGCCGATGAAGGCGGCGGGATTGAACGGCTTGGTGCGGTCGATGATGAGCGCGCTCGGACCCTTCATCATGAAGGAAAGACCATTGTTCAGAAAGGCCTTGAGACGGCGGTCGACATCGTTGACTGAGCATCCTTCGGTGCCCTTCCGAATCGCATCGCCATCGACTCCTTCGGGATCCAGATTCAGAAAGCGAATCCCGATATCTTTCAGCTGCCGGTACGTCGCCTTTTTCATTACACACTCCCGTGTGTATACGCTGTACCACCCTCTTCACCCAGTGTGCGAGGTAGGCTCTGCGTACCAGTGGTTTTCACCACAGGACAGAAGTGCCAAAACATCAGCATCTCTATCCTGTGGTGAAGCAAGTAGCGCTATCAAAGAACTACGCAATAAGTATGCACGAAAGCAAATCAGTGTCAAGATGCGCGTTCTGCGAGCGTGACGGCGTTTTCAAAAAGGCAGGCGACGGCGAGAGGGCCGACGCCGCCCGGGACGGGGGTAAAGAGAGAACAGACATCCGCGCAGGCGGGGTCGGCGTCGCCAGCAATAGTCCCGTCGGATTCAGAAGTTCCTGCGTCAATGAATACGACACCCTGTTTGAGCATGCTCGGCTTGATGAGCTTTGGAACACCGGCGCCGGATATGATAATGTCCGCATGTTTAAGTTCAGCGAAGTGGCCAGAGCGAGATGATACGTGCGAGACATCGGCTCCCGCGTGCGACAGCCAGGTTGCACAGGGCTTGCCCACGAGCCAGCCAGAACCGATGACGACTGCTTTCTTCCGCGTCGGGTTTATACCGTACGCGGAAAAAATCTCAGCAACTGCTTTTGCGACTGGAGGAATGAGTGCGCCCGGCTCATCGGCTTCAAATTTCATTCGCGCCTGGGTCGAGAGCACGTCCGCATCCTCCCCTATCGGAATGGAGTCGCACATTGCCTTGGTGTCCATACCAGGAGGAAGCGGGAGCTGAACAATGACTGCGTCAGCGCGAGAAAAAGAATCCCGATTCGCGACAACTTCAAAGTCACATCCGGCTGCTACAGCGCTCCGTGCCTTTGTCTTCAAGTATGAGCGTGTGGCGGGCGTTTCTTCCCCGACCACAAATGCGACAACTCTTGGCCGGCGCCACAATTTCTCCGCGCGCGCTTTCGTGCGCGCGAGCACCTTTGCCGCCATCTTACGTCCGTCGATTATCATAGACTGAATTCTTTTTTTAATGTGGCGATGCCGTCTGCAAGAGTTATTTTCGGTTCCCAGTTGAGGAGTTTTTTCGCACATGAATTATCTGCAAGCGCGTCGTGGGGCTCTAGCCGCGGTGCAATGTATTCGACTGGACCGCCGATAAGTTTCGCGACATGGAGAACTGAGGCATTATGCCCTGCACCGATATTAATCACTTCTCCTTTCCCTACTTTCTCTGAATGCGCCGCTAATATATTCGCCCGCACGATGTCGCGCACATGAGTGAAGTCGCGCGTTTGCGTTCCGTCACCGGTTATCGTCATCGGCTTCCTTTCCGCACGCTGCTTTAAGAATTTTGCGATAACGAGCGCATACGCACCTTCTGGGTCGGCACCCGAACCATACACATTAAAGTAGCGCAATGATACGGTTGGGAGGCCATATACTTCGCTGAACATACGACAATAGAGTTCCCCGATGTATTTCTGGAGGCCGTATGGGCTTTTCGGTTTCGTCGGCATGTCCTCGGTAAGCGGCATCACCGTTTGGTCACCGTACGCAGAACTTGAAGCAGAGTAAATTATGCGCTTTATCCCTGCTTCGCGGGCGGCTTGTAGTACCGAGAGTGTGCCATCCACGTTTGCTTTATTTGTTTCAATCGGATGTTTTATTGAATATTGTACGCGCGGTAGCGCCGCGAGATGAAAGACGAAAGTCGCACCAGCCATAACCCTGGCGAGCGCCGCCGTGTCAGTAACATCTTGTTTAAAAAACTCTGCACCTTTGGAAACTTTTTCGCGCCTTCCGCTGGAGAGATTATCCACGACGGAGACGGCGTACCCCTCTGCTAAAAGTGCAGCCGTAAGATGCGAGCCGATGAACCCCGCACCGCCCGTCACGATGGCAATTTTTTTGTTCATGTTCCAGTAAATGCAACGAGTGTTCGGAGCGTTTTGATTGCAATTGCGAGGTCAAGCCCAAACGAGCGATGCTTCAGGTAATATAGATCAAATGAAAGTTTCCGCCGCGTGCGCTCTACGTCCGCTCCTCCGCGCGGCGCATCGTAATCATGGATTTGTGCCCAACCTGACAAGCCTGGAGCGATCAGATGACGCATACGGTACTGCGGGATCTCGTGTTCATACACTTCCGCGATCTTCGGCAGTTCAGGGCGTGGACCTATGAAAGAAAGGTCACCGACAAACACGTTCCAAAGCTGGGGTAATTCGTCAATGCGGGTCTTTCGCAATATGCTCCCCAACACCGTTATACGATTTTTCTTATGCAGCTCTGGATCGCCATAATCATCAAAAAGCATGGAGCGCAATTTCATAATGCGAAAAGTACGGCCGCCTTTTCCAATACGCTCGTGATATAGAAACGGTGCGCCATTCTCTAAAGAAAGAAGTGCGACCGCGAACGCAATGAATGGGATGGCGATGACCGAAAGTATCAACGTAAGCAAAATATCGAACGCGCGCTTGCTTCTGTCATATACCACACGATTCTTTGGCAGAGATTCAATAAGTTCGTTTGAATCGAAATACTCAACCGGCACGCGGTCAAAAATTTCTTCGTAAAGAGAGGCTGCATCCATATGCACGACTCCATCGGCGTCATTGACAGACGAATCTCTCTTCTTTGCCCGACCGACAAATCGGATCATATACTTTTTGTTGTTGTTCACCTCTTCATATAGTTCATCAGCTGCCGGTCCCGAACCAACCAAGATGGCGGACACCCGCTTCCCTTCCGCCATCTCGCGATTCATGCGGTGAAAGCGCCATATGCTTTCGGCGATTACCGAAACGACGAGATACAGCACTAGGATGGTCTTCGGGGCGACAGTAAGCGGGAGAACGAAGAAGAGGACCGCGGCAATTGCTACCGTCGCGGCTTGGGCGCCGAGAATGCGGGGGCCCATGACACGGCGTATTGGCCGCGTCTGTTTCTCATACAAACCGGCAATATAGAACACCACCAAGGACAAAAAGAACACCAGAAGAAAGGGGATAAAATTTGCTTCGAAGTAACCAAGTGGAGGTATTGAGAGGTTCCGTAAAAAGAGCGCGGCCCAGAGGGACGCAACCAAAATGAGAAAATCCCCTATAAGAAGAATCGCCGTTTCTCGGCGGTCAAACGCCATACGTATGGATACTATAACGTGACGAGATATTGTACAGTTGCATGATGAATGGACTTACCGGCAAGAAAATACTCTATGTCATCACCAAATCGAACTGGGGCGGCGCGCAGGCGTATGTGTACACGCTTGCGACACACTTCAAAAAGGTTGGGGCTGATGTTGTAGTTGCCTTTGGTGGAACCGGCGAAGCAGATGCTCCTACAGGACTCCTTGCAGAGAAACTCGTGGCGACAGGAATTCAAGTCATTTCTGTAAGAAACTTCATGCGAGACATCTCGTTCCTGCGCGAATTCAAGACACTCTTTGAGCTTGTACGTATTTTCAAGAATCAAACACCCGACGTCATCCATCTTAATAGTTCGAAAGCGGGCGGCATAGGCGCGTTTGCCGGTCGCTTGGCCCGTGTACCGAAAATTGTCTTTACGTCACATGGCCTCGCCTACGATGAGGACCGGCCCATCCTTACTCGCGCTTTGATATGGTTCGCAACATGGATGACGATCATTCTTTCCCATGCAACTATTGTTATTTCAAACGACACATATCGACGCGCGAAAGACCTCCCTTTCTGTGCACGTAAGGTGCACCTCGTCTATAACGGGATTGCTGAAATAAAATTTGTAGACCGCGATGATGCTCGCATAAATATAATGGGCCAACCGATAAGGAAAGAAATCTCCTGGATAGGAACGATAGCTGAATTTACAAAAAATAAAGGTGCTACCTATTTGATTGAGGCGGCTTCTATCCTCAAAAAACGAGGGTTGAAATTCCGCCTCGTTCTTATCGGAGATGGTGAAGACCTACCAAAAATGAAGACCCAGGCAATAAAAAGCGGTCTTTCTAACAACCCGGGTTCTTCCGCGTATGCTAGTTTCCCAGGATTTGTAATGCAAGCGGCAAGCCGGTGGATGAAAGCTTTTGCAATTTTTGTTCTTCCTTCACTAAAGGAGGGACTGCCTACGGTGCTTTTAGAAGCAGGGCAGGCCGGTTGTGCTGTTATCGGTACTAACATACCTGGTATTACTGACATCATTGATGACTCTACCGGAGTTTTGGTCGAGCCCAAAAATCCAGTTGTGCTTGCAAATGCTCTTGAGAGTCTTTTGCGCGATCCCTTACGACGAGAAAAACTTGGAGAAAATTTAAAAGCTCGTGTAGCTGAAAAGTTTTCCGTCGAACAAATGGTGCGTGGAACCACCGCGCTTTATTAGCCGCCTAGATATTCGTTTGCGCTCGAGTCGCGAGTGGCGCCGCGACCGTGGCGCGCGAGCGAGGTAACGATGCCGAGCGCGGCGAATTCAAGCATGAGGTGCGAACCGCCCGAACTCATAAACGGTATCGTCGTCCCTGTTACCGGTAGGAGCCCGAGACTAATACTAGTATGGAGCGCGACGTGTGCCGCAAGAAGAATGAGAACGCCGAGTGTGAAAAAAGCGTCAAAATTGGTCGCTGCGGCTTGCGCGATTTGGGCGAGCCGCACGAAGAGAAGCGCATAGAGCGAGAACAAAAGGGCAACGCCGACGAAGCCCCACTCTTCTGCGAACGCGGCAAAAATAAAATCGGTCTGATATTCTGGCAGGAAACGAAGTTTCGACTGCGTGCCGTACCCAATGCCCTTGCCAAAGAGCTCTCCTGAACCGACCGCAATCTTAGCTTGATAGGCGTTGTAGCCCGCTCCGCGTATATCGCTCGCTGGATTTATGAAAGAAACGATGCGAGTGCGCTGGTACGGCTTCAATCCTTCAAACCATAGCGCGGAGGCGACGATGAGGCCGATGAGAATGAGAACAATGAGATGCTTCTTGGAGATGCCCGATATGAGCATCATGCCGAGCCAGAGCGTGCCGAATATAATCGCATTCCCCATGTCCGGTTCAACGAGAATGAGAAGGGCGAGGGTGAGGGCATACGCGCCCGACACGATGATGTGGCGGAAATCGCCTATCTCAACGTGCCGGCGCGAGAGATATTTGGCGAGGAGCGCTACGAGCGCGAGCTTCGCGAAGTCGGCCGGCTGGAAAGAAATTGGCCCGAGGGAGAACCACGCGCGCGCGCCCATTACCGGAGGGGCGAAAAGGAGAAGGGACAGGAGAAGGGCGAATGCAATCAGATAAAATGTCATCACGACTGAAGTGCGGCGAATGAAACTTATGTCAATTGAGGAGAGGCCGAAATAAACGGCGGTTGCGATACCGAGCCAGAGGAGCTGTCGCGGCGCAAACGATGAGCCTTGTCCGAAAGTGCTCATGGTGAGGATGCCGAGGAGCGCCAACGCCAGCGCCGGGAACAAAAGCGTCCAATCTCCACCGGGGACGGACTCGCCTTCGGCGGAAAAAAAGATTCTGGATAATTTCTTCAACACTTTCACGGGAGCCCCGCCTGCCGGTCAGGTAGAGGGATAATCGGCACTACTTCTATCGAGGCAGGCATGTCGGGGAACGCGCTGTTCCAGGTAAATATCGCTGAAGCGGTACTCTGCGCTTGTATAACGGGCACGATTGTTCCCGATGCCGCAATGATTTCTTTTTGCGCATTGCGTACGAGCACGACGACCGATACATCCCTAAGCGTCGTCGTGTTCCCGTTCGCCAGAATCGCTTCGATGCGCGGCGCGTCCGCGGAACCGCTCTGTATCGTGTTTGATACGCCCGGCATAATACGCGGGTCAATGGCCATGGCGAACCATCTAATAGAGGACGGCTCCAAGTCGAAGAACGCGCTCGCTATCGCCTGCTTCCCCGATATGATGCCAGGTATAAAAACCGTCGCGGTCGCGCTCGGCGGCAAGTCAAAGGCGCCCGAAATCGTTTGGATAAGCGTTTGGTCAACGCCGTAGAGTATCACGCGATACGGGACACTTTTTGCCGCGGCGGCGGCATTCTTATTTTCAACCGAAGCGACGACAACCGTGCGTCCTGTGCTTTCATCGGTAAAAGCTTTGGTAAATAAGACCGTTGGCGAGAGCTTCTGCCCGGCGCAAAGGAAAGGACACGAGCCGCCGCAGTCGATACCCATTTCGTCTTGATTACTGACGCCGTCGGTACACGATGGCGTTTCGTAAAAAGTCGCGACGGACACCACCGCCACAAACGCGGCGACAACCGCGCCGACAATCAGCAGGACAAAAAATCTCCTCCGCGCGGCCCAAGACATATGCGTAAGTATATCAAAATTTCAGCGCTCTAGGTCGTGAGAAATATCGGTCATTACTTTTTCTAAAGACTGATTGGTATCGATAAGAAAATGCGCGGCATCTACCGCATCACTTTCCTTTATAGCCTCATCAATGAGAGCTTCGCCGAAAAAATGTCTAGGACGATTCCGGAGTCGAGTTCTTAATACCTCAATAGGTGCGTTTAGTACTAACACAACATGTTGAGGAATTGCATCTAGCAACATTTTCCTATGTTTTTCTTTAAAGATACCGGCGGCAACCACTAAACCCTTTTTATGCACTAGGGTTAGAGTACTTACATCCTTTATGAATGAGGTTAAATATTCGGTAAATTCTTTCTCTTGTATAATTTCGTTTCTCTTTAATTTCTCTCTCATTTCTTCCGGGAGTGTGTTATCCATATCATGAAATTCATATTGAAGTTCTCGAGCCAACCGAGCTCCAACGGTACTCTTCCCAGTTCCTGGAAGACCGAAAAGGATGATGGTGACTTTTTCCATGGGGAATTATTAGTATAACAAAATAGCCGCGCGGAACGCGCGGCGGCTTTTGTATCGAGTACTCGGTTCTGGCGGTTAGCTACTCTCCCTGTCTGGAACGACAAGTACCATCGCCGCTAGCGGGCTTGACTGCCGTGTTCGGAATGAGAACGGGTATAACCCCGCCGCCGAACCACCAGAACCGAACACTCGAAGTGTCGGTGACATTGAATATGCATAGGTATAAAGTGCGAACAAATGATTGTGCCCCAAACACACGCAGACGTGTGAACAGGCGTGGTATGCAGAGTTCCGCGCGAGAGACTGGACATATTAGTACTCCTCGGCTCCGCGCCTTGCGGCGCTTCCACCTAGAGCCTATCAACGTGGTCATCTCCCACGAGTCTCATAACGATTCCTAATCTTGGAGCGCGTTTCCCGCTTATATGCTTTCAGCGGT
>CAZPXA010000026.1:0-10242 GCA_964590695.1 uncultured Candidatus Saccharibacteria bacterium
TGGATTCAAGACCCATTGTCGCAAGACGTGAGAGTTCGAGTCTCTCTCCCGGCACAAAATGCGTGTGCTAAAATCTGTTGCATGAAAGACGATGCGGGGTACATACCGACCAAGTATGATTCGGTCTTTTGGATTGATGTGGACCGCATCGCGCCAAATCCGCACCAGCCGCGCAAAGAGTTCAATGAAGAAGGATTAAAGTCGCTTGCGGAGAGCATCCGCCAATACGGCGTGTTGCAGCCCTTAGTCGTGAGCCGCTCCGAAGTGGAAAAAATAGATGGCCTCGAGACCGTGTACGGGCTCATCGCGGGCGAGCGGCGCCTGCGCGCGAGCAAGCTCGCGGGACTGCGGCAGGTGCCGGTGGTGATACGCCAGGGCGACAGCAACCTCACGAAGCTCGAGCTCGCCATTATTGAAAATCTCCAGCGAGAAGACCTTAACGCGATTGACCGCGCGAAAGCGCTCCAGAAGCTTATTGACGAGTTCGGCATCTCGCATGCCGAATGCGCCGCCAAAATCGGCAAGAGCCGAGAGTACGTCTCCAACAGCCTCCGCCTCCTTTCCTTGCCCGAGCATATGCAAAGCGCGATAGTGGGGCGCGAGATTAGCGAGGGCCATGCGCGGCCGCTGATGGCGCTCAACGACCGTCCCCTAGAACGCGAGACCCTTTTCAAGGAAATCGTCCTGAAGAAGCTCCCGGTCCGAGCCGCCGAGCGCATCGCTCGCTCCATCGCACAAGAACGCGTACACAAACATCACCGCAAGCCCCTTGAAATGATTGAGCTCGAAAAGTCGCTCACCGAAACGCTTGGCACGCGCGTCATCATCGAGACCAATGCCGAAGGCGGGCGCCTCTTGATTGATTTCTTTTCGCCCGAGGACCTTCAACAGTTAGTTGCCGTACTTGCAGCAGAGCAAGCAACTGAGAAAATGGTCGCCGCATCGCCGCGGATATATCCGAATACCACACAACTTTCAAACCCACCTGCCCTGCATGCGCCTGACCGCGCAAGCGGGCAAGCAGGTGATCCGATTCCGCCCGCGGCGCCTGAAGAGCGTGAAGATGACGGGCTCTATTCAATAAGCAGTTTTACGGTTTAAATCCGGCCCTATCTTTTGTTCGCGTATCGGCGATGGCGGCGATGAGAGGGTTTTGTCGGCTCGTTTAGGCCGAGCGCAGTGCGAATATGCCTGCGCGCGAGCGACGTACGCGCGACGTCAAGCCATTTCGGCGACGGGTGGGAGGAATCGCGCTCTAGGATCTCGACAATCTCGCCATTACCAAGTTTGGTTTCAAAGGGAACTAATTTGCCGTTGACTTTCGCCCCCTGCAGATGGTCTCCAAGGTCGCTATGTATCGCATACGCGAAGTCAATCGGCGTTGATTCTGCGGGCAAGTCGATGACATCGCCTTTGGGGGTGAAAACGAACACGCGATGGGAGAAAAAGTCCTCTTTAAGCCCCTCGACAAATTCTTCAGAACCCGCAATATCCGTGTGCGCCTCGGCGAGTTCGGCGAGCCAGGGCGGAACGTTCGTAACTCCCCTTACCATACCTTCTTTCTTTGAAATCTTCATCAGCGAGGGGATGAGCGAGCGGACCCAAGAGAAAGAAAGCGCCGAAAATCGGCTCTTTTGGACATCCTTCTCCAATTTTTCTATGTTTTTCCCCAATTGCTTATAGGACATGTGCGAGGCGATGCCGAACATCGCGCGGCGGTGCATTTCTTCGGTGCGTATTTGAATTTCGACGATGCCGGCGAACGGCGTTACGACGGTCGTATGGAGCGACTGGTAGCCGTTTGGCTTCGGGAAAGCGATGTAATCCTTGAACTCGCCCGGCAGAGGCTTATAAATCGCGTGTATGATGCCGAGCGTCGTGTAACAATCCTCAATGGTGGGTACGATAAATCGGAGGGCGGCGACGTCATGTATCAAGCTGATGTCGTCATTCTTTCGTTTAAGCTTCTGGTGCAGGCTCCAGAGCCCTTTCATGCGAATGTCGCTCCGGAGCGTTGCAAAGCCCTTTTTTGCCAATTCACTTAAAAGCCCTTTCTGCACTTTTGCGAGCCCTTCTTCAGTCTCCTGCGTTTTAATTTTACGCACTTCGGCGGCATGTTGGGCGGCATCAGGGTCAACAAAAGGGAATGCCAGGTCCTCGAGCGCGCTCCTCATCTTTCCCATCCCGAGGCGGTCGGCGATGGGGGCGTAGATTTCCAAGGTCTCAAGCGCGATGCGCTGGCGCTTATGTTCCGGCACATATTTCAGTGTTTGCATATTGTGTTTTCGGTCCGCCAACTTCACGATGAGCACGCGAATATCACTTGCGGTCGCCACGAGCAGCCGCCGAAGCGATTCGGCATGCCGCTCGGCGCCGCGATATTTGTGCGTGCCGAGTTTCGTCACGCCATCAACGATGAAGAGCAATTCTTTCCCGAATTCTTTTTCCACCTCTGTGCGGGAGATACGATGGTCCTCGACCGCGTCATGAAGAAGTCCCGCAGCAATAGTGACCGCGTCCATGCCGTACTCGGCAAGGACTGTGGCGGTTGCTGCCGCGTGGACAAAATACGGTTCGCCTGAATAACGGACTTGGCCCTCGTGCGCCTTTTTTGAATATTCGTATGCCTTTTCTACAAACGCAATGTCCTCGGGCGTCGCCCCCGACATCTCGCCGATAATCTCCTTGACGGGCGTCATAGGTGTTTACTATACACCTGCCGCACTATTTTTGTACTCGTTGTTTAAATATTTACCTGTTCCCGCATGTCCTTATCTTTAACCGATCGGATGCAGATAAGAATGTTGATAAAACAAGTACTTGACAATAAAATATATAAAAGCATTGTTTTCTCTGGGCATCCCGTGTAAATCGCGTCACCCAACCAGAAGGGATTAATATGGTCAAGGACCAAAAGATTGTACTTCCGCGCTCTATGGGGCGGTTCACCATCTCCGGTGAGCCTGAAAAAGGCAAAGCCGTCTGGTATTCGATTTCGTTCCGCCACATGGAGTACAAAGTTGACTATCGTGGTTCAGTAGAAATCCGTGGTACGGTGCGAATAAGGAAGGAGAAGCAAGTATTCGGTGAATCATCTGGCCGACCAAAACGTTTTTTCGTTGCATTGCCGGTGTGGGAATTCAGCACGAAGTGGGCTTATCTGACCGACGGAGGCTACAAATCCAGCATCGCTTCAGAAGCGCTGAATAGCGGCGTCGTCCTTAGTCCTGGATTTTTCGCTGAACTCTGCAAAGAACCTGAAAAACAACTTGCTGATTTGCAGCGGCGAATCGAACGTGAATTTTCTCCACAACCGCATCTTGCCAGAGTCGCCTAAGCGACATTCCGACCCGGGCGAGGCTTCGGCCTCGCTCTTTTTATTCTAAGCAAATTCAAAATTCTTTATTCAATGAAGCTGGTAAATTATTTCAAGTATTCAGCAGCATCGAGAGGAGTGAGGGAGTCGGGAACAACAGTGTCGGGGAGGTAGATGCGGCGCAGGCTTTGTATGGTATACTACACACATGAAACAACATGGGACATTTCCTATAGTGTTACAAGAAGAAAAAGAAGGAGGGTATTCTGTCACGAACCTCTCTCTTGAAGGGTGCTATAGCCAAGGGGAGACGGTGGAGGAAGCGCTTGAAAATATCAAGGAGGCTACGCTTCTCTGTCTTGAAGAAGAAAAAACTTCTCCGAAGGTGAGCGAGAATGTGAGCCTCCACTTAATCACCGTCTAAGCTGTGCATGCCAAAACTGCCCGCAATTTCTGGTGCGGAGATGATACATGTCCTCAAACAAAAAGGATATGTGCAAGTAAGAACGCGAGGTAGCCATGTGAGACTTTACCCGCCGGAATATCTACCAGAAGCAAAGAAGGTTACCGTACCACTCCATAAACAGCTTAAAGCAGGCACGCTCGCGAGTATCATGAAAAACACAGGATTAACCGCGGGAGATTTGTAGTTACACGATTTTATTTTAGATATTCGGCGGCGGAGGCGGGAGTGAGAGAGTCGGGAGAAACAGTGTCGGGGAGGTAAATGCGGCGGAGGCCTTTTTTTAGGAAAATCCCTTGTTTTGATTTATAGAGCACCAAACTTTTTCCGGTGCGAGGATGCTTGCCGATTTCTCTTACAATTTCAACGCCTCTCTGCTGCTTCTTTGGTTCGGCGAGAAGGGTGAGCGCTTCGTCAAGCGTGATGGTGTAGGGGTCTCCGACTTTAGCCTTGAGGGAGCGGAATTCACCGTCACTGCCGACATAGGGCCCGAAGCGTCCGGTTGAAGCGAACACCGGTTTGCCGGTCGATGGGTGATTCCCCAGCTCGCGCGGGAGCGAAAGATATTTGAGCGCGTCAGCAAGCGTCACGTTTGCAAGATTAGTACCAGTAGGAATGCTCGCGCGCTTCGCCGCAGTCTTTGGTCTTCCTCTCCCTTTTTTCTTTCCAGTCTCCCCGCCTGCGTCTGACTTCGGACGGGCAGGCAGCTCCCAGTCTCCAGTTTCTAAAGCCATCTCCACATACGGGCCGAAACGGCCCGTCTTCACGTAAATAGGCGCACCAGTCTCGGGGTGGTGCCCAATTGGTTCATCCGATTTCAACTCCGCACCCGACTCGCTCCGCACCCCGAGACACTTCGGGTATTGTTTACAACTCATAAAAATGCCGCCGCGCCCAAGCTTGTTTTCCATCCCTCCGCCGCACAAGGGGCAGGGGAATCCGCTCGGCGCGTCACCGAGCGAGGTCGCTTTTGGGAGCCTGTCTTTGGCGCGCACGGCTTTTTCAAACGGGCCGTAAAATGCCGACAATGTTTCCGTATAGCCGCGCTCGCCGCGCGCAATCTCGTCAAGCTCGTCCTCCATCTCCGCCGTGAAAGTATCGCTCACATATTTCGGAAAGTGCTCTTCAAGCCAACCGGACACGACCATACCCGTTGCCGTCGGCTTGAGGGAACGCCCTATTTTCTCCACATACCCGCGGTCGGCGATCGTTTTCATAATCGACGCATAGGTCGATGGGCGCCCGATGCCGCGCTTCTCAAGCTCTTTAATAAGTCCCGCCTCGGTATAGCGGTTCGGCGGTTCGGTCTGTTTTTCTTCTGCACCGAGCGAAAGTAGAGTAAGCGCGTCGCCGAGAGTAAGCTTCGGCAATTCAATGTCTTCGCCCCGCGCTTTCGTATCGAGCGCAAGCCAGCCGGGAAAGATGGTACGCGAGCCATTTGCCACAAAAAGCGGAATATCCTTATCGGCTTTTGCCGCGAGCGAAGTACGCATGATTCGTGCAGCGGCCATCTGCGAGGCAAGCGTGCGAATGCGGATAAGTTCATAAAGCGCCATCTCATCCGGCGTAACGCCCGCTCGCGTACGACTCGGGTCAGTCGGGCGAACAGCCTCATGCGCCTCTTGCGCATTCTTGCTGGTCGTTTTATACGCGCGCACCTGGAGATATTCTTTTCCGAATTGTTTTTCCACGATTGACGCCATCTTTGCAATGGCTTCTTTTGCGAGATTCACCGAATCAGTGCGCATATAAGTGATGTGGCCGGCTTCATAGAGTTTCTGCGCCGCGCGCATCGTCCGCGACGGCGCGAAGCCGAGGCGCGTTGACGCTGTTTGTTGGAGTGTTGATGTCGTAAAGGGAGGGCGCGGATTGCGCTCTTCAGCCTTTTCTCCAATATCAGCAACACTCCAACTCGCACTTCTGCCCGCCTGCACAATTTTTTCAGCCTCTTTTTTTGTCGCGGGTTGTTCAACGCAAGTGGTATTGATGTTACCGGTCTTAGTTTTAAAGAGTGCCGAGAGAACAAAGTATGTGATTGGGACAAAAAGCTTAATCTCGCGCTCTCGCTCCGCGAGGATGCGAAGCGCCGGGGACTGCACTCGGCCCGCCGATAAACCGTATCTCACTTTTTTCCAAATCAAGCCGGAGAGGTCATAGCCGACTATCCGGTCAAGGACGCGGCGCGCTTCTTGCGCGCGCCGCAGATTCTCGTCAATGGCGCGCGGATGCGCAAGCGCTTCCTCGACCGCGTCCTTAGTTATTTCGTGGAAGACGACGCGCCTGGGCAACGGCAATTCAGCGGCTTCTTTGATATGCCACGCTATCGCCTCGCCTTCGCGGTCGGGGTCGGTCGCAAGATATATCTCGTCGGCCTTTGTCGCGGCGCGCCGTATCTTCTCTATGACCTCGCGTTTTTCAGCCGGAACGACATAGCGCGGAACAAAACCACCTTCAATATCAACTGCGTCCTTGTTTGATTTCGGCAAGTCGCGCACATGCCCAACTGACGCGAGTACCGCGTAGTCTTTGCCCAAATACTGTCCGATAGTCCTTGCCTTCGTCGGCGACTCTACGATTAATAATTTTTTCACTATGAATCAGTCATAACGCGCATACCTATATATGGTCAAGTGCGACTATGCGATCTCTGCCCGTATCGGGTAATGGTCAGAGCCGATGCGGTCGGGGAGGACAGAGACGTTTTTTATCGTGAATGAATGAGAAACGAGAATGTGGTCAAGTTGCGAACGGGAGAATTGATGCGTAATGGAGCCGGCAAGCGTGTTAATCAATTCATGCTCTACAAAGCGCCGCTCAATATCAATGCGTTCCCTGCGGTGAAGGAAGGCGTCGCTTACCTTGCCGCCGAGAATCCAATTCAATATCGACATATGCGGCGCTTCTATGGTGTTGAAGTCGCCACACACGATTGTCGGGCGGGACGGGTCGCGCTCCGCCATCGCGAGCTCGAATTCTTTCAGGCGCCATGCGGGCTGTGCGAGCACAAGGTGCAGGTTAAAGACCCGCACCGAAGCCCTCTCAATCGTTACGTCGGTATACAGGCCGCCTCTGTTGCGGATTTTGGAAAAGAATCGATCAGGCATCAGATATACGAAGATGCGGGTGCGCAAAGGGAGCAAGTGCCAGTATTCGGGAAATGTTATTTCGCCCTGTGTGGTTACGGGGCGCTTTGAGAGCGTGACAACGAAGGTGCGATTGGCGCCACCGGGGAGTAGCCGCTCCACATCAGAGCGATAAGTAATGGAGCAGGGGAGCGTTTGCAAACGTTTCAGAAATGCTTCAGGCACCTCCTGCAGGCAAAAGATGTCAAAATCGCTCTTTGCAATAAACTCAAACGCGCGGTCCAGCTCCTGATTGCGATACAACATATTCCAGGAGTAGATAATCATGTTATGGTGAGCGTCGTCGAACTATACGCGGCGCCAGGCGCCGAATTCTTCCTTTATCAGTCCGCGGAGCTCAAGCGCAACCAATGCAGTCAGTAACTCACCTGCGGCGCCTTCGGCGCCGCGCAAGATCTCGTCGCGCGTCTTCGGCTCCTCAAGCATATTCCACACAACGAGCTCCGTTTCCTCCAAGTCGCGTGGCACAGCCGCGTGGCCGTCCTCGGCTTTACGCGGCGGGATTTTAAGCGCCTCAAGGATATGGATCGGTTCGGAGACAAGTGCCGCGCCTAGCCGTATGAAAAGATGCGGACCGAAGGCGTGCGGGTCGCCAATCCTGTGGGGGATGCAGAGCAGGTCGCGATTATACTCGCTCGCGAGCCGCGCGGTGATAAGCGTGCCGGACTTCGGGCCCGCTTCAACGATGAGTATGGCGTCGGAGAGCCCGGCCATCAAGCGATTGCGCTCGGGGAAGAAGTGTACGCGCGACATTGTGTCCGACTCGTGTTCAGAAAGCATGCCACCGCCTGCTTCCAAAATTTCTTTTGCAAAACCGCGATTACTTCTTGGATACAGCACGTCATCACCAAGCCCAGAGCCAGGGAGCGCAAGGGTGTGGAGCCCGGCGGCGAGCGCCGCTTTATGCGCACAAGTGTCCACGCCGAGCGCAAGCCCGCTGACGATAGAAATAGGATAGCCCGCGAGACCAGTAATAAGTTTCTGGCATGCCTCTTGCCCATAGCGCGTCATCGCGCGGCTCCCCACCACCGTAAGGAACTTTGTTTCGGGCGGAGGCAATGCCCCGCGAATCCACAACCGCTTCGGCGGTTGCGGTATCTCCAGCAGTTGTCCCGGCCACTCGTTTCGTTCAAGTTCCCGAATTTCCATCTTTGCAGTATATCTCGTCGTAAAAACTTTTCTTCACTATCCACGCTATGTACCGGTCGGCACATAGCGTGGATAGTTGACGGAATGAAATCGTCATGTATATTGCTATACAGGAAATCTCAATGGCTCTTTGGTATACGCAGAGAGCTCCCGAACAACCCGAAAGAAGGAGAATTGCGATGATTCTCGACCCCGAAAGTTTCGTCGAGTGCAAAGGGCGCGATTTCACAGGACAGGAAGTCCTTAAGGTGTCGTTGCATGTGAGGATAAAAATCACCCGCCCCAACGAGTCCACCATTTGGATTCGTCCCGAAGGATGTCCGCACTATCAGGACGCGGACGGGAGGGACTTTTGCTCAGCGTCCGGTCCCAGGGCGAAGAAGCCCGGCACATCGGTTCGGGCACACTGTCCTTTTGCGGTCAGCTTGCCCGGTACTGTGGACGTACTTTGGCATCATCTTCGGAATCTGGAATCGCCCTTCTGATGGGCGGCCTCGACCACATGGAGAGCCCCAGGCTCTCGTTAGTCGGGGCTTCTTCATTTTTATTTGATATACTATTGAGCACATGCTCGACATACACTTTATTCGGGAGAACATAGACTTGGTAAAGGATGCGGTCGTGAAGAAAAACGCAGATGTTGATATCGACCAACTGCTGAAACTTGACGACGAGCGCAAACAAATCCGACGAGAGCTTGACACGAAGCGTTTTGAACAAAACCGGCGCAGCAATGAAATCCAAGTTTTGAAGGATAAAGAGCGCGAGAAGGTTATCGAACAGATGCAACATCTCAAAGCTGGCATGGCCGAGACCGAAGTGCGCCATCAAGAACTGCTGAAAAGATGGACCAAGCTGCTCCTGTCAGTGCCTAATATTCCTTCGCCTGACACGCCGGTCGGACCGGACGAATCAGGGAACGTTGTCGTTCGCAAATGGGGCGAACCAACCAAGTTTGATTTCAAGCCGAAAGAACACTGGGATATTGGAAGAGAGCTCGGCATTATAGACACAGAGAAAGCAGGAGAAATTTCCGGTGCGCGTTTCTCATACCTGAAGGGCGACCTCGTTCTCATGCAGTTCGCGCTCATTGCGCTTGGGCTCAAGGTACTGACTTCGCGCGAGGCGCTTACCGCTATTGCTACAAAAGCTGGACTTGATATTGTGCCAACTCCATTTATTCCGGTCATCCCCCCGGTGCTTATGCGAAGTGATGTTATGGGTCGCATGGCTCGGTTACAGCCTATAGATGAGCGTTATTTCTTTGAAAAAGACGACCTCGTGCTCGTTGGGAGCGCCGAACACACGCTCGGTCCGCTGCATATGAACGAGATTATAGAAGAGGAACGGTTGCCGATTCGCTACGCGGGATACTCAACCGCATTTCGGCGCGAGGCCGGAGCGGCGGGTAAGGATACGCGCGGCATCCTACGCCAGCACCAGTTCGATAAGCTTGAGCTCGAGAGCTTCGTGCGGCCGGAAGACGGTTATCGTGAACAGGAGTTTTTCGTTGCAATACAGGAGCACCTTATGCAATTACTCAAGCTACCGTACCAGGTCGTCGCAATGTGTACGGGTGATATGGGCAAGCCGGACCATCGGCAATTTGATATCGAAGCGTGGATGCCGGGACAAAACACCTACCGAGAAACGCATACGGCTGACTACGTGGGAGGATATCAGTCACGACGACTTAACACGCGCCTGCGAAATAAAGCCGGTGACTTGACGCATGCGCACATGAACGACGCGACAGCATTTGCTATCGGCCGGACCCTGATTGCAATCATCGAGAACTACCAACAGCAGGACGGTTCCATCAAGGTACCCGACGCTTTGATACCGTATGTGGGAAAGAGCGCCATCAACCCCGCGCGATAGCTTGCCCGGCCAGGGCGCGCGATTGGCGGAGCGCCGCAGGAGCCGCCGCCGCCGCGGTCTCATCGCTTTTATCGCCCTGCTCCTACTCCTATTTGCCGCCGCCCTGTATGGGCTCTGGCAGAACTCGGTGCGCATTTCAAATATTATTATCTATGGCGAAGACCCTTCGCTTGCTAAGTACGCGGAAGAAGCGATGCAGGGCAGCTACTTTGGCATTATTCCGCGCGACTCGACCTTCTTCTTTCCCGCATCCCGCATCCGTGCCGATATACTCGCCACCCGTCCGGACA
>CAZPXA010000027.1:0-3647 GCA_964590695.1 uncultured Candidatus Saccharibacteria bacterium
GCGGCGGTGTTGCGCTTCACGACACCGCGCTTTTGCGCTTTATCGATGGCTTGATACGCCGCCGGGAGGAGCTTCTCGGCTTCGGCGACATTTTTTTTGGCGGCGAGCGCTTTCGTAAATAGCTTGGTCGTGTCGCGCAGTGCGTCCATACGGCGCAGGTTAAAGACGCGCTTGCGCGCCGAAGAGCGAATCGCTTTCTTTGCCGAGCTGGTGATAGCCATGTCTGCCCAATCTAATGTATAAGGCGCAGGAGCGCAAGAATGATAGGATACGCGTATGATTCGGCAAATTCGCGGGAGGGTGCTCTCGGTGGGGCCGGTAAGCGCCGTTGTCGAGGTCGCTGGCTTCGGTGTCGAGGTGCGTATGAGCGTTCCACAGGCGCTTTCCGTAGACAAAGAAGCCACGCTCGCGACACACTTGGCGCTGAAGCAGGATGGCTTGGAGCTCTACGGCTTCCCCGATGCAGCCGAGCGCGACTTTTTTGAGCTTATTCTCTCGGTCCCGGGGGTCGGACCCAAAACAGCGCTTTCGGTGCTTCGCCGCTCCTCGCGTGAGGCGCTCGAAGGGGCCATCGGCACGCGCGACCTTAGCTACCTCACCAAGGTCGTCGGCCTCGGCAAGAAGACCGCGGAGAAGATATTAGTCGAGCTCCACGACAAGGTCGGGGGGCGTTCGCACGATAGCGCAGACGGCGAAGTTTTTGACACCTTGGTCGCGCTCGGCTACACCGAGCGCGAGGCGCGCAAGGCGCTCCAATCTGTCCCCGATGATATTACCGGTAAGGACGCGCGGCTGAAAGCGGCACTTTCTCTTGGTTAAATTTGGTATCATTCCCGCATGGAGCATGACGCGTGGTTTTTCATAGGCATTTTCGTCTTCATATTCCTTATCTGGATCGCAACCGGGGGTCCCCTCCACTCCATCTCCTTTACCGGCCCGCGACTTGCCGCGCCGCAAGAGCTCGGCGGGGGCACCTATCTCCAGTTCCCGCGGGCGCCTTTTGGAATCGGCAATACGGCCGTCACCTTGCGGGACCCGCTTGATGACGGGGGTACTTCGGGGGGTACATCTGAAACATCAGTACCAACTTTCGTGGGCGGCAGCACCTTCGGGACTCCCTCGCCGTATCGTAGTTTCGTCAGGATGGGCCGTTATGTTTCGGGCGCCGGCTCTGCAGACCCGAAAAACGAATACTTGGAAATCTCCGTTTCCCAGAGCGCTGGCGTACCAGTTAATCTCTCTGAATGGATTCTCGCAAGCGACGCGAGCGGGAAGAGAATCAGAATCCCGCGAGGAACCGAGATTCCGATTTCCGGCACGATAAACGCCGCAGAGAATATCATCCTCGCCCCGGGAGACCGAGCGTTCATTATCTCCGGCCTCTCTCCCATCGGCGCTTCCTTCAAAGAAAACAAATGCATTGGCTACTTCAGCACCTTCCAAACATTCTTCCCTTCATTGCCCCAGAACTGTCCCGTACCCTCCGACGAATTGAAAACTTTTTACGGTTCCGGCTATATCAGCGACGCCGCCTGCATTGATTATGTGGACAAGCTTTCGCGCTGCCAAGTTACGCTCTCGCCGCCGCTTGGCGCTTCGGGCTCCTGCCAGGGATTTTTGCTGAAATACCTCCACTACAACGGCTGTGTAGATGCGCATAAGAACGACAGGGATTTTATGGGCAATACGTGGCATATTTATCTCGGCCGCACCACGCCGCTCTGGCGCACGAAACACGAGCTCGTTAAACTGCTTGATGTGAACGGCAAAACCGTGGACGCATTCAGTTACTAGTTTTTGAAAGATTCTATAGCTCGCTTGAGTAATTCTCTTTTTTCTATATGGTTTTTCCATCTGCTGTTTGAACGATTTCCGTTTATATACACGCCGGGTGAAAAATTGATCTCGTGTCCAAATCGAATCAGATTTTCTTTCCCGGCAACTACTATTTCATTTGGCTTCACCACGCGAGAATCAATGTCTAGGTCAGCTAGGAGAGCACGAGCGAGTTTTAGAATTCCTACATCCTTTTGGTATCCACGTATTTGACGACGATTCGACTGGGGCCGATAGTCCATACACCCCTCGTCATCAAAAAAAGCGCGAAGGAATTCGCGCTTTAAGCGGATTGACATCTTCTTTATATTTTTTATGAGTTCATTTGCTTTCTGTTTCAGAAACAAGGCGAGTTCAACATTGTAGTAGCTAATGCGCGATACGCCAGTCAACTCGTTCTTATATCGTGTTGGCTCAAAATCGTAGAGACTGCGCATACAGCGTTCCACACGTTTAATGAGAGCCTCACTCCGATTGTTATAGATACCACCGTTTCTGATTTCTCCGTCAAAAATTAAATGCGCCACGAGGAGTACCGTGTCCGGCGTCCATTTTTCAAATCTTTTAAAGGGTCGTGCGCTCTTCCCTTTTCTGGCAATCGCGTAGGATCTAATGTGCAGACCTGATGCTTTACGGACAGCGCGCATTTTCTTCGCGCTAAGTGGAATATTTCGTACATGAGTGTAAATCGAGGTCTTCGGTCTCCCGGTTATTTTCATAATCTCAATTATGCTCTTGTCTCGCTTGCGCAACTCAATGCATTGCTCTCTAAAAGAGTTCATGTGCGCCCGGGTGGACTCGAACCACCGACCTCGAAGTTAAAAGCTTCTTGCTCTACCGACTGAGCTACGGGCGCATGTATATTTTCTCATCGCACACTATCATTTTCATTCCATATCAGCGACTCTCTTAATATAATACCACACGCTGGTTCGTATCCCGGCGAATCTAAACAGAAGGATGCTACTCTCTATGCATGGTCTTTGATTGGCACGATATAGCCGGAGCCACTTCGACTCTCGTGCTATTAGTACTTGTCGTTCCCTATGTGAGAAGTATCACACACGGCACAACGCGTCCAAGTGCTGTCTCATGGTTCGGCTGGTCGCTTCTCTTTGCTATTGCAACAGTCGCGCAAGCATCGAAGGGTATTGATTGGTCGCTCGTCGTACCGCTCATTTCTACAGCCAGCACGGGTATCATCGCCATTACTGCACTCCGAGTGGGGCGTGCCGTGTGGACACGCGCTGATGGTGTTTGTGTCACGCTTGCAATCTTAGCCATTGTTCTTTGGGTCATAACGAAAGAACCTTTGGTTGCTATCGTGCTTAGCATCATTGCTGACATACTAGTCACTATACCGACGATTATCAAAACCTACGAGGACCCATCCTCGGAGCCGGCAAAATTGTGGGTCTTTTATTTTCTCGCCGTAGCAACGGCGGTTGTCGCGACCCGAGACCTTACTCTCTATAATCTTCTCTTTCCTGTCTATACCGTTATTTTTGCAGGAGTAATCATGGTGCTCTCGCTACGTTCGGGGACTCCAAAGGTTGCGGGATCATAACTTGCTAGGCGCACTAAATTATATCGAGAGCGCGAATTTTTCGAGAGCGGGGGCGAGGGGAAGACCGCTGCGGCGAGAGTTTTGGAGAAGCGAGATGAGGGCGAGCGAGAGCGTGCGCGATTCTCGCGGGCTCCACGCACGACTGCCCTTTTCCATGAGGTCGCGCGCTTTCCAGTGGAGGAGGCCGTGGAGCATCTCGGGCGCGTCGCCCGCGCGAAGTGCGCGGTTGACTTCCAGCCAAAGT
>CAZPXA010000027.1:3657-9978 GCA_964590695.1 uncultured Candidatus Saccharibacteria bacterium
ACCTTGTCCTTCGCGCAGTCTTGGGCGAGGTCCTTCAAGTAGCAGATCTCGCCCATGGTGATGCCCATCATGGGAATCACGACCCAATGCCAGGGCTGGAAGGCCTCCTCGCTCTCGTTCGGCCGCACTTCGCAGCCCCAGGTGTCGCAGCAGATCGCCGCGATCTGCTTCCCGTGGATCCACTCGGCGGTCTCGAAGCGCAGCCCGGGCGCGTCGCCCGCGCGAAGTGCGCGGTTGACTTCCAGCCAAAGTTTTTCTCGATTACGCGCGGCAAGCGCGTTGACCAGATTTGCGTTGAACCCGCGTTTCTCCTCGGGCGCGGCAGTCTTGTCGTATACATATGTCATCTTCGCTTTGGCACCGAGATTCTTTGCTTTCGCCGCCGCGAGCTTCGGCGCGAGAATGACGATGGCGTTGTCGGAAGCGGCGAGACTGTCGAGGTGTTCTTCGATAAGAGAACTGGTGTCTACTCTCCCCCCTTCTTCCTCGCTCGTCTCGCGCGCGGCCGGAAAGGGGTCGTCGATGAGTATCAGCAATCGCCTCACGAAGAGCCCGCCCGAGAGCGCGGCGTCTTCAAGCGCCGCGCTCGTGAGCTCTTCGCGGGAGAGCCGCGCATACACGAGATTTGGTTCCTTCGCGCGCGCCTTCGCAACCCACTCAAACGCCTTCGCGCGCGCTTTTTCAACATCGCTTCCGTAAAAGAGATACATCATAACGATTTCATGCTACCCCAATCGGGACCGGTTTTTATCGCCGCAATGATGGGCACCCCCCGCGTTTCTTCCATGGTCAAGACGGATTCCATTATTTTCTTAATCTGCTCCCCGAGTTCCCGCACGCGCTCCTCGCGAATCTCATACACGAGCTCATCGTGTACTTGTAACAGAAGATGAACGTCTTCCTGCGCGCGCTCCTTTGTGAGCATCTCGTCTACTCGCACCATCGCGAGCTTGATGATATCCGCCTGCGTACCCTGTAGGGGCGCATTGATCGCCATGCGCTCCGCTTGCGCGCGCACGTACGGGAGTGATGATTTCATTTCCGGGAATTGGCGGCGGCGGCCAAAGAGCGTTTCGGTATAACCATGCTTTCTTGCGAACCCTTTGGTCTCCTCCAAATATTCCGAAAGCGTTTTGAAGGTGTGGAAGTAGTCGTCAAGAAATTGGTGCGCTTCGGCGGTGGTGCTCCCTAATTGGGCTCGGAGCGCGTTGACGCCCATGCCGTAGAGAATGCCGAAGTTGATGACTTTCGCGCGCCTTCGCATTTCTTGGTTTACTGCCTCCGGCGCGACATGGAACACGTGCGCCGCGACTTCTTGGTGCACGTCGCGGCCGCTCTTGAATATGTTGCAAAGTTTTTTATCGCCCGAGAGGATAGCGGCGAGCCGCAGTTCTATTTGGGAGTAATCGAGCGCGACGAGCATACGGCCTTTCGGTGCGATGAATGCGCGGCGTATCGCCTTCCCTCGCTCGGAGCGGAGCGGGATGTTCTGCAAGTTCGGGTTCTGGCTCGCCATGCGGCCGGTCGTGGTGCCTGTTTGGATGAATTCGGCGTGCAGGCGGTTATCCGCATCAAGCAGAGGCGGCAGATTCTCGATGTAGGTCGAGAGCAGTTTCTTCAGTTCGCGATATTCCAAAATGTCGCCGATGATAGGGTGCTCGCCGCGAATCTTCTCGAGTTCGCTCTCGCGCGTCGAGCGCTGGCCGCCCGCAGTCTTCTTCTGCCGTTCGGGAATTATTTTCAATTCGTCAAAGAGCACTTCACCGAGCTGTTTGGGGGAACTGACGTTAAATTCGCGTCCGGCCGTCTTGTGGACGCGTTTCTCAATCCTTTCAAGTTCTGCTCGATATTCTTTCGCGAGAGAGGCAAGGATGGCGGGGTCAATGAGGACGCCGTGGGCTTCCATCTTCTGTACAATCGGGATAAGCGGTTTCTCTATTTTTTCATATACCTCGCGCACCTTTTCCATTTTCCCCAGTTGCTCCTCGAGTCTTTCCCGCGCGGCATCAAAGGTTCGCTCCTTGGTAAACGCGAGGATGTCGTCGAGCGATGGGTTCGTGAATTCAGACGAGATGAGCCAGAGCATCACTTGCCCCTCGCGCAGACGCTCGGGGTTTACAACCTCGGGAGGAAACTCGTTTCCCTCTCCAGAATCTCCAACTTTCCCCGCGAGCACGCCTCGAGCTCTCTCTCGCAAAGAGCGGAAACCAAACTCGTCAAAAACCGCGAGTACTTTTTTAATATCCACATTCTCTTGCCACGATTGCTCCGGTAGCGTAAAGGCAATGGGCGCGTCCAATCGTATCGTCGCGAGCGCCTTCGAGAAACGAGCATCTTCCTCATGGGCCTTCAAGAGCTTTACTATGCGTGCTTTTATTCCCTTTTTAAGAAATGCTCCATCGCCTTTTTTGAGCGTCGCGTACATCTTCTCGATGGCCCCGAATTTTGTTATAAGTTCAGTCGCGGTCTTCTCGCCAATGCCCGGAACGCCCTTGATATTGTCGGAGGGGTCGCCGCGAAGCCCTTTCCAGTCGGGAATCAGGGTCGGCGAGAATCCAAATCGTTCTATGACTTTCTTTTCGTCATACAGGATAGTGTCGTTGATGCCGCGCTTCAGGGTATACACGCGTACGCGCCCATCATCAACGAGCTGGAGCGTGTCCATATCGCCTGAAGCAATGATAACGTCGACATCTTTTCCGCCGGAGGCGGATCCGTCTTCGGCGGACAATTCGTGCGCAATGGTGCCAAGCAAGTCATCCGCCTCAAACCCCTCCCGTTCGTAGGTTGGAATGGAAAACGCTTCAAATACTTTGCGCGACTCCTGTATCTGGAGCGCGAGCGCGTCTTCGGTTTTCGCGCGCGTCGCTTTGTACCCCTCGTATGCCTCATGGCGAATCGTCGGCTTCGGCAGGTCGTAACAGGCAGCGATATAGTCTGGCTTCAGGTCAGCGATTATTTTCAATAGCATTGAAACAAGGCCGTAGAGTGCGCCGGTTGGCGCGCCGGAAGGGCCGGTAAAATCCGGCAAGGCGTGGTAGGCGCGGTGGATAATCGCGTGCGTATCGAGAAGCACGATGCGTTTGTTAGGCGTTTTTGTTTTCATGGTTGGTCAACACAAATTATGGGCGCGTTAATCGCGCTCCCGAGCAAGTTTGCAAATGTTGACTTGCCAGCGCCATCGAATCCAGAAATAGCGATATTAGCTGGTTTTTTCAGGGTTAATAGTTTTTCTATGAGCAATTTTTCTGTGGTAATCATTGCGTTATCCACTTACCATTCATTCTACCAATATTGACGGGGAAAACGGATTTGATACACTGGCACTACTAGGCCTTCGGGCTCCGAGAAACCGCCCTCACGGGCGGTTTCGAATTTCATGTAAGCGTCCTTTGCAGTGCCTGAACAACCGATTCAAATTGTGACTTGTCGAGACGACAGAGCTTGCGCGAGAGACGTTTCGTACTAATCGTCTTTGTTTGCGAGAGAATGACAGAGCCAATGTGATTATCATAAGTAATGGCAAAATGGTGCGCATCATCTTTTTGTTTACTCGTGAGTGGCGCGACTCGAATCATCTGATGATTGAAAACTTTAAGAATAAGTATCGGACGTTCGAACAATTCATTTTTCCCATCTTCTTCAGAACCCACATTCAAACCGAGTGCACACCACCATATCTCGCGCGCATTGCAATAAATATCTTTCTTGTCCTGAACTTTTTTCTTAATCTGATTCCATGAGTCAAAGTCTTTGCTCATATGTGTACGAAATTATGCGAGAGCCGTCGGAGTTGGCGATAAGAGAAATTCGCACATTGGGAGTAGGGAGTGCATCTGAAACTTTTTCAGGCCACTCTAACAAAATAAGATTGCCGGAATCTTTCATCAGTTCGTCAAAGCCGAGCGGCTTCAGCTCCTCTCCTTTTTCGAGCCGATAGGCGTCAATGTGAATAAGGCGTTTAAAATTTTTCTCTTCGGGAAGCAAGTAGATTTTTTCAAGTACGAAGGTGGGGCTATTTATCACTTCCTCAACACCGAGCGCTTTTGCCACGGCTTTGACAAAAGCGGTCTTCCCCGCCCCAAGCTCTCCCGAGAGAGTAGCAAGCGTTGCGTTCTCTTTTGGCGTAAGTGAGTCAATAAAATGTGCCGCTTTCTCCTCAAGTTCGGCCAGTGTCCAGATTGCTTTCTCCATAATAATGAAACTAATTGTACCGCCGAAAATGAAAGCGCGCCCATGTTCTCCGAAGAGACGCATGAGCGCACCGTTGCGGTCAAGCCGGTCTAGTACCGGTGGTTGTAGTTGACGCGGCCCCGGACAGGACCATGGAGGATTACCTTTTCAAAGAATATTCCTCCTAGGAACCCACCCAGCCCGATTGCAAACTTGCAACCGGTACCGCAGTCGGACTCCACTTTCGGCTGGGTGACCGGAACGGAGGTCGGCTGGTCGACACAAGTCGATGTCTCCCCCTTCACGGTGCAGACCCGTTGGGGATAGATCACGACCACACTCGGCGACGACGCAGGTGGCACTGTTATCGTCGGCTGGGTTGACAGGACAGGCGGGGCCGAGACGACCGTTGTGGGTGCTACCCGATAGATGATCTCTTCCTTCTTCTCCGCCACCGCGCATCCCGCGAGGAGTGCGATGACGACAGATGCGATGATTCTCTTCATAGACCCTCCTTGGGCCGGTTTGGGTTGTTGGACCGTCAAAGAACTTCTTGACGGATGAATCTGCGAGGCATTATATCCATATCTTGTGCATTTTGTCAAGTACCGTTTTAGCTTATATCTCAATGGTAAAATGGCCGTATGGACCTGCCGTTTGACACCAAGCTTGCAGAGGAAAAACTCGCCGAGGTACGCGAGCGCGAGGAGGAGGATGTCGCGCGCATCCTCTCCGAGAAATACGGCATCCCCTACGCCGACCTCGCGCTTAAGCAGATAGACAACGACGCGCTCCGCGTTATCCCCGAAGCGGCGGCGCGCTCTGCCGAGGCGGTCGCCTTCGCGAAGGCGGCGAAGACTCTTCTGGTCGCCATCCATAATCCAAATAACCCTGCGCTCGCGAAACTGGCCGCCGACTTAGCCGAGCGCGGGTTCTCGGTCAAGACTTTTCTCGTGTCAAAGAAGAGCCTCGACAAGGCGCTCGTGCGCTACCCCGAACTCTCTCTCGCGACGGAATCAAAGCCGGGTATCTTCAACATCAATAAAGAGACGTTCGCAAAAGCCGCGAGCGGGAATGCCACGCTCGCCGCACTCACCCGCGAAATTAACGCGGCGGCAGCCGAGAAATCGCTCGACCGCGTCTCACATATTCTCGAAGTCATTTTTGCCGGCGCTTTCGCGCTACGCGCTTCCGACATCCACTTCGAGCCGGAAGAGGGGAAAACGCTTCTGCGGCTGCGCATTGACGGCGTTCTTTTTGACGCGACTTTCTTTGAGCCCGCCACCTTCCACCAGCTTAATTCGCGCATCAAGCTTCTCTCGGGCGTGAAGCTCAACGTGAGCAACCAAGCCCAGGACGGCCGCTTTAGTATTGAAAAAGATAAGTCACAGGTTGAGATACGCGCGTCATTCATCCCAAGCAACTACGGCGAGACCATCGTGATGCGCATCTTGAACCCCGAAGCGACGAGGGGCTCCTATAAAGACCTCGGCATCCACTCGAAGCTCCTTGTGCGCCTTGAGACGGAAATTCGGCGGCCAAACGGGATGCTCCTTACCACAGGGCCAACCGGGAGCGGCAAGACCACGACGCTCTACTCCTTCCTCCGCGAAATCCATACGCCGGAAATAAAGATTATCACCATCGAAGACCCGGTTGAATACCATCTTGAGGGCATCGTGCAGACGCAGGTGGAGGGCAAGAAGTATACCTTCGCCGAGGGGCTCCGCTCCATCGTGCGCCAGGACCCGGACATCATCATGGTCGGCGAGATTCGCGACAGCGAGACCGCCAATATCGCCATCCAGGCGGCGCTTACCGGCCATTTTGTCTTCTCTACGCTCCACACCAACGACGCGGCGGGCACCTTCCCGCGCCTCGCTGACCTCGGCGCGGACCCAAAATCATTCGGTTCGGCGGTAACAGTCTCGATGGCGCAGCGCCTCCTGCGCAAGCTCGACCCGGAGAAAAAAAAGGAGCGCCCGCTCACGGACGGGGAGAAGAAAATGATTGCGAAAGTGTTTGAGCCGCTTGCCGATAAATCGTTGGTTCCAGAAAAAATAGAGACGGTCTGGGATGCGTCTCCCGCAAGCGCGGAGGACACCGGCTACAAGGACCGTATCGGCTTATACGAAGCGACTTTTATGG
>CAZPXA010000028.1:0-9710 GCA_964590695.1 uncultured Candidatus Saccharibacteria bacterium
ATGAAGTAGAGCTTCGCGCGGCGGACCTTCGAGCGCTTCACTATTTCAATAGAATCAATGACTGGAGAATACAGCGGAAAGGTCTTCTCAACACCCACGCCCGAGAGCGTCGCGCGGACGGTAAACATCCCGCCGGCCTCGATGCCGTGCTTGGTTGAAAGTACAAGCCCCTCGAAGACTTGTTTGCGCGCGCTCTTTATCGTCTTTTCTTTTTTGTCGGTGCCGCGGCTTTTTTTAAGCTCCACGATATTCTGCACGACGCGCACGGTGTCGCCCGCGCGAATCCCGAGTTTCGCGCGCCCTTCAACATTGACCGGCGTTATGACCCTCTGCATGTGCCGCGCACACTAACATGTAAATTAAGAGGGAGCAAATTTCTTAATGGCTTCGGGAAAGCGGTTGAGGGCGGGAGCGAGGTCGCTTGGCAGAGGCGCTTCGATGCGGATATGAGCACCACTTGGGAGCGGCAAATCAAGCGCGTAAGCATGGAGGCCGAGGCGATTGATGCCGCCCGCCGGCGGGCGGTTCGGCGTCCCACGGGACTGCGGCTTGTTTCCAATCGCTCCGCCCTTGGACAAACCGGGAGCATACAGCCTGTCCCCGACAATCGGGTGGTGGATCGCTTTGAGGTGAACGCGAATCTGGTGCGTCCTGCCGGTTTCTGGATTTACGAGAAGCAGGGCGAACCCGCCGGACTCGCCGACGACTTCAAATCGCGTTACCGCGCTCCGCAGTCTCCCCTTTGCCTTTGGCTGGGCGCTCCGGAGACGGAAGTCGCGGCGCGAACGACCGATGTCGAAGTTTATGATTCCTTTCTTCTGCTTCGGTATGCCGTACACGAACGCGAGGTAGGTTTTCTTCACTCCCCTATCGTGGAATGCCTTGCGTAAGAATTCGTGTGTCGCGGCATGCTTCGCAAAGACGAGCACGCCTGAGGTGTCGCGGTCGAGCCGGTGCACATACCCCGTAGGTCCTGACGAAGGAAGGACGGCTTCCGGATACTTTTCTTTAAACCAATCTTCCGCCGTCTCTTCTTTCGTCCGACCGTCCGAGTGCGTGATGAGCCCCGCGGGCTTATTAACCGCAACGATGTCAGCGTCTTCGTAAAGGATGGGGAGATTCATTTTCCGCGCCGGCGCTCACGCTGGGCGAATTCTGCAAGTATAGAATCAAACTCTTCTTTCGTAAAAGCAGGCCACTTTGTATCGGTAAAGAAAAGTTCGCTGTAAACTGATTGCCAAGGAAGAAAACCCGAAAGACGCTTTTCTCCGCTTGTTCGAATGATGATGTCCGGGTCTGGCATTTCCGCAGTCCATAGGTGGCGCGCGAGAGATTCTTCGGTAATCTCTCCTTCGGCCGCGGCCACTCGCGCGGCCGCGGCGATTTCGGAACGGCCGCCGTAGGAGAGGCAGACCCACAGTGTAAAGGAATCATTGTGTCGTGTTTCTTTTTCAGTATCGTCCATCGCCCGTTGTAAATCGGCGGAAAAGCGTTCACGCTGCCCCACAAAACGAACACGGATGCCTTCCCTCCCTAATTCTTTCAACTCTTTTTGGATTGTCTCGCGGAAAAGGTCCATAAGATACGAAACTTCGGACACATCACGATTCCAATTTTCTGTTGAGAATGCGTAGACGACGAGGTGCGCGACACCACTGTCGCGTATGAAACGCGCGGCTGTTTTTAGCGTCTCCATGCCCGCGCGATGCCCTTCAAGTTTCGGTAACTCGCGTTCCTTCGCCCACCGGCGATTACCGTCGAGAATGATGCCGACACAGGTTGCACGCGGCGCGCCTGCCACTGGAGCCGGTATATTCATGTTCGTATCAACCTGTATAACACGGTTTTTGGTTTCAGGTGGGCACGATGTCCTTTTCTTTTGCCTTTTCAAGAACTAGTTTGAACCAGTGGGTATAGTCGTTAGGATTTTTTGATATGTCCGATTGTATTTCATTAAACGTTGCCCATTTCCAGTCGCTTGCTTCTTCTGGATTCGAGATCGGCATACCGTTGTATGTTCCCGTCAAAATGTGCAGAAATTCGTTTTCCTGCAACCCGTGGTCCAAATCTACTCGATAGATGAGCGTAGAAGTTTCTTTCAAGGGACAGTCAAACCCCATTTCCTCTTTCAACCGGCGATGCGCCGCAGAGAGAAGTCCTTCGCCATCGCGCGGATGTCCGCAACAAGTGTTGGTCCAGAGCCCTCCGCTGTGATATTTCCCCAATGCCCTTTTTTGAAGCATTATTTCTCCTTTGTTATTTCCGATGAAAATCGAGAAGGCGCGGTGGAGAAGCCCTTTTTTGTGCGCCTCCAACTTGCCCATCGCACCGGCTTGCGTATCGTTCCCGTCAACCAACACGATGCGTTCTTCGTTTTGCATATGTTCTGTAACAAGCGTTAGAGATAAATAGTTTTGGTGCACCCTGAGGGGCTCGAACCCCCGACCTTCGCAGTGTAAATGCGTTGCTCTACCAACTGAGCTAAGGGTGCGTCGCTTCACTATCGCACCAGTGGTCTCTGCTTGAAATAGCCTTGTTCTTTAGATTATGAAAACAAAAGCCGCCCGACGAACGAGACCGTCGAGGGCTTTGTTCGCGGAACGGCGGAATGCGCGGTTATGGGTTCCACACGATCTGGTGCTTCTCCCACATTTCTCCGAACGTGCGAACGAGCTCGGGGCTACCGAGCACTTCTTCGAGTTTACCGCCCGAGAAATGACCCTCTGCGCTACTGCTGAATACAGCGATGACAGCCTCGGCCCGTTTCTTGATATCCTCGCCCTCCTGGGACGTGAAATTGAGCGCGGCTACAAACTGTGCAACGTGGTTTCGATGGAACATGACCAAATCTCCTTATGTGGTTGGTCGGTAGAACTATATAACGAGGTTAGGTTGAGCACAAGCCCGCGCCCAAAAAATTACCAACCCCATTTCTTGTCTTGTATGCGTAAAAATTTTCTTTTCCCGAATACAGAACCATCGTGTTGAATTCAATCCGAAAATCCAATGGCGTTTGGCCGCCGAGTCCGCCGAAAGGGCGGATAAACTCCGCGAGGCGGTTGCCTCCGGCTTGTCTTTTTCTCTAGTGTGGGCATGGGGAGACTCGAACTCCCAACCCTTGCGGGACACGGTTCTGAACCGTGCGCGTATGCCGTTCCGCCACATGCCCTTTCGTTGGCTGTTATGCCAACTCTGTATTTATACACCAATTAGCAGTTTACGAGGTGTTTCCTTGCAAAAGCATGTCCAGAACCAACTTTTAGATATTTTTCAAAATCCAGAGCTGCTTTTTTGTTTTTGAAAGCACAGTACCAGATTAATAAGGGTCCTTTGTAAATTTTAGTCGTCGTTACTTTTTTGTATGTGTGATCTTGGATGCGTTTCTTTAAGTCGCTTGAATAGCCAACATATAATTCTCCTCGCTCGTCTTGCAGAAGATAAACATAATACATCGTTCAAGTATACGTCCTACTCCGCCCTAATGGGCTACGAAGAACTACTTCGCCGGGGGAGGTTCAAATTGGATATACTGTGCTTGTAGTGCTGTGCACTTCGTAGCTCGATTTCCGAATCGAGCGAAGTAGTGCCCCCAGCTGGAATCGAACCAACATCAACGGCTTAGAAGTCCGCCGCACTGTCCATTGTGCTATGAGGGCAATCTATACCCTACTACCAAGCGAGCCGAGCAACAAATGCATTTTTATACATTTGTTCGAAGCAAGCGCGGGGAGAAAGCTTTGTCCGCAAAGCTTATCGTACATCCCCCTCATTGCGAAGGGTCGGCGTAGCGGTAGGCGCCCGTCCGGTACTTCGCTTCTTCGGCGGCGCGGCTTTCGAATACGGCGCGAACAGTGTCAAGCGAAGAAGGGTTAAAGGCCTGTGGAGCCCCGGTTACGGGAGCGCCGATGACGCCGCCGCCTGCAACCGTTTGGAATGCCCACACATTCCACGCCACGATGCCCGCCAGCGCTATCGCCGAGAAGATGAGGAGCACGAGCCAGTCGCGCGTCGGATTTTGGCGCGCGCCGGTGCGCAGTTGTCTAAAAAAGGAACCGATGGAATGGTAAAAGTTCATGGTGTGCGTGTTGTCGTGTCCGCAGACACCGAACCGACAAGGAGGCCTACGTCGGCACGCCAATCTCCCTTCGTATTCCGCGCGAGCGAGAACGCCGAGATAGAAAGGTCGTACGGCGCGTACTCGATCGCGCCGACGGTGCGCATAACTGCATCAAACGTCCCCTGTACGGTAATTGAAAAGGTAAGCATCGGTGATGCGCCGGCGTTACTCATAGAGACCGAAGCGACGTTCACATCGGCTCCTTGTACCCTCCCTTGTTCTTCAAGATTGTTGATGAAAGCGACTACCCCAGTTTCTGAAACGAAATAATCCCGTATGCTCGCTTCGTCGCCTGCAATTTCAGCGAGAGACGCGCGCGCGTACGCGATATGCCTTGCGGCTTCAGTCTTGACAGCGATTTGGTCTTCCAGATGCGCTACCGCGGCGCTCTTCGCCTCGACGGCGGCATACCAGAATCCGTAAGCGATTATTGTCAGGATACACAGGGAGTACGCCAGAACGGCGTGGATAAAAGGAGATTTCATGGCGCAAGAGTCACGGTGATGGCAAATGCGATGTCAGTGTCCTTTGCGTATGCGGAGACGGGAAGCGTGGCCGAGAGGGCGAAGGGCGCCCCTTGAAGTGCGAGCTGGTAGCTGCGGAGCGCATCGCGGGTCGCCGCGACGCCGGAGAAAGTAAGGACCCGCGGGGCTTTGTCTCCGGCAGGCGCGTAGGCAAAGCCAGAGAGCGTGATGCCGGGACGCGGCACGGCGAGTACGGTACGGAAAATGCCGCTTGCCGAGGGCACGTCCGCAAGCGCGTTTAAGGCCGCCGCGTCTCTTGTGAGCGCGGTAAGGCGCGCCGAGAGTTCTTTTTCGTCCGCAGACGAAAGGGCGGATTCGATGTTCGTGAGGTGCGCTTCTTTTGTGCCGGCGCTTTTCGCGAGGAATACATAGGTCGGCAACAGCAGCACTGCGGAGATGAACACCAGCGCACTCACGAGCAAAGCGAAGATGACGCTGAGGCGAAGGAAATAATTCCGCAAGAACGCGCCTTGGCGTTCGAGAGGGAGAAGGTTGGTGAGTTCGTTGTGCATACATTCAATAAGCGCGCTACGAAGAAGAATGCACATTGTCCCGAAGCGCGAGGCCGATTGCAGTCGCATAGGCAAGCGACTCGGTATAATCAAGCTCGGGAATCCAAGCGTCGCGCGAGGCGAGGTTCGTGAATACATCGCCGGCGGTGACTGGAATCTTGAGCGCTCCTTCAAAATATTCCGGGAGCCCGCGCACCGAAGCGTTGCCGCCGGCAAGAATCGCGCGCGACACCGGCTCGTGTGCGCCCGAGAGCACCTCCCTTTCTTGCCAGTATTCGAGACGGTGTGATATTTCGTCGCGAATCGCGGAAACGGTTGAGAGCATCGCCGCCAGATAGTCTTCATTCCCGGGCGCGGGCACGATGCCGTGCTCCGCCTTCACCTTGCGCGCCTCGGCCTCCGTCACGCCAAAATGCTTTTGCACTGCAAGCGTCAGCGCGTGTCCGCCGATGCCGAATGTCGTAGCGAAGAGCGGTATGCGGCCTACGACGATGGCCATTTTCGTTGTCGTCTTGCCGACATCGATGACGAGTACTGTGGACGTATCTCCCGCGGGAATGAGCGCCCGCGCCATCGCAAAGGGTTCTCCCTCAAGGGAACAGACTTCAATATTCGCCTCGTCGAATACCGAAAGGGTGTCGTCCACGATACGCCGCGCGAAACCGACGCCCGCAACAAGCGTCTCGCCCTGTTTACCCTGTCCTACGCCGACAATATCGAACGCCGTCTCTGGCGGCGGCAGCGGCACGAGCTCATCAAGCTTTTGTTCAACCGCGATGCGCCACTCAGATTTGAGGGCGCTCGGCGCGGCAGAGGTAAAGAGGTAGGACTTTGATTCTGGCAACGCGGCATTTGCCGCAGAAATATCCGCCATCTTTGCGGCAGCGATAAGAGCCTCGACGACTGCGGCACGGTCAATTATTTCACCATCGGTGAACGCTCCCTACGAGAGCCGCACCGCCGCGTACTTTGCAAGCGTGAGGCCTCGGGTCCCCGAGGCCAAACGAACCGCCTTCACGCCGCTCGTGGAAAGGTCTATGCCGGCAAATGGGAGCGCGATGTAGCGCGGCGGCGCGAACGCGACGCGTAACTTCTCGCCGAAATCGAAGGACATGAACAAAGTATAACCCTACTTCGCCAGGGCTTTGTAAGGCGCGCGCGCCTAATGTGCACTGGTGCCGGGCGGCACCTCGCGGTCGGGCACAAGAAATGCAAACGACTCGTCGTTGCTACACACCGCAAGGAGCATCCCGTTGCTTTCGAGGCCGCGTATCATGCGCGGTTCGATATTCGTTACGAACGCGAGTTGCCGGCCCACAAGAGATTCGGGTTCCGGCACATACGCGGCGATACCCGAAATGATTTGGCGCGGTCCCGCTTCTTCGTTGAAATCGACCGTAAGCCGTAACAATTTATCGGTTTCAGGAACGCGTCCGGCGCTCTGTACCGTACCCACTTTCACTTCAATTTTATTGAACTCATCGATTGATATTTTTGGTTTTTGCATGGCTAGAGCTTGGCGCCTAGTGTCTTTCCTGCCTAGTGAGAAAACTGGTAAGGATGAGAGCGGCGGCGGCGGCATCGACCACCACACGACGTTTGGGTGCGCGCGATTTATTTTGCTTCGCCGGCAGGCGGCGCGCTTCGGCGCTCGTAAACGCTTCTGATTCGTAGAATACCGGCACGCCCGCGCGTTGGGCAATCGCGTCGCCGAATGCATGGGCATCTTTCATAATCGGGTTCATACCGCCAGAGAGCGCATGCGACTCCCCGATAATTACCGCGCCGACATTCTCTCTGGCGATAAGCGCGCAAAGCTCATCGATACATTTCGGCGAATTCCTGGCGACGGCGCGCGGGAAACCCATTGTCCCCGCTTCGTCCGAGAGCGCGAGCCCTATTTTTTTGTTCGCATAGTCCACGCCAAGATACCGCATCAGAAAGAAGTGTATGCTATAACCGTGCTTTTGGCACGAGGGAAGGGTGCTCCGAATGGTAAGGAACCAGTCTTGAAAACTGGCGGGCCACAAGCCCTTGTGGGTTCAAGTCCCACCCCTTCCGCCTTCGGTTCGCAAAAGCGAACCTTCGGCGAGACGAAGTCCGCTTAAGGTTCGCGAAGGCGACGTATAATCAAGAATATGTGGTATGTCTACATTCTAAAATGCACAGATGGTTTTTATCATGGTTGCACCGACGATTTGAAAGAGCGGTTAGCACGCCATAACAAGGGTTACATACCTGCTACGAAAAACCGACGGCCGGTTCAACTCTTTTCCTATATCGCCTTCGCGAACAAATATCGCGCCTTTGAATTTGAGAAATATTTAAAATCCGGTTCCGGCCGAGCATTCCTCAAGAGGCATTTTTCTTAGTTGCACCATTGTGGGCAACGGCATATTGCTATTTTTCTTCGTAGGAAGCCATCCCCGCCGTTTTATAATTTCTCCTCAAAACGGCGTTTTAGTTTGGCAAAGGAGGGAGAGAATTAGGGCTTCCATCCGTGATACTATTTCTCCATGCCCCGTGATGCACTGCTGGAATGGGAAGGGCGGGAATACGACCATAATCCGAAGAGCGCCGATTGGTACTGGGCGCTTGGCATTATCGCGGTCGCCGCGGTACTCGCGGCAATCCTTTTCGGCAATTACTTGCTCGCTGTGCTCTTTATCATCGCCGCCGCAGCGCTTGCCCTCCACGCCGCTAAAGAGCCTCCTCTACACCGTTTCCGCCTCGTCGAGCAGGGAATCTTCATCGGCGATGAGCTCCATCCATTCGAGCGCATGATTTCCTTTTCCGTTCTTGAAGACATTGAAGGCGAACTCCCGCCGATGATTTCCATCAAGACTGAAAGCTGGCTCTCGCCGCATCTCATCATCCCGCTCCAAGGAGTTGATGCAGACGCAATCTATGCTTACTTTCTCCAGCATGTCGACGAAGACGAACACCATCACACGTTCGTTGACCTGGTGGCGGCGTGGCTCCGGTTCTAGTCAACTGGTCTTTTTATTTATCCACATATTGTACCTAGGTTAGTAGTTCTATTAGTAGGTAGTGGTACAATGGAGATATGGCCGGAACAAGACATCCGAAAGAAACTCGCGCGAAAGTTCTGAAAATGGGCCTTTCAGGGAAAACATACACACAAATACGCGCGATATATCCTGTTCCTAAAAGCACTCTTTCATTTTGGTTCAAACGCGCTAACTCGCCTCGCGCGTTGGACCGAACACACCAGCTTATCCATCTCGAAGACATAAGAAAGAAAGCGAGGAAAACCATTATGGAACGCCGTCAGGCATGGATAGCCAAAGCACGACAAACGGGCGCGAAAGAAGCAGATCGATTCTCTCTATCTAATGTCCCTTTTCTAAAAGCACTGCTCGCAATGCTGTACTGGGCTGAAGGCGCCAAGCATGAAAAAGTGCATGGCCTCGTATTCGTAAATACGGATCCAAAACTTATGAGTCTGTATATTTCGTTGTTGCGTAAGACATATCCACTTGATGAAAGTCGTTTTCGTGTGCGCCTTCACTTGCATTACTATCACCGCCATGCCGAAGCGATCGTGTTTTGGTCTAACCTGCTTCATATACCTCCCTCGCAATTCGGCAAGATTTATGTTAAAAAACGTAGTAAGAGCAAGCGATTCCGTAAAAACTTTCAAGGCATTTGCTTTGTAAAGTATCCGGCGAATCCTGCCAGAGAAGAATTGCTTGCGCTTGGAAGAACTCTCTCGGAAAGAATGAAAATGTAACGGCTCCTGTCGCTCAACGGATAGGGCACTTCCCTGCGAAGGAAGAAATCCAGGTTCGATTCCTGGCAGGAGCACCAGACCAGAGGAAATGCTAAAATAGGCCCAAATTATGGATAAGTTTAGTCTTTTTGCACAGCCTTGGTGGGTAAATTTTCTTTTGGGGGTTCCATTTGTTGCATATTATTTCTGGCGAAAAGAAGAGCTTGTCATCTCAAAAAGGATTCTTATTATTTCTGGTTTGTTTGGAATCGCTTTTGGATTTGTTGAGGCATCGGTCGTGGTGTATCTCCGCGCCGCGGTAGGACTCCTCCCTGGATATGGCGGGACGCTTTCTGATGTCGCTCGACTTTCTGCTGATATGTACCAACAGGCTCAGATTCTGAGCGAACTACCCAAAAGTTTATTGGCCGTAGAATTTTTTCGTGAAGCCGCTACTATAGTTATGTTACTTAGCATAGCTCTTGCGGCAGTTAAATCTTTACGGGAGCGTTGGGCGATATTTCTCTGGACTTTTGCTGTTTGGGATATCTTCTATTACGTTGGTTTATGGGCAACCGTTCGCTGGCCTTCATCGCTATTAACTCCGGATGTTCTTTTTTTAATTCCAGTTCCGTGGTTTTCCCAAGTGTGGTTCCCTCTACTTATAAGCGCACTTACCATGGTTGCCATCGTCATAACAAGAAAAACGGTAGACTGACCACGGGGCACAATAGGATGCTCCCCCTTGCCCCATCACGCTTTCATCGTTCAACGGATAGGACACTTCCCTCCGAAGGAAGAAATGTGGGTTCGACTCCCGCTGA
>CAZPXA010000029.1:0-574 GCA_964590695.1 uncultured Candidatus Saccharibacteria bacterium
GAGCATTCGCCGGCTTGCCGGAGGAAATCGCAGAAGAGCTGACGAAGATAGTACGGAGCCACGGCTACACCATTTCAGTTGAGAAAAATGCGCATAGGACAGGATGGGAGGACTTCACCTATGCCGTCCCGATAGCGGTCGCTATTATTCTCGGCTTCCTTCTGCTCCAAAAAGCAGGACTGACCTCATTCATCACGAATTCAGACGTGAATTACGGAACGGCATTCGTCATTGGGCTCATCGCGTCTGTTTCTTCTTGCCTCGCCATTGTCGGCGGGCTTGTCCTCTCGCTCTCTGCGAGTTCGGCGAAGGAAGGCGGCACCTGGCGCACACAGACACTTTTCCACATCGGCAGGCTCGGGAGCTTTTTTATTCTCGGCGGCCTCGTCGGCCTTGTCGGCAACTCCCTCCAGCTCGGGCTAACCGCGAACATCGTGCTCGGCATCATTGTCGCGCTCGTGATGCTCATTCTCGGTATCAATCTGCTTGACATATTCCACTTCACAAAACGACTGCAATTCACGCTTCCCGTACGATTCTCAAGACATGTTGTAGACGGGAGCAAGCACGACCA
>CAZPXA010000029.1:584-8883 GCA_964590695.1 uncultured Candidatus Saccharibacteria bacterium
TGGCGTTGGTACGTTCTTTCTCCCCTGTGGTTTTACGCAATCCATGCAGCTCTACGCGCTTTCTACGGGAAGCTTTATGACGGGTGCGCTCACAATGTTCGTCTTTGCGCTCGGCACATTCCCGATGCTCGCACTTCTCTCCTTCGGCTCCCTTAATATTGCGCACAAGCCGTGGAAGGGTGTCTTCTTTAAGACGGCTGGTATCATTGTCATTGCGCTTGCCGTAGTAAACGGCGCGAACGCGCTCGCCACTGCGGGAATTGTGAGCCCCTTATTTAACTTCTAGCGCGTATGAAGACAACAACCGCAGCCTCTTTCGTGGCCAGCGCCGCCTTGATAGGGGGAGCATTCCTGCTTGTCTCTCCGGGATACGCTTCAAACCAAGGCGACAACGCCGCGCCGACAGCCGCAATTGTTGACGGCACACAAGTCATTGACATATCGGCGAAAGGCGGATATTCGCCGCGCGTGGTGCTCGCAAAGGCCGGTGTGCCGACGCTCCTGCGCGTAAGAACAAGCGGGACATTCGATTGTTCGGCAAGCTTAGCCATCCCCAAACTCTCGTATCGAAAATTCCTGCAGCCTTCGGGGATTGAGGAGATTTCAATTCCCACGGAACAGGCGCGAGGCACGCTCCAGGGCCTCTGTGCTATGGGGATGTACAATTTCCGGATTGAGTTTCGATAGGCCAGACGTTTTACACAGGGGGTCTCCCGATTGCCCTGAAAGGAGTCATACTGGGGGGAGCGGACCACCACCCCCGCTTTAACCATCTCTCAAACCGCATGAAGTTACACACCATTGCGTTCACTCTCGTGATCATCGGCGGCCTCAACTGGGGTCTCGTCGCGCTCGGCAGTTGGATGGGTAGCAACTGGAATGTTGTTAACCTTATCCTCGGCTCATGGCCGGGGGTTGAGAATCTCATCTACTTGCTCGTCGGCCTCTCGGCTCTCGTGCTCGTCTTTTCGCACAAGAAGGATTGCCGATACTGCAATCCTACAGGAGCGATGTAGGGCATAATTAGGCGAGTACTGTGCGCCGGCGCCCTGAGGGCGCCGGCGCCGCGTTTTGGTAGAAAACAAACAGACTCGCGGCTCTGATGCGCCATCGCGAGTCTTTATCGTCTCTGTCGTGGTACTTGTGGTAGCGCTCGGATCCACTGGCCACTGCGGTAGCGCATACAAACGACCAGCAGATGATTGTCGTCCGTTGCGAAAAAGACCTGGCGCACTTTTTTATTGAAGGGATACACGGAGAGAACTCTGCACCACAAACTCTCTTTCCACAGGCCGAGCGCTTCCTCGAGTGCCTTCTCGATTTCGTCCTCCTTCGCCGTTTCTTCTCTGCTCCCAACGGTCGGGATGATGCACTCCAGCAACCGTCTCACTTTCACCGGGTTCACCGGCGTCGTCGCTCTCGGCATGTCCCGCCTCCTTTGGGTTATCGGTCAATCCAGAAGTGAAGATACTCCCACTGGCGGGGATTCACAAGATGCAAGTTCATATTGTGCCTGCACCCATCCATCCTATCCGCGCACAATAATTCCCATCGTTTTTCTACAGCAAACCCTTAACTTTCTTCGTTAGTTCGTTTATATAATTATTCTGACGCACATCGCAGGTCAATACATCCACAGAGACAACCTGATTTTGATTTATGGAGTCCACATACTGTTTAATCAACTTATCGGTAGCAGTAAAAGCCTCAACACTAATTTGTGTCTTTTCTAGCTCCACTCCCAATTGTCTTTTTTGAGCGCGTTCAGACAAGATTTCATAAGGCGCGTGTAGGTATATAAGGATATCTGGAGGTTTTATCTCCGTAGCAAATTTTTTATAGACTTGGTGGAAGAAATTATATTCGGTCTCGTCCAAAAGTGCTTTTGAATAAAGATCTGTCATTTCAAAAACGGTATCCATTAAAACTAATTTTCCATCCTGGGCTTGTTTTTGTGCATCTCGATACTGTTTATCTCGAAGAACCAAAAATCCGATTGAAACTTCAAGGCCATGTGCCCCTATAGATTTTTGACCAAAAACAAATGGATTATTTTTCCAATCTTCCTCAAAAAATTCGCAGGCCATAGCGGCCTTAAGATTTTTTCCTAAAGTAGTCTTGCCACTTCCTGACACGCCAACGATACCTATAATTTTACCTTTTTGTTTCATTGTATTCATCCCTAAAATTTAATTCGATAAATTGATTTTCGCCCTTGTGCTGGAGAGCATACATTTCAGCTTCGGCTAATAATTTAGTTTCCTTTTCAAAGCCTTTGGGAGTTCCCCCTTGCGCCACATGCTTTATAACTCGCCCAAACCATCCATGAGAAACCATAAACACCTTTTGATATTGAGTCCATCTGCGCACGCGTCGTAAATATTTCAACAACAATGCCGCTCTCGCGTATGTTTCTTTTGCAGTTTCGGCAGTTGCGTTTTCATCCTGCATCCATCTTTTTGCAAATTCTTCCATAACAGGCCAAAAACCTTTTTCGTTCAACATTGATTCGTACTCTTCTTTTGAGAGGGTATCCGGATCAACTCTAACCTCTGACAGCAAATCAGTTATCTTCAAAGGGATATCTTGTCCTGTTTTTTCTCGAAGATACTCTTGAACAAGCTCGGCAGTTTCTTGAGTTCTTAAGTATGGACTTGCGAGTATAAGTTGAATGTTGTGTTTTTCTATTCCAGATTCTCTAAGTTCATTCCTTACTCTTTCTTTTCCCTCTTCACTTAACTTAAGATTAATTGACTCGTCATACATAACTGCTCTTCGAAATTCCTCGTAGGGCATATCCCCGTGAGCATATTTCCCCTCTGGTTTGCCGTGTCGCATATAGAAAATATTTACTTCAGCACGAGGAATTGTTTCATCAACCTCACCTTTGGCAAGTTCTTTTGAGAGTTGATACTCAGCAGAAGTTTTTGTTTCGTTCAAAATTTGCTTGCGTTCATCTTTCGGCACTCCCTTTAACTTTTTTGCTAAATTGTCTCGATATTGTTGTGCTTCAATTTTTTTCATATCTACTTCAATAGTTTATCAGATGTAACACCGAATGATGGAGAATAGGAACAGCCACCATTTATTTGCTTTATGTGGTTTGATATTTCTCACATTTCATTCTTTTCTCTTATCCACTCCTCTCCTTTTTAACTACGACATATCTTTTCTAAAAGAATGGCGGCTGTCCCATTTTCCCAACTGGCGGATGGGGAGGGATTCGAACCCTCGATACGGGTTTGATGCCGTATAACAAGTTAGCAACCTGCCGCTTTCAGCCGCTCAGCCACCCATCCAACACTGTGCACAGTATCAAATTTAGTGGGCGAGGGCGAGCGGGATGATGTGAGTGGCGCCGGAGTTTTTAAGCACATCAATAGTGGCTTGGAGCGTGGCGCCGGTGGTGATGACATCATCAACGACAATGTACGTTCGTACTGAATCCGTGGGGCGCGTTACCCTAAACGCGCCCCGCATATTTTCTTCTCTCTTTCTCTTTTCCAGCGACACTTGAGTTTGTGTTTCTTTCACACGTTTGAGCAAATTAACCTCAAGGATAAACTGCGTGTCAAAGCTCCGGAGGGCACGGCAAACCACCTCCTCTACTTGGTTGAATCCGCGTTCCTTGCGCCGCGCGGCACCGAGCGGGACCGGTACGATGATGGGCTTGCGAAATCCGTCGTCAGCATCGCGCAAGTATTCGGCGAGCGCGAGCGCGAGGAGCCCGAAAGCGCGCTCGCTTCCATGGTACTTCGCTTCGTGCAGGGCCGCGCGCACTCCGGGATTATTAAAGGGAAGGAGCGCGACCGTGCTTGGCCTTGTAGCGGGCACGAGGCGCGGGGCAATGAGTGCGAGAAAATCATCGGCGGAGACGCCTCGCAGCGTTATTTCATCCACACGGGGAGGGAACAGGAAGTCAAGAAAACGCATCATGGTATCATTGTCGCATGGCGTTTCTTGATTTTTTTGCAAAGAAAGATAAAAGCGTTCTCGGTGTGGATATCGGCTCTTCGTCCCTGAAGGTCGTCCAATTGCGCAAGGACCACGGGCAGGCAGTGCTTGAGACCTACGGCGAACTCGCACTCGGCCCTTATGGCGGTTCTGAAGTCGGACAGGCGACGAACCTCTCCGCCGAACAGGTTACCGAGACGCTGAAAGACCTGTTGCGCGAGGCGAAAGTGACGGCAAAGAACTGCGGCGTTTCCATACCGTTCGCGCGGTCGCTTCTTGCGCTCATCACGCTGCCGTACCGTAAGAGCCCGGCAGAGCAGAGGACGGTTATTGAGCTTGAAGCGCGCAAGTTCATCCCCGTGCCGATAAGCGAGGTGCAACTCGATTGGTTCGTCGTCCCTCGGGCGGATCCTGCGCAATTTACAGAGAGCGACCCTCACAGCACTTCCGCCGCCCACGAAACGATTGAAGCGCTTTTGGTTGCCGTCCATAATGACGAGCTTTCCCTGCTCCAAAATGTCGTTGTGGGCGCGGGGCTTAAGGCGAGTTTCTATGAAATAGAGATTTTTAGCACCATCCGCGCAGTGGTGGAGGAACCGGTGCGGCCGGTAATGGTGCTTGACGTCGGCGCGGCCTCGACGAAGGCCTATGTCATCGAATACGGCATCGTAGCCCTTTCACACGCCATAAACGTTGGGAGCCAAGACATCACGCGCGCCATTTCGATTTCCAGCAATGTCCCCATCGCTCGGGCAGAAGCCCTTAAAAAAGGAAAGGGCTTTAGCGATGCGGGTACGCTTGAAAGTTTTGAACTTGTTTTTTCACGCATCTTTTCAGAAGCGCGGAGGGTCCTGGTGCAATACGAGGCGGCACACAAGAAATCAATCGTCTCCGTCGTGCTTACGGGCGGTGGCGGCGTCACGAAAGAGCTCGCCGCATACGCGAAAAATGTGTTCTCGATAGATGTGCACGTTGCAGACCCCTTCAAGAAAACTAAAGCGCCCGCCTTCATGCGCCCGACCCTTGAAGAAATCGGCCCTGAATTTGCAGTCGCCGTCGGTCTCGCGCTGCGCAAGCTCGAAGAGCTGTAAGCTTGGCGGCACATGAGCGGCGTTTTACACAGACATTCACGCGATACTTCCGCGCGTGCCGTATACTGAAGAGAAATGGACCTTCCTCCTACCATACCGACCTCGTTCGTCCCTCGCTCGGCGTCCGCGGCTGCGCGCCAATTCCGCTCCGAAGCCGCCGGCGCCTTCGGTTTTTTCGCGTATGTGGTCCTTGGCGTTGTCCTCGTGCTCGCGCTTGGCGTCTTCTTTTATGACCGCATCCTCGCCGGGACACAAGTCTCAAAGAGCACGGCGCTCACGAAAGCCCAAAAAGCGATTGACGTGGCGACCGTCGAGGGGTTCGTGCAACTGCGCAATCGCCTTGACTCGGGCGCGCGGCTTCTCGCAAACCACGTCGCATTTTCAGGTTTCTTTAAGCTCATTGAGACCCTGCTGCCGGCCACGGTCCGTTTCACCTCGCTCTATCTTTCGTCCGATGATGCCAGAAGGGTACGGCTTGAGGGCCTCGGCGTCGCCAAGAATTTCAACGCGCTTGCGGCCGTTTCCACCGCGTTTGCTACCGACGGCCGCATCAAGGACGCCATTTTCTCAAGCATAGTCGTCAACAGGGACGGTTCCGTCTCCTTCGCGCTCTCCGCTACGCTTGACCCGAAGGTCGTCGCCTTCTTGCCATGAATAACGCCATTCCCACCCTCGCACTCATGGCTGCCATAGGCGTGTTCTTCTTCTATGTGGCGCCGACGTGGTCCGGTTCAATAGCAGAAAAGAAAACTTCCATTGCCGCCGACGAACAGGCCCTTACCGCCGCGATTGCATACGCCACCCAACAGAACGAACTTGCCGCCGCGCGTAACGCGATTGACCCGGCGAATCTCGCGCGGCTCACTGCACTCCTCCCCAGCTCGGTGGACAATGTCGGCCTTATCCTTGACCTCAACGCGCTTGCGGCCCGCAGCGGACTCGCGCTCTCTAACATTGACGTTCTGGCGAATGCTGCCGCATCCCCGGACGGTGCAAGTCCGAATGCAACTGGCGCATCGCCGCAGACAGCCGCGAATTCGGTCGGCTCGGTCGACCTCTCCCTCACCGCCGTCGGCACCTACACCGCACTCCAAACCTTTCTGCGCGGCGTGGAGACGAGTGAGCGCCTGCTTGATGTTCAGGAATTGCTGGTGAAAGGTTCCGATACGGGCGTGTACACCTACCAGATGAAAATAACCCTCTACTGGCTACGCTGACTATGAAATACAACACCACACTTCTCATCGTTGCATCCCTCCTCGTTGCGGGCGTCGCGTACTGGTACTTCTTTACCGATACGGGGAACGAGCCGCCCCTCTCCGCCGGCCTCTCCATTAATCAGGCGCAACTACAGTTCGAAACGCTCATCGGCGCGCTCCAGCCGGTATCGTTTGACACCAGCATCTTCTCTGACGCGCGCTTCAACACTCTCACCGACATCACGACGCCGGTCTCCCCGGAATCGTTCGGCCGCCTTGACCCTCTCGCGCCTCTCCCCGGAGGCGGCGGAATATAACAATGAATCTCCTTGGACTCCTTGTCGATAAGGGTCTCCTTTCTAAAAGCGACCGCGCGGCGCTCGAGGCCGAGCTCGCGAAGAAGGAGCGTTCGCTCGCCGATCTACTCGCCGAGCGAGGCATCCCGATCGCGAAAGCGTTCGCGCTCGCCGGCGAGACCTACGGTTTGCCCGTTCGCACGCTCGACGACCCTCCCGCCAACAAAGAGGTCTTCAAATATATTCCGGTCGACTCGGCGCGCCACTACGGATTCGTGCCGCTCGACATGGTAGAAGGGGCACTCGAAATCGGCATCACGGACCCCGACAACATCGAAGCGTTTGACGCGCTGCAATTCATCTCGGGCAAGATAGGCATACCCTACAAGATTACGCTCATCACGAAAGAAGACTTTGACCGCGTGATTGAGGAATACCGGAATCTTTCGGGCGAAGTGGGCCGGGCGCTCTCCGAATACGAAACGGTCGTGAAGTCCACCGCCGCGGCCCTCCCCTCCGACGAGCGGACGCCGATATTGGTCGAAGAGTCGCTCAGTCTCCCGAGCCACCAAGAGACCATAAGCGAGGGCGCTCCCGTAACGAAGATCGTCTCCACCATCCTGCGCTACGCGATTGACGGCCGCTCGTCCGACATCCACATTGAACCCGCGCCCGAGAAGACGCGGGTCCGCTTCCGCGTGGACGGGCAACTGTACACCTCGCTTGAATTGCCGGAGAAGGTGCATGAAGCGGTCATCACGCGCATCAAGATTCTCTCAAAGCTGCGCCTCGACGAGAAGCGTAAGCCTCAGGACGGACGCTTCTCGGCGACCGTTGACGGGCACAGGATAGACTTTCGCGTCTCCACTTTCCCGACGGAGTACGGCGAGAAAGTGGAAATGCGCATCCTCGACCAGTCGGACGCGACGGCGACTCTGGAGTCGGTCGGCTTCACCGGCGCGAATCTGGCGAGCGTTCGCGAGATGATGAAGTCGCCCTTCGGCATCATCCTCATCGCGGGGCCGACCGGCTCGGGTAAGTCGACGACCCTCTTCGCGATGCTCTCCAAGCTTGACCGCGAATCGATGAATGTCGTCTCACTTGAAGACCCCGTTGAGTATGAGATTTCTGGCGTCGCGCAGAGCCAGGTGCGGCCTGAAATTGGCTACACTTTCGCGAGCGGGCTCCGCTCCATCTTGCGCCAAGACCCGGACATCATCATGGTCGGCGAGATTCGCGATAAAGAGACGGCCACGCTCGCGGTGCAGGCGGCCTTGACCGGCCACCTCGTCCTCTCGACCATCCACACGAACACCGCCGTCGGCGCTATCCCGCGCCTCGTCGACATGGGCATCGACCCGTTTCTTATCGCGCCGACCCTGATTGCGGTCATCGGGCAACGACTCGTCCGAAAAGTCTGTCCGGGCGCGAGCAAACCCTTTCTCCTTAAGGACAATATGAAAGCATCCATCGAACAGGATTTTGCCGATTTGCCTCTGAAGTACCGCAGCACGCTGCCGCCCTTGAAGGAGTTCTACCGCGCGGTTCCGACGGACGAATGCCCGACCGGAACGCGCGGCCGGACCGCCGTCTTCGAGATACTGCATATGGATAAGAAGATTGAAGAAGTGATACTCGAAGAGCCGGTTGAGAATAAAATCTACGCCGCCGCCCGGTCAAATGGCATGCTCACCATGCGCGAGGACGCCATCATAAAGGCTCTTGCCGGCGAAATTCCTTTTGAAGAAATCAACACGCT
>CAZPXA010000030.1:0-6857 GCA_964590695.1 uncultured Candidatus Saccharibacteria bacterium
CTAAGAGGCTCGATCTTCCATAATACACGTAGCTATAAATTTGTCAATCCCTCGACCTTGATCGGGATGATTTTGGTTACAAAATCACCACGCGAAGTGGGCGAAGGCCTTGTTCGCCTCGGCCATGCGGTGCATCTCGTCTTTTTTCTTGACAGCATCGCCTTCATTCTTGGCGGCGAGCATGAGTTCGGCGGCGAGCTTATCTTTCATGGGCTTGCCCTTCTTGGAGCGCGCGGCGCTGATGAGCCAGCGAAATGAAAGGGCGAGGCGGCGATTCTGCGGGACCTCGCGCGGAATCTGATAGTTCGCGCCGCCGACGCGGCGGGAGCGCACTTCCATCAAAGGCGAGACGTTGCGGAGCGCCGCTTCAAACGTCTCGAGCGGGTTCGCACCTTCCTTCTCTATTTTTGCAAGCGCATCATAGACGACAGCGCGGGCGGTATCCTTCTTACCGCTCCACATAACCGTATTGATAAAACGAGTGAGTGTCTCCGAGTTGTACTTCAAATCGGGATTCCATGTTCTTTTTTTCTTTAATGGCCTACGCATGATTATTTCGGTTGCTTTGCTCCGTAGCGCGAGCGGGCGCTGCGGCGCTTCTCAATGCCGGCGGTGTCAAGTTTGCCGCGCACGATGGTGTACTGGACGCCGATATCCTTCACCCTGCCGCCGCGAAGCATCACTACCGAGTGTTCTTGGAGATTATGCCCTTCTCCCGGGATGTAGGCGGTCACTTCCATCCCGTTGGTGAGGCGGACACGGGCAATTTTTCTGATAGCGGAGTTTGGCTTCCTCGGCGTCTTCGTGGTCACCTTGGTGCAGACCCCGCGTTTAAACGGCGACGGATAAAAAGTTGGGCGATTCGAGAGCGTATTAAAACCGCGTGCCAGCGCCGGCACACTCGTCTTAGACGATTTGCTCTTGCGCCCCCTTCTCGAGAGCTGGTTAATGGTCGCCATGCAGAAAAAGAAGACCCACGAGGGGTCAAGGACAATAATAGATGAATCGCGCGGGAAATGCAAATCTATTCAATTGGTTCGCGGTAGGGGTCGGTGTCGGTTGGTTTGCGAACGGGGATGCTCGGTTGTGTAGGAGCTGTCGGGGGTGGCGGCAGAGCGCCTGGAAGATTTTGAGGAGGTGTCACGGCTCGTAACGCTTGCCGCAATGGCGTTTCCGCAGGAAACGGACTTACACCTTGTACCTTATCCCTTATATCTATATGAGGCTCTTCGTGGTCTGGAAGTAGCGTGTCACTGCTTACGGGTTTCGCTGTGTTCTCCATAATCCGTCCGCCGGCCGGCGGGGCGGGAGTCGCTGTAGTAGGACGCGCTGGCGGCACTGGCCGCTGGGCCGGATTCCCTTGGGCAAATCTTAACCCAGCGGGTAATTCATTCCCCGCGCGGGGATACCTCGGGGACTGCGGCGGCGGCCCTACGACGCCAGAGGCTTCGAAAGGGCGCGGTGCATAATACTTCGGCACCGGCACATTCACCGGCCGCGGCGGCGCAGGCGTCGCGGTAGTACTCTGCGTAGCCCCCGGCGAAGCAGGGGATGTCACACTTCTTATCTGCTCCCGCAACGGAACAAAGATTTGCGTATTCACATCCTGCATGATGCCGCTAATAACTTGCTGACTAAGCCGCGCTTCTTCAGTAAGCGCTTGGGTAAATTCCTGGGGTGTTTCGAGTCCCAATAAGAGCAAAATAATTTCGCGTTCAACAATAGCCGCCTGGTCGACGTGAAGTCGGTATTTCTGTGCAAGATTTGTCGCAATAGTGTCTACTTTGCCACTTGCAAAGAAATCTCGTATTTGCGGAGGGACATCCGCCATCACTTGTTTAATATCTTCGTTTAGATTTGGGTCAAGAGTTGCATCCATATTTAGTGGGCGGCAGCCGGTGGTGGCGGGGCAGGTGGTGGTGTTGATTCACTTGAATTCTTATCTTTATCCTTTGATGCTTTCCTAAGTAATTCTTTCAACGTATCAATATTTTTGTCTGATTTAGATTTCTTTGCATTTGCCTTTATATTCTCAGCAGCCTTCTTATTCCTGTAGAGCCACTTGAGCGGTCCGACAGTAATATTGTCTGCGTATCTCTCCTGTGCACTACCGCGTTCTGCTACTGCAACTTGGATGTCAGTTTTCTGTGCATCCTCTCTACTCTTCGTAGCAGTTAATTCCGCCTCTCTTTGGGCGAGATTATTCGTAGCCGCTGTCAGTTTTTCTTCACTTGTCCGTAGATTTTGCTCGGCAGTCTCCATACGCCGTACATTTTCTGGATTTGTATCCCAATATCTATCTCGATTTCGTTCTTCATCTAGAGCTGTCTTTTCTCTTTCTCGGACTACCTTTTCGTTTGCTGCGGCATCCTTCTCGGATGCTGCACTATTACGACTTCTTTGTGCGACCAGTTTCTCTCCTTCAAGCCGCGAAAGAGTTGCTTTCTCTTCGTCTGTCTGCGATCTGCCAGGAAGCGTTTTTGCGTATTCTTCGCGACCCTTGATTGCCTCCTCTTCCATTTTCCTATATCCGCCCTCGTGAGCCTTCCCAGCATCAATGCCGCCCTCTGGAAGACTCTTCAGTACTCCAGTCCCACGAACATCAAAAGAAGCCTTACCAATACGATCGAGACCCATCATTAGGTGTGGAACCTGCGTACCTAGAGATGTTTTACGGAGACCGCGAGCGGCAAGAACAGCCAACCGTCCACCAGTATTACGCCCAGCCCATGCTGTTGCTCCAAACGATAATTTCCCAGCGAGATTTATCGCTTTGCCGGCGCCGAAGGCGGAGAGGTTTTTAGACTGGATGACGACCACGAGCAGGAGCCCCATCGCGACGAGGAAGGAGAGGAGCATTGACCCGAATCCTCCCAAGTTTTTATTCTCCACGTACCCGAGCCAGTCTGTGCCGCCCCCAAACGCGGCAATAAACCCAGTGTCGGTGATAACCCTAAGCGCTATATAGAGCATCAGGAGCAGAATGGGCGCGGTAAGGACTTGCTCGAAAAGCGTATCCCACCACTGTTTCGTCCTCGCGCTCAACCCGGGCACCGCGAGGCCCGCAAAAGCGACCGGCGAGACGATGATGAGAAATAAGAGTATGACGAAACGCGCAATCAGTACGAAGGCGAGCGAGAACAGCACAAACGCAAGGATGATAAAGAGCAGGATACCCATAAAGCCGATGACCCACGATTGACCGAACTGGAATATTGCTTTTGCTGTGTCAGGTTCTTTTACTTGACCATAAATGGATGCGAGCCCTAGCTGGGACATAATCTTCGCCGAGACCCCGCGGTTCCCCAGGTCGGTTATGTTTGAGAGACTTACTGATGGCGGTTCCACGCTGTTACCACCGTTAATTTGCGTGTAAAACTGCGTCGCGAAGAGGTTGCTTACATCAATAAACGCTTCAGAGATAAAGAGCGAGAAGTTGAGGAAGACGGCGGCGACAAACATCATCGGGAGCATCTTCGTCTTCCCGCCATACCAATCCACATTCAAGATGGTGGTGACGCCCACCGCGAGAAAGCCGAATATGAGAAAAATGTTGCCGATGTCGCGCAACACTTTCCAGACAATGCCGACGGCGGGCAGGCCGTTCACGATGCTCCCCATTTTTACAACGGTGTAGTAGGTTGCGTAATCAAGCGTAACCATCGCCGCGCCGGCGAGCCACGCGAAGAGCTGCATGATTTTAATCATGATGCCGTCGTAAGCGGCATCTTCTTTAGAGCCTCCGGGAGATGGGGTTTGGGCTGCGGAGTTGATTGCTTGTTGGGCCTGGGCGGCAGACTGAGCCGGAACTGGGGTTGAGGACTCGCCGGCAGTCTGCAAATCTTGCGCCGCCTGCGGGGTATCGCCGTGAAATGGATCAGCACCTGGAACATGGTTAGCATGCGCGGCGGGCGCTGCGCCCGCCGCGCTTACAATAAGTACGAGAACAAAGAACGAAGATGTAAGAATACGCGGCATATCAAGGAGTTGCGCAGTTGTTTGCATTCAGCGCATTCGCATTCACGCTCAAAAGATTCATCCGGTCAAATATTGTGCCGCCCGACACCAAGAGCGAGCCCGCCGGATTCGCCGTCGCTCCGGGGAGCGTCGTGCGCGCGTTTTCCTCCGCGCTCGTAACCTCGGCCGCTGAAGGAGGCATCGTCGAGAGCTTCTGCGCATCGGTAGCGGCCAGCGTAGGGTTCCCCGTCGCCTCCTGCTGGACTTTGAGCGCGAGGTCCCGAGTGGCCGACACCGAGCTCTGCGCCGCCTGCGCCTGATTAACCACCGAGGTTGCCTCGCCAATCGCCGTGTCGGCGGCGCTTACCTGGCTTGCGCAGGCAGGGTTGTTTTTAAGGGACGTGGCGCTCCCGAGCGCGCTGTTAGCCGCGGTGCCGATGGCGCCCCACGCGGCCGTGTAGTCGCTTATCTGTGAGAGCTTCGCTTGCGCGATTGAGTTGGCAGACTGCGTCGCGTTTAGATTGCTTGTCGCGGAATTATACAGTTGAGACGTAATCGCCTGCGGCCTCGCGCTGGATGTCTCCGAAGCGCCGAAGAGGCCTGTCGTGAGGCCCTTGATGCCTTGGTTTATAGCCGCAGTGAAAATGGCAACGAGAGCGGCGTTGATATCGTTAGGATTGATGAGTTGGGCGATGTCTGCGGTAAGCACTTCTTTTGTGTAGTCGCGGATAACCGTACCCGGCGTCTGGGCGTTGACCTGCTTCCCGTCGCTATCGATGCATGACGTTCCGGGATTAATGCCTGCTCTTGGAGAACATCTGGCTTGTTCTTCGTTTTCTGAAGTAATACAGTGTGCGGGACACGCACCATTGCTGTCGGGAACACAGGCGGATGCAGTGGTGCTATTGTTGCCGCACCAGGAGAGGAATCCGCCCGACTGCGAGAGGTCCTGCCGCCGATTGGTCTGCGCTTGGCTCACCAATTTCTGGAGCTCGCTCTGCGCCGCCGGGTAGAGCACATACGGGTTGTTCTGGTTCTGGTTAAGCGCGAACCACGCGGGGATGCCGCCCCGCGACCAATTGCCCGCGAGGAAGGCGCTTGGGTTAGACGACACGCGCGCGAGCGTGCTTTGATTCCCCGCGAGGAAGCCGCCGACGCTCGTTCCGAGGGCATAGTTGGCCAGAAGCGACGAGGCGATAGCCGCGCCAAACTGGGGATTGAGCGCGGTCCTGACCTGATTGATGAAGGGGAGCGCGACCGCGTCTCCCACGCTCTGCAGGTGCAGGGTGAGATTCATCACGAAGCTCGGCCGGCCGGTGCCGGGCGTGTTGTTAATCCAATTAATGATGCTCGCGGTAACCTGCTGGAGGACCAAGCGTATCATCGCGCGCGCGAGGGGCTTGAGTATTACTTCATTAACACAACTACCTGATGTCGCTCCCAGTGTGCCGGCATTTGTCAGTGCATCCGAAGGTATCACAGGAACTCCTAAGCCAATTCCTCCCCCTCCGACACTGAAAATGCCAGTCAGGCCAAGTGCAGTCCCTATACAGCCAATAGCTCCTTGAGCAGACACTCTTTGAGGCGCGATAAAAAATGATGCAGGAGTGACAAGCGCAATGATGAGCAATGTTGCGAGCGGGCGGGCAAAAGTTCGATTGCTCATGGCATTAATTGCCGCTGGCCGCCGCGGCGCGATAGCGGGCGACAGTATCCAGAAACAACGCGCCCGGCGTGCCTTCAAGAAGCGCGATGCCGGCGGCGGCGTACACACTGCTGATGGCGGCGAAAGTTTGAACGAGAGACTGGTCCAGTTGCGCATACTGTCCAAGTGCGAGCATCGCCGCGAGCGGGTCGGTGTTCACGCGGGCGAAGTCGCTCGCGATGCCGCTCGCGCGCATGAGCGCATTTATGAGCGCGAGGCCGCTGGCCGCGAGTTCGCTCGGCACGGGAAGCGCGGCGAGCCCGACAGCGGTCTCCCGATACATCTTCGCGAGCGAAGCGAGATGGGAGAGGGCGTTGCTGTCATTTCTCTCGACCGCGTCTTGCAGATAGAAAATTTCGTTTTTTGTCGCATCGCTCGTTTTCTTATTCTTCACTACCACCGCCTCCGCGCTCGCCGCAAACGCCTTGAGCGCGTCTGCGCTGGAGCCCTGGACGATGAGTTCGTTCGCAGATTTATAATCGGGCGCGGCGCCGATAAGCGACGAGAGCGAGAGCAGCGCTTGGCCGGCGAGAGTCTCTACTTGGTCAGTAGAGAGTTCTGTGTCGCCGTTGGCTTGCTTCGCGCTCAAGTAGAGCGTGAAGAAACTTCTGGCGAATGCTTCGGTAAGCGTGCCCTCTGCCGGTACCGGCGGGAGCGAAGGGTCAACGATGACAGGCTCACCGGAGGAGGTCGCGACCTGCATATCGGCAATCGCCTTGGGCACGATGAGGCCTCGCGCGACCGCTTCTCCGTTGGTCATGCCGAGGTTGAAGTAGTCGGTAGTGGCGCTATCGAGAGGAATGCCGTAGAGCACATTCTGCCAGTCGGGCAGGCCGTCATTGTTTGAATCTCTCGTTGCGATTGCCTGCAGGAGGGCGGCCTCGGCCGAGGCTTGCGCGAGGGGCGGCGACTCGATGCCTTTCGCGAGCAGATACGCGCCCACAATTAATACTATCGAGAGAAGCGCCGCGACCAGTATTCGCCAATTGAGCGATGTTGTCTCCCCCATCACTCTAAAGTATACCCAGCAATAACCGTTTCTTATAGGGGCTCTTGGGTATAAGACTGCTACTATATAGGTATGCGCGCCCTGTTTCTTTCCCTCGTAGCGATTACCCTCGCGCTCTCGTACGGAATCCCTGCAAATGCACAAATAAATGCGTTCACCGAGGGTCTCTCGCTCGGCTCCCAGGGG
>CAZPXA010000030.1:6867-8573 GCA_964590695.1 uncultured Candidatus Saccharibacteria bacterium
GGATGCAAGTTACCGCGCTCCAGCAGGTATTGAATCGAGACCCCGATACGCGCGTCGCAAGCATAGGCCCCGGCTCTCCAGGGAATGAGACCGACTATTTTGGGCCACTCACGAAGGCGGCAGTTGTACGTTTCCAAGAGAAGTATGCAAATGAAATCCTGACACCAACTGGCCTCACGCAGGGTAACGGCTATGTCGGCGCGTACACCAGAGCGAAGCTTAATGCCCTTTCTACGCTCGCAGTGAATACGACTTCTCCGGTCGCAACAACTACATCCACTTCAGCTTTAACTGCCACATCCTCGTCGGCAGAATATTTGGTGAAGGAGAACGAGAAGATGGATATCTATGTGGGGGATAAACTGCTGGCAAATGTTCAAAGTAGGTTCTATAGCGCAATAAACATGGCCATCGCTTCTACCGTTGCGTCTCGCGCTGCCTTTGTCTCTGCTGGTGGCGCCACCTCTGGCACTACGACGCCAATTGCATTGCCAAAAATAACAGCGGGCGATGTGCCAGGTATTGCAATCGGCATACCAACACCCCGAATCGGTACTCCCGGCACTTATATTTCCATTAAAGGTACGGGCATTGCCTCCGAAAGCGTTGTCTATTTCGGAAGTGAGTACATTGTTCGCAAGATAAGTAAAAGTCCCGGGGACACCTTCATTTTAAAGGTTCCTCCTATCCCGCCCGGGCGCTACGATATCGCAATGAGAGCGGGCGGCACCGTCTCAAACACAGTGGCTTTCGTTGTTCGTGACCCGAAGAATCCTCCGGTGCACATCGAGAGCATCTCTCCCGCTGCCGTTCTGTATGGCGGCACGCTCACCATCACTGGTTCGGGCTTTACCCCTGAAGGGAATGTTGTCATTACGACCTATCAGAAATTTACTGATGTGCCCTCATCAGATGGAAAGACGCTTACCGTGCAGCTTGCGCCCGAAAATCTTAAAGAGTATGCGAAGGTTACTGGCGGTAAGGTAAGCATGCCAATGTTTGTTTACATCGAAAATGATTATGGATTTTCTGACTCCGAGAAATCTTTCACCATGACTATATGAAAAAAACTACTTTTGTCTCCTTCGTTCTCTTTTGTACAGTGACATTCCCTCTTCCTTTGTATGCCCAAGTCCCATTCGGAGGTCTTGACAGTGGCACATTTTCAGCTACTTGTAGTATGCCACCCCTCTCCCTCTATCTCGCCCTTTCGAATAAACCTTGTATGAATTATCCTATCCCCTCCCCCAACCTTCCTGTTGCAGCTTTCTTCGATTTGTTCACCATGATGAAAGGTCCTGCCGTTCCCCCTTGGGGATTTATGGCAGTTCCTTTGAGCAGGAAAGTGTTGTATGGTGTTGTAGCTCCCGGTGCATGGGCACTTGGCTTAGAGACCCCCGGCGGTCCGGTAGGCGGATTTTTTATACCAGGCTTTACCATATACATGCCATCTGGGCCGCCCATTTGCATAGAGAGCACATGTATGCCCTTTGCATACCCGGTGGGCACCATAAACCCAATCGCTGGTACTTCCATTTCTATTTAAAAGACGCGAGTCCGAGCCAATCAGTGAGCGTGAGGTCCTCCGCGCGGGCTTTATCTCTAATATTCCCAGTTGAAAATCCCGCTTCAGCAAGATTCTTTCGTACAAACTTGCGTTTGTGGGCGAATCCCGCGTGCAGAAGCGCGAAGAATCGCTCCTCTTG
>CAZPXA010000031.1:0-7940 GCA_964590695.1 uncultured Candidatus Saccharibacteria bacterium
ACCGGCAAGAGCACGCAAATCGGCGGGCGTTACTCTAACCGCACCCGCGCGACGCAATTCAACCCTGTCGGCAAGGTGCGCAGGAAGGCCAATCTCCAGCGCCGCCGCGTCTATGTGAGCGAGCTCGGGAAGACCGTTATCGTAGACCTCTCCATTAAGGGCCTCAAAACCATCAAGAAGCACGGCGCCTTCGCTGCCCTCAAAAAAGTTGGGAGAATCTAGTAAAACAAAAAGGCGGTCAAAGCCGCCTCCTGTCTAAACGTGTTCGTCGTCCTCGATCGTTGCAAAACACGCAACGACCGGTCCTGCACCTCGAACAAGGATGTTTTGCATGAGGCAACACTCGCCGGTTCGCATGCGTTTTATCGCAGCTTTGCAGCGCGGATGATGTCCCCTTTTTTCATCTCGCCTGCAGGTCTTGCAGGGTAGCAGTGGGTCTTCGAAGGCAAGAATCTTGTCCGCAGGCGGTTGCTCGCCGCACTCCGAACAGGTACCCTCTGCGATTTGCCCACCACACCCCTTATGCAGATTAACGATCATACTCCCTCCGCGCGTTGGTGCTCCCGAGCCAATCTCAAGAGCAGGGAACTTCCAAGTACAAATTACCTCCCCATATTCGTAAGTCAACTAAATAAAAACACGGCGCCTTCGCCGCTCTCAAAAAAGCCGGAGCTATCTAGTTTTTATCACTGTTTTTCCGTCTGAAGTGTAGACACCCGTAGGAGTGGAGGAGGAGATTGAGAATGAAGTAGAGCCATAAGAAATAGTGAATGTGCCGGGAGCGATTACGTTAATTTCAGAACCATCGAGCGCGAGAGGGGTACCGTAGGGAGTAGTACGATCGCCGATGTAGAGGAGCTCCCCGACGCGATACCGGTTCTGAACTTCCGGTAGCCCGCCGACAAAAGACTTTTTTGTTCCCGTGAGGACGATTGCACCGATGGCTCGCTCCCACGGCGGGAGCGCTTGTCCGAGCGCCCGCAGGATACTCGCATCCGGCCCCGTATCGACAAGGACGGTACGGCCGTTTGGGCTTTGCACTAGTACTGCGCTGCCTCCGCCAGCTGGCGGACCCACTTCTAATACCGATACTTTGAGAACCGGCGGCGCAAATATCGCTCGATACACGCTCATATTCCCGACAACAAGCCCAAGGAGTAATAGGAAATAGACCCAGCGAGACATGGACGAAGTATATGGTACATTGTTTCTCTATGACCTACTCACCAAAAACTTTTAACTTCCCAATGCTCAAGGGGCTTTCGGAGAAGCAAATCAAAGTGCACCTCGCGCTCTATGAGGGCTATGTGAAGCATGTAAACCTCATTATGGAAAAACTTGAGGCCGTCCGCGCCGGAAAGCTTGAAATAGACCCATATATCGTTGCGGAGTTGCGCCGGCGGTTCGCGTTTGAATTTGACGGCATGCGTCTGCACGAATATTACTTTGAACAGCTGGAAGCAGGAGGCAGGACGCAGGAGGCAGGGAGCCCGCTCTCAAAAATGGTTGCGGAAAAATACGGAGTGCAGAGTCTCGAGGCGCACATTCGAGAAGTCGCGGGGAGCCGTGGCATCGGCTGGGTTGTTGTCTATGTCGATCCAGTAGTGGAAACGATTCATACGACCTTTGTGGGCGACCACGAGCAGGGCCAGCTTGCCGGGCTCCCTATTCTTCTTGCTCTCGACCTCTGGGAGCATGCGTATATGGTGGACTATGTTCCCTCCGAGAGGAAAAACTACATTGATGCGTTTTTCGTCAAAAAACGTTTCAAAGCAACAACCCAGATGAGCGCTGCGTAGGCAACGAGCACAAGCCAAAATGGAAACGGCGGGAGTGTGAAGGCCGCAAACGGCAGGGCGGCGCTCGTTTCTGTAATCCATATGAGAACGGCAACCACAAGATATGCGGGAATCCCGATGACGATGGCGAAGAATGGAGCAAGGGAGCCGAAAAAGATACCGCCGAAGCCGGCAAGGTAGGAGAATGCCATCGAGAACGGCACCACGAGTGCAGCGATGATATTTGCGGGAATGGCGACGAGTGAAAGGTTGCCTGTTTGATAAAGTAGGAGCGGCAGTACGGCAATCTGTGCGGAAAGGGTTATGGCAACAACACCGAACCAGAAGTCGCTCGAGGGAGAAATTTTTTGAGAGCGTTCCGCCCGCCACACTTCAGAAGTGTGTCGGACTGCACTTGGCATCACTCTCAAAAAACTTCCCCTTCTCGCTTTTCCATCGAGCCACTGCTCGATGATAGGCGCAAGCCAGATAAGCCCCGCTGTCGCCGCCACCGAGAGGCCAAAACCCGGGTCAAAGGCGAGATAGAGTGGGTTCCACAGGAGCATAAGGAGGATGACGACGAAGAGCGCGCGACCGGCCGCATAGGTGCGGCCGGTCGCGCGGGCGTAGAGAGCGATGAGCGCCATAAGCATCGCGCGAATCGCCGTCGCCGAGAATCCCGCGATGCCGACGAAGAGGACGAGCGCGAGGGCGCCGGCTACGATGCTCGCGCTACGGGGGACGCGTCTTTTAAGGATCGACTCGGCCCGCGCGAAGATAAAGAGGGAAAATGCAATCACCCAGCTCGCGACTATCATCACGTTGTGGCCCGAGAGCACGACGATATGGATGAGTCCCGAACGCGTGAATGCGCCTTTCAGCTCGCTCCCGAGACCAGACTTTCCTCCGATGACGACGCCGCTTGCAAGCGAGGCGTAGGGCTCTGGTAAGGCGGCGTTCATCCCGTCGGTGAAGGTGTGCTTCACTCTCGCAAGAAATGCAGACACCGAATAGGGCGAAGCCTCTTCGATAACGCGCAGGTACGCGAAGTTGAGCAGAAAACGCACACCGTTTCTCTGCAGATATTTGTCATAGCGGAAGATACGGCCATTATCGTCGGCAAACGGCTCCGGGAGGGCGAGCGTCCCTGACACGAACACCCGGTCGCCGACGGCAACACTCGGGTGCCGGGGCGCGACCGCCAACATAATTGTGGAGTTTCCGCCACTCGTAACACGTATCTCGATGCGCTGGTTCGCATCGCGCACATCGGGGTCGGCAACGACAATGCCTTCATAGGAGACGCGATGGCGCAGGTCGCGCAGAAACGCGTCCGGGGGTGGTACATCGGCGAGCGCCGCGCGAATCATACCAAGCGCGACGAACGCGCAAAAAATCGCGCCAAGCCCCGTTAGAAATCTGATTTCTAACGGGGCAAGCGAGTATACTGACAATAATCTTGGTACGGTAAAAAGAATTGTGGCGAGCAGAAGCATAAACACCACCGGCTCCCATCCAAAGTTGAAAAGCGAGCGTATGAATATTCCGCCCGCAAATCCGGCAACAACCGTAGTAAGAATGCCCATCAAGGTATCTTATCTTACGGTCTATTGGTCGAGAATTCGCAGAGAGCGTTTGATGACGGTGAAGGCATACGCCCAGAGAAATGGGAGCCAAATCGGCATGACGCCCCAGAGACTAGTGCGGACAAAGGTTTCTACGCCGGTCTGGACAAAGAAGTATTCAGAAATGGTGATGACAACGAGTCCAAACACATACGCGAGATAATCGTGTTCCTCCCGCTTAAGCGTGAAGGTAACGATTGCAATTAGGATATATACCAGCGCGAGAGTGTAGTCATTTACAACAAATGGAATCAACCCGATCATCAGCGCAATCGGCAGCGCATTCAGGAATATCTTCCACGCCTTATGCATCATGTTTCAAGTATACTGCCAACCGCCGCTCTAAAACCAACCGCACCCCTATCCCGCCCGCAAATCCTGCAACAATGGCGAAGAGTGTGTTCATGCGCCGCGGCCCATGGCCAAAGGAATGAACATGCTGGTGGTGGGCAAGAAGTCGTATTTGTAGAAATTTTCTGGCCGTTCCCAACGCATGTCCGCGATCTTGTGATCCTTATGTGGTAAAGGATTTTCTTTGATTACCTTACACAGGTAACAGAAGACAAGGGTGTGCTGCAGATACTCTTCATGTTCCCACATTCTTGTAACGCACTTCGACAACAACTTTCCAATCTCAATCTCCAATCCAGTCTCCTCAAGAACCTCTCGTTTCACTGTGTCCTCGAGCACTTCCCCAAAATCATTTGTACCGCCAGGAATATCCCATCGCAAATGTGCATCTTTGATTTTTGGATCGCTACGCTGAATGATAAGAATTTCTCCTTTGTCATTTGAAATCAAACCCAATGCCACCACCTTAGTTTTCTTTTCCATATTTAGCTCCCACGGTCCATGGCGGCGTTGGCGAGGGCGTCGGCGTCACTATTTTCTTCGCGCGGGACATGGGTGAAGGAGACCGAGCCGAAGGCGGCGGCGACTTGCGCGAGGCGCGCCTGCTGTTCCTTCAAGATAGGATTCCGCACTTTATATTCCTTGCGCATCTGCTTCACGATAAGCTCGCTGTCGAGCTTCACGACGACCTCTGTCGTCTCGCGTTCCACCGAGGGGACGATTTTAGTGAGCGCCTCGAAGGCGAGGATAACAGCCTCGTATTCAGCGAAGTTGTTGGTCTGATGGCCGAGAAATTTGAAGACGCTTGCGACCGAGATACCGAACTCGTCCCGGATAATCGCGCCCGCGCCGGCGGGTCCCGGGTTCCCTCTCGCTCCGCCATCAGCATGGATAGTGAAACGCATGCGAATAACTATACACCTGCTCGCCAGCAATCCGCTCGGGGTGAAAGGTTTTTGAGAGCGTTTCGCTTCGCTGCACTTGGCACACTCTCAAAAACCTTTCCCCGCTCGCTCACGGGTTTCAGACAGGTTTCAAGTCAAGGAGCCGTAAGCGAACCGGATTCGTTCGCGAGAAAGTGTCGCGCTCGAGGTGCGCGAGAAGATGCGCACGGCTCCCGGGTATAATCGTTTCAGCCGCGCGTTTCATCGGGCCTTTGATGAAAAAGGTAACGGCATCCACACTTTCATTCCCCTCGTGTGAATCAATTTTTAATTTCAGGTGCTCTTGCGCTTTTCCAAAATGTGAAATCTCTCGCACCAGCGCATCGCGCAATAAGAACACCGGTTTAGGATTGGCCGCGCCAAAAGGGGAGAGTCGCTCCACTTTAGTAAGGAACGGCACTGTAACTTCTTCCGGGGTGAGGAGAGCGTCCGCGCGTTGTGCGAACGCATCTGATGAAGGTGCCTCCCCTTCTTCGCCAAGGCTACGAAGGGCAAGAACCAATCTGTCTTCTAAGAAAAACACTTCCGTATCGCGCACGGTAAAGCCGCCCGCCGCCGCATGCCCGCCGAATTCCACAAATGTTTTTTCTGCCGCGCGCATGAGTTCAAGGATATGTGTCGCGCCTCCGCTCCGCACCGAACCCTTCAACTTCCCTGTTCCCTGCCTGCCGGCAGGCAGGCCTTCCCGCCCCCAAAGGAATACCGGCCGTTCATATTCCTCTGCGATGGTGCCCGCGACAAGGCCAAGAAGCGAGGGGCGCCACTCCGGGTCGCCAAGCGCAATGATGGCTCGCGGCTCGCCCCGCTCTTTGATGCGCGTGTGTACCGCGCGCGTGATGGCGCCCGCCGCCGCTCTCCGCTGGCGGTTCGCCGCTTCCAGCTTCTTCGCGAGTTCCTCGGCCTCGTTCTCGTTGGTTGCCGTGAAGAGATGGAAGGCGTCGCGCGCGTCGCCCATCCGGCTCGCGGCGTTTATGCGCGGAGCAATCATAAAGCCGATATCGTCTTCGGTAAGGGAGCGTTGCTCGACGCGCATTCCGCGCAATAATTTTTGGAGGCCGACGCGCGGAGACTTGCGCATCACGAGGAGCCCGTAGGCCGCGAGTACGCGATTCTCGCCGATAAGCGGGACCATGTCGGCGACGGTCGCGAGCCCCACCATATCAAGAAGCCACTTCTCCCACCCTTCGGGTACCCGCTCGCGGAGTTCGGGCGCGGCGGCCAAGATTGCACAAACTAACTTCCACGCGACGCCCGAGCCGCAGAGGCCCTTAAACGGATACTGCTCATCTTCTCGCGCGTTTGGATTCAAGATTGCGAACGCATCAGGAAGCGCTTTGCCCGATAAATGGTGGTCTGTAACGATGACTTCCATGCCGAGCTGCTTCGCGCGCCCAATCGGTTCCACATCGGTAATGCCGGAATCTACCGTGATAATAAGTGTCGCGCCATTCTCCGCTAATTTTTCAACCCCATGTACATTCATCCCATAACCGTCCGCATGCCGGTGCGGAATGTGATTCTCGAAATTCGCCCCCGCTTTTTTAAGGAAGTCGTGCATGAGAACACCGCCCGGGATGCCGTCGCAGTCGTAGTCGCTCCAGACGGCGATTCGCTCTCCCGAGCGAATCGCCGCGGCGAACCGCTTCGCGGCTTTCTCCATATCGCTCATCAAAAACGGGTCATGGAGGTGCGCGTCGTAGGAGGGGTTGAGGAATGCTTCGGCCTCTTCGCGGGTCGCGACGCCGCGGCGTGCAAGAAGCGCGGCAGTCAGGTCATCGTACTCGGAAAGTTCTTTACGAGTGGTTTCACTGAGCGGGTCGTGGAGCGGGAACATGTGAGCCTCATTGTATACTTATGTGATGGAAGACTGCATCTTTTGCAAAATCGTTCGCGGCGAGATACCTGCCCACAAAATCTACGAGGACGACAAATACCTTGCTTTCCTTGACATCCACCCGCAGGCTCCGGGACATGCGCAGGTTATCCCAAAGCGGCACTACCGGTGGGTCTGGGACCTGCCGAATGTCGGGGATTATTTTGAACTGGTCAAGAAAATAGCGCGAGCACAGCAGAAAGCGTTCAGCACCGAATGGGTGCTTTCAAGAATAATCGGCGACGAGGTACCTCACGCGCATATCTGGGTCTTCCCGAGTAGTGGAGCGAAAGGCGACAAAAATGATTTCGCGGGAAACGCCGAAAAGCTCCGTCAGGCGCTCTAATGGAGCTCAAGGGCTTCAATGCCGGGGAGGGTGCCGTGGGTGAGGTACGCGAGCATCGCGCCGCCGGCAGTGGAGGCGAAAGAGAAGCGCTCAAGAAGGCCGAGGTCCTCAATGGCGGCAATGGTGTCGCCGCCGCCAACCACCGAATACGCCTTTGAGGCGCCGACCGCGCGCGCGAATCCGTCAGTCGCTTCAGTAAAGCCGTCTTCGTATTTCCCCAAGGGGCCATTCCAGAGAATGGTCTTTGCTTTCTCTGCAAGGTCGGCCAGGAGCGCCACGGTGCCCGGGCCATGGTCAATAATAATTTCGTCGGGGAGAACCTCCCCAAACGGCGCGATGCGTGAAGCCGAACCAACGCGGAAGGTGTGACGGCGCACATCTCTTTGCGCACGCGCAGTTCCAGCCGCGTATGCAGATACGACGAGAGAATCCGCCGGCAGGACAAGTTTCGGGTTCGCGAGGAGTTTTTTTATAGAGTTTTCGTTCCCATGAGATACAAACGACCTCCCCACTTCCTGCCCCGCCGCCTTGAGGAAATCAGCGGCAAGCGCGCCGCCAACAAAGACATGGTCATAAGATACAAGCAGTGTCGCGAGCACCGCCTCTTTTGTGCTGAACTTCGCTCCGCCGATGACGGCGAGCGCAGGATGTTTAGGTGTAAGCGCCCGCGAGAGTTCCCGCACCTCTTCTTCAAACAGAAGACCCGCGTATGAAGGCAGCAGTTTCGGCACGCCGACGATGGAAGCGTGCATACGATGGCAGGTGTCAAAAGAATCTTCAACAAAGACGTCGGCGAGCTCCGCGAGTTCCCGCGCGAAGGAGGGGTCATTCCTCTGCTCTCCCTTATGGCGGCGCAGATTCTCCAACACCACGATGTGTCCCGGGGAAAGGCCTCGGATAGCCGCGCGCGCTCCTCTCCCGACCGTTTCCGGGAAGAACGAAACGTCCGGAACGAGCTCGCCAAGCGCGCGCGCGACTGGCGCAAGCGTCTCGGTCCCCATCTCGCCGATATGGCTTATGAGA
>CAZPXA010000032.1:0-6678 GCA_964590695.1 uncultured Candidatus Saccharibacteria bacterium
CTACAGAGTGTCTGTCATCGAGAGGATCGGCATTCAAGACGACACCTTTTTTTGAGTTTTGGCGCAATAATTTATAGAAAGCGTTACCGCTGTAGATCCCGAAGAAATCTCCATTGACCGCTGCAATTGATTTCACAAAGAACAGTCCAGCACCGGCGTTCTGTTGGGTTCCGCCCTCCTTTTGTGTCGTGCCGGTTATACCGGGCGTAAGCGCTAACCGGATTGCCTGTAAGTCATCGAGAGCGTGATGGGAACGGCGTATTGTCTTTGTGATGCCGACGCCAGCATCACAAATACCGATGCGTATCGTGTTGGTGTTCGGATAATATTGCGCCGCCACAAAAGCGCCAGATTTTGAATCAGCATGTTCTATGACATTACGCACCAATTCGCTGACAATGTAGCAGATTGGTTCGGCATGAATTGGTGCCAGATGTAACAATGGAATCATTTCTGTTATGAAATGACTTAACGTCTGCGAATTTTGTATCTGCGTGATGGGAATAAACCGGCCGCTCGAATCATGTTCGGTGATAGAAATACCAGAATCCAAACCGAGAACTCGGAATAGTCCCATCCGTTCGAAATAATGCTTTGATTTTGCCTCAAGTATCTCGAAGCCGAGCTTTCCACGAGACACCGTTTGTCCCAAGGCGGCGATCATCGTCAATACGATTGGATGTACAGATATCCATTTAGGATTTGCAGTTATGTGAAGTTTTTTTGGTTCGCTAGGGTCGAATTTCCGCAAGAAAGAATCTATGTTCCCCAGAAAAGCGCTGTTCGGGAGGTGTATTTTCATAATATGGCTTATAATACCGGGAATTATTAGTTTGTGCAATTCCCGGGTGAGCGTTGTCTAATATGCAGTATATTCGGGCGAAATCAAGGTCAATATCATCCGCGAGAACCGCGTCGTTGAGTTTGCCCGTCAAATAAAACCCGGCGCTTGCGCGCCGGGGCCTCAACAGTCGAGGCTATTCGCTTCGCGCTGACCGCTTGATCTGCGGATCATGCGCCCGGATTTCCATCCGTACGGCCCGTCTCACGGGCGCAGGACGCACTCGTGGCGGATTTGCCGCCGGCTTCTTCGGGACGTTCGTTGCCATTGCTCTCACCTCCTTTCTCTTGCAGTTGGACTTCGTTGAGGATGAGTTGATCCAGATCTTCGAGATACTCCCCCACTTTGATGCTGAAGCCGAGCTGGGGGAATGGCTCCGTCGGCTGCGGATAGTAGTACCAACGCCCCGGCTGTATCGAGGCTACGATACCAAGCCATTCGGCCGGTTTGACGCGTTTCTTCACCAAACCAACCTCAAGCGCAGCTACGAGCTTTGCAACGACTTCTCTTGCATCTGGTTCGGACAATCCGAGCGCAAGCCGCAGTTTCTCTTCCGTTTCCACGGCAGTGTAACCGACCCGGAGGAATCCAAGCGCCACTCGCTGTGGCAACCCTAAGCTCTTTGGGTCAGCCTGTGCCGCAAGAAGCCAGATTTTGAAGCCCGGTCCCGCGAGCCTCACCTGCAAACCCGCATCCCCTTCCGTACATCGAACGCTTGTTGAAGGGAACGCGAGATTAGTGACCAGCCAGCCCAGCACTGATGTGTCGGTGTCGACCCCGATATGGCGGGCATCAACTTCTACATCCCACCGTCGGAAGTCCATACCCTCCCCTTTACCATCAACCTTCGCGCTATAAAGCGGCCGAAACATCGAGGCTTGGAGGAGAAATGGGTGGCCTTTTCGGTGCTGTTCGCTCAGGAACATGACCGTCGCAACATCGAGCGAATACGGGAAGTGCATGAGCAGTAATCGCGCATTGATGCCAGCTTCCGCCAGTATCGCAACAGCATTCTCGCTAGCGCTCAACTCGGTCCGCTTTTGCACGGCGTCAAGCACGGACTGAACCATTGTCTCAACGCCGATAGACATCGTGTGGCAGCCGGCTGGCTTCAGACGAGACGCTACGCTTCTCGTTACATGGTCACAACGCGTGATTCCCCACCACCCGAAGTCCGAATAACGAGCTTTGACTGCCGTAAATAGCTCCAACAATGCGACCGTCCTTTTCTTGTGTAGTCCGAAGGTCGGGTCGGTGACATAATTGTTGACGACACTGTGGCGAAGCAGAAATTCAGCTTCCTCCGCAACCGTGTGCGGTTCACGATACCGGACGCCGACCAACTCGCGGCGAATGGCGCAATAAGTGCAGCCGTACGAGCATCCTCGCGTCATTTCAAGGAGCCCCATCGGTTCGAGGTCGAGCTCTCGGTATTTCTGTAGGTAACCGACGAAATCGAATGTGCCGTTGACGGTATATAACGCTTCCGCACTGTACCCATCAAGCATTTCGCGTTTTGTGCTCCCGAGAATTCCTTCCTCAGAGCATATGCCGGCAACATCTCGATTGCCTGAATCGATTGCAGAAAGCAACTGGGGTATCTCGACCCCGTCGCCGGCGTAGAAGATATCTCCAGGGACTTGCCCAGACACCTTTCTTCGAATAAGCATCATCGCCCCGCCGCCAATTACGACTGGAACCGAGGAAACCCTTCGGACCGATTGAGCAACATGTCTCACGATGTTCCCCTGAGCCACCGTTGGCCATGTGAGAAATACCGCTTTATACTTGCCGCCGCTAAGACGCTTGGCAATCTCTTCTCCGACTGCTTGTTCGGGATTCTCAGGGCTACTAAATGCCACAAGATTGCAGTCGAGGAGTTCAATTTGGGCGCCGGCGCTAACTAGTCGATGGGCGACCTCGAACATGACCCGAGGCACCATGAGCCCCTCGAGCGAACCCCGTAGCTTTTTGGCGTCCGCATAGGCGGACGTGTTCCATGGTTGGATGTACAAGATTCGCACGACCATCTCCTCGAGTGTTTGGTGAGTGTTTTTGAAAGATCTTCCAACGGAATTAGACATCTTCTGCTTAGCAACGTCAAAATTATCTTACATATATTGAGATATATTTCCACAATGTTGCTTATTTATTAGTTTTGTGTAGTATTGGAGTTGTAAGTAAATTACGACAATTTATGGAGATAAAAAATGTCCTGGTACAACTCAACCTCTCAGAAAAGGAATCCTCAGTGTATCTTGCTGCGCTTGAGTTAGGGGCAACTTCTGCTGCAACTATTGCGAGAAAGGCCGGCGTTCAACGGACGCACTTCTACGATATATCCGAAAGTCTTATAAATAGCGGATTCTTGCAGCGAGTTTCTAAAGAAAATAAACAACTATATTCTGCTACAGATCCTGAAACACTTGTGGAAATTGAAGAAAAGAAAATTGAGAAGCTTAAACAAACACTTCCAGAGTTTAAGGCGCTGTATAACACATCAGGCAAGAAACCGAAAGTGACTTATTATGAAGGTCGTAGCGGTATTGAACAGATAAACGAAGATACCTTGCGATATAAAGGCGAGGTGGTTGCATTCACGACCCCTCGATTCGTCTCTTTTCCTAGCAGAAGTACCGGCAAGGCGTATATCGAGAAGCGCATTGCTGTAGGTAATCGCGTGCGCGTCATCGGAGAAGATTCCCCAGAAATCCGTGAACTACAGGAGAGAGACGTTAAAGAACTAAGACAAACAAGGATACTATCTTCAGACGTCTTCCACTCCGAAATAGAGCTTGGTGTCTACGGAAGCAAAGTCTTTATCATCGATTACAAGGAACAATTCGGTTTTATCATTGAAGATACAGAAATCGCCCGAGTCATGAAAATGATTTTCGAAATTGTCTGGGGCAGATGGGAGAAATAGCGGTGATTTCGCGCTATCCACCCCCCTTTGGCAAGGGTATTGCGCAATGTGGCGCATTTCCTATACTTTCCCCATACCCACCCCATAGAGGCCGTGGGGATTACTAGCTAGCAGATTCTCATGAATAAAGCAGATATCGTAGATAAAGTACACGGAGTGCTCGGCACGACGAAGGCCGACGCCGAGCGCGCAGTCGAGTGCGTCATCGACTCCATCGTTTCCGGCCTCAAGGGCGGCGACGAAGTGTCGGTCGCCGGCCTCGGCATTTTCGCGACGAAGGCGCGCCCCGCACGCCAGGGCAGGAATCCTCGCACCGGCGAGACGATTCACATCAACGCCTCTCGCACCGCGAAGTTCCGCGCCGCGAAGGCGCTCAAAGACGCGGTGAAGTAGTAAGCAGCAAGCAGGAGCAGTAGGCAGTAAACGCGGCGCCTCTCGGCGCCGCGTTGTTTTATAGTTCACCGTATACTTCCTGCGGCCGCATTTTAGTAGAGAGTGCTTTGATTGTTTCGTGGAGCGCGAGATACGCGGAGACAGCATGTGCGTCGTGCAATACTGTCGCCTTCTCCCTTCTTCGATCAATGATAAACAATCGCTTACCATCAGTGATAATTTCCAGAGGATCCAACTCCGCAGTATCTGCGGTAGCATGCAGGATCGTCGGACGGTGTAAATGCGAGGCAAGTTCCTCTCTTGGTACTTGTTTAATAAGGTCCATACCTCGCGTCGTAAAAATAGCATCCACGATTACCTGGCGAAGGCGCTGGCGATGATGGATGAGTCGATAGGTTGTCCCTCTTTTAATTTCCTCAACCAGTTTCTTGATCGCCTCCCCGCCCTGAATGCCCCAGAGTTTTTGTGAGGGACTTCTTGCAATTGCTTCGTATGCGCGTTCAACCGAGATTTCTACAGAGTCAGCGCTCATTTCCAAAGGCTCTAGCGTCCATGTATAAATTTTTTGAGTGCGATCCTGCCGAACGAATCCTCTTTTCTGCAGTTGTTTTAAGTTGTAATAGAGAGTAAGTCGCTTTATGTCGAGCCCTTCCTCAAGCTCCGCCATTGTCGTCGGTTTCTGAGCTCTGTGAAGCGCCTTTAGTATCGCCACCTGCGTCTTATTAAACCGATTTCTTTTTAGCTCTATGTTAAAAATATTTGACATATAATATTAAGAATAATGCCGTATTTACGTGGGGAATGCAACTCAATTCGACACAGTAGAAAATCATTTGTATGAAGTTTGATACTGACTACGGAATATCACCAAGGAGAACGTCATGAAAGTGCGGCGAATTTCCCTCGGATGTTTGATCGGATCATGTCCCGCCGTCTTCCAGATCTCACCGGACTGTGTGATTGGTTCCTGTCCGACTGTCTTCGAAAAGGACCCGGTAGGTAAGGAAGGCGACCTCATCATCGTGGGATTCATTCCCACATCTGAAGAGCTCAATGCGGTTGCGCACGGGCTGAAGTCGGGTGAAGAGGTGGCGGTGCGTGTCCCAAAGTCGCTCATCGCCGGCCTGAAGTTCTAATCCCTCGCTGGTTCTTTCAAACGCCCGTGATTGCGGGCGTCTTTGTCATTTAAGGTATTTTCTTTTCTTTAATTTTTCAGGCAAGTATGATTCTGGCTCACTTGCCCCGAGTCCTTTCGAGGGGTATTTCTCGTACTCCTTACCGTAATCCAGCTCTTTCATCAGCTTCGTGACAGGGTTACGGAGCTTCTTGGGGACCGGTAGGTTGCCGAAGGCGTGGACATCGGTCTGCGCAGCGCGAAGCGCATCATACGCAGAGCGGTCCTTTTTTGCGCCCGCGAGATAGGCGACGCCGTGAGCGAGGTTGATGGCGCATTCGGGGTAGCCGATGGTCTCGCAGGCGCGAAAGACCGCGTTCGCGACCACGAGTGCGGTCGGCTGGGCGAGCCCGACATCTTCCGACGCGAAGATGACCATTCTTCGCGCGATAAAGAGCGGGTCTTCCCCCGCCTCAACCATCCGTGCGAGGTAGTAGAGCGCCGCGTCGGCCTGCGAGGCGCGCATGCTTTTAATAAAAGCGCTGATAGTATCGTAGTGCTCTTCGCCCTTCTTGTCGTAGCGCAGGTGGGGCGACTCAAGCGCTTTGTTCAAGGTCTCGGTCGTTATTGCGCCATATAAGCTCTGCGCCCCCTCCATCATCCCGAGCGCTTTGCGCGCATCGCCGTTCGCGTAGCCCAAGAGCCAACCAAACGCGTCCTTCCCTACTTTTATCTTTGTACTCTTCACTATTGCGCGAAGCGCTTCTTCAGAAAGCGGTTCAAGTACGAACACGCGGCAGCGCGAAAGAAGCGGAGCGATAATTTCAAACGACGGGTTCTCGGTCGTGGCGCCGATAAGCGTCAGCTCCCCGCTCTCGACATACGGCAAGAGGAAATCTTGCTGGCTCTTATTAAACCGATGTATCTCATCAAGAAACAACACCTTTGGTCGTATCAAATGTTCTCCACGGTCGTTTATATCTTTTGATATGATTTTGCGGATATCGTCTTTGCCCGCAGAGACGGCAGACAGCTCAAAGAGCTCTGCATCAAGCGCCCGCGCATAGATGCGCGCGATGGTCGTCTTTCCTGTCCCGGGCGCTCCCCAAAGGATAAAAGAGAATTTATGTTTCTTCTCTATCGCCACCCGGAGCGGTCCTGCCCTGAGTCCTTTCGAAGGGTTCCCCGCCCCCACCAGGTGCTCCTGCCCGACGACTTCGTCGAGCGCCGTCGGCCGTATCCGAGCGGCGAGTGGCTCGCCCTGAGCTGCCTGCAATGAGCTTGTCGAACTGTCGAAGGGCTCCATGGGTACCAGAGTACTCCACGGCAGAGAGTTTTACACTTCCTTCGCGGCGCCCCACACCACATCAAAGATTGCCTGTACCGAGCGCGCGATGTCCTCGG
>CAZPXA010000032.1:6688-7695 GCA_964590695.1 uncultured Candidatus Saccharibacteria bacterium
GTTGGAGATAGCGAGCTTGTCGTCGAAAATCGAGAAGTCCATCGCGATGTTCTTCAGTGCGCCGAGCTTCCTCACCTTTTGTCCAACCGATATAAATCCTCTGGCGTGCCCGAGCTCTTCGTCGTCGTCCGGAACAATGTGCACGCCCTTCAACTTATATCTCCCCTTTTTAAGTCCATCGGTCCACTTATCGACGAGGCCGGGGAAGTGCTTCTCGATGCGCGCGTAGGAGGTGATGAAGAACGCCGACGGGGTGTGATTGATGCTCTCGTACATATTCAATATGCCTTCTTTGTTTTCAAAATAAGAAATCTTCGGGCGTGCGCCGCCGCGGTTCGCAAGCGTCCGTATGACCGGCACGAAGTCGGAGAAATCTTTCATTTTCTCCTGGAGGCGCCTTAAAATCGCGTCCGCGTCCGTGGCTTGGTACGCACTCACCTTCCGTCCCGGGACTTCGCTTGCGTATCCGCGCGCGATGAGCGAGCCGAGGATGACATAAACGCTCGGGCGCTTCAGCTCGGTCTTTTGGGAAATCTTGGCCGCCGTGCCCTCGCCGAGCTCGGCGAGGGCGGCGTACACTCGGGCCTCCTTCCCAGAGAACCCGACATTCTCTAAAACTCCAAGCAATGTTTGGTCCATGAGAGCTCATGCTATCAGACCGCCGAAACCTGTCAACACTTTTGACAAAAAGGCACGGGATATCCATATTCCTCCTTATTTTCTTCCACAAATAAGTTAAAAAGATTGACAATATTTCCAAAAGTTATAGCTTGAGCGCGGGACCCAAGTTCTCGGGTCTTTGAAAACCAACCGATAAGGAGAAAGTCGTGATGAAAAGCAATCTAGCGACGCTTGACCAAGTAGTGAACACCGCGGTCGCCTATGAGTTGGGCGAACCCGTGAAAGACGAGACCGCACTCGCGGACATCGCTCCGGAGCGGCATCGGTATGTGGCAGGCCTGCGCGTCGTGAGTAACGCCGCGCGGGATGCCGCGATCAGCGACGAT
>CAZPXA010000033.1:0-7589 GCA_964590695.1 uncultured Candidatus Saccharibacteria bacterium
TACAAAGCGACGATGTCGTCTTCACGAGCGGGGCGACAGAGGCAAATGCGCTCGCTATTCTCGGTAGCGTGAAAAGAGGCGACCACGCGCTCTATCTGCCGAGCGCACACGCGTCCATTGTTGAGAATATGAAGTTGCGTGCCGAACGAGGGGTAAGAGTTGAAGAACTTCCCATACGAGATGCTCAAGTTGATATCAAACGACTTGCTACAATGCTTCGGCCAGAAACAGCGCTTATCTCGATGGACGCAGTCTGCGGCGAGACGGGCGCTATATGGAATACGCGGGAGGTAGCGCACGCGGTCAGGAAATTTCGCACCGGTATGGCAGAAAAAGGAAGCACTCGGGCCGCTAGGCCAATACTACATCCTTTTTCTGCCATGCCGGCGCTACATGTCGACGCATCGCAGGCGCCTTTGACCGAGAAGCTCACGCGCGCGCACTTCGGCGCGGACCTGCTCACATTCGACGGTTCTAAAGTTGGCAATGTTCGCGGCATCGGCGCGCTTGTTGCGCATCGGACTATTCCGCTTAAGCCGTTGTATCGGGGCGGCGGCCAGGAGAGAGGACTGCGCCCCGGGAGCGAAGCGCCCGAGCTCGCGGGGCGATTCGCGGCCTGCCTCCGGCAGGCCGCGCATAAACGAGACTCATTTCGCGCGCGCGCGGAGGCGGACCGCGCGCGGCTAATCAAGCTCGTGATAGCATCGGTCTCGGAAGTGTATGTGAATGAAGGTCATAGCACAGGCCTGCCTGCCGGCAGGCAGGCACCGAACATCCTCAATTTCTCATTTCTTGGCCGCGATACTGACTATCTTGCCGCGCTTCTCGATGAAGCCGGATTCGCGGTTTCTACGAGAAGCGCCTGTGAGACCGATTCAGAGGAAGGTTCGCGGGCCGTTTTTGCCTTGTTCGGCGACCGGGAGCGCGCCCGCTCGACGCTCCGCATCTCCTGGGGACCATCAACCCATTCACGCGAATTAACTCGTTTCGCGCAGGCACTCGTACGGTCCGTTGCATTTTCCGCCGGAGGCGGATCCGCCTCCGGCAGAATTGACAGTAGCAGCCAAAGGTAGCATTATAGCCGCATATGAACATAGAGGAACTTTCCAAGTCCCAACTCATACTGCTCACGATTCTCGTGAACTTCGTGACATCAGTGGCGACCGGCATCCTCACAGTCTCGCTCCTTGACCATGCGCCGGCCTTTGTTACTCAAACGGTGAACCGTGTCGTTGAACGCACTATCGAGACGGTAGTGGCTGCGGCGCCCGCCGCAATTATCCAAGCGCCAGCGCCGTCGAATCAGGAGCTTGTCACTGCGGCGATTGGAGCGGCCGCGACGCGCGCCGTCGCCATCTATGCGACGGACACCGGCACCTCGACGCCGGCGATTACCGTCGGCACCTATCTTCCTAAGGCGCGCGCTATTGCGACTGCGGCCCTCGATGTCCTGCCGAAGGAGGTACTTGTTGAGTTTACAAACGGTTCCTACATCGCCGCGTCGCTCGCGCATGAAGGGAAGGGCATTATGATTTACGGCTTCGCTGACGGCGCCGTACTGCCGAAAATAACTTCACCGAGCCTCGTCGCCGCAGGCGATTTAAGGCTCGGTGAAACGGTGCTGGCGCTCGGCGCCGACGGTTCCGCTTCTACTGGGATTGTTGCGCGCGTGAGCAGCAAAGGAGTCCACACCACGTTGCCGGACATCGGCACGGGAAGCGCCGCGGTAGACCTCTCGGGCAATCTTGTCGGCATTGCCGCAGGGATGACGCCCGGCCTCCTCATCAGCGCGGGCACAATAACCGCGCTCCTCACGGCAACCTCAACCACAGCAACTCCAACGGATTCGAGAAGCTCACCGCAGGCCGCCGCGGCGAAGTAATATCCTGCGCGTATGCCTCCTTTCAATAATTTCACCACCAAAGCAAAAGAGGCCGTGCGCCGCGCGCACGAGCTCGCCATAGAACGCGGGCAAAACCACGTCTCGCCGCTCCACCTCTTGGCCGCCCTCGTGCTCCAGGAAGAATCGCTTGTTTTCTCGGTGCTTGACCGGATGGAAGTCGATACCGTCATGCTTGCGGACACGGTGCTTGAACATCTAGAGGCGCCTGAAAGAGCCTCAGTGCTCTCGCCCTCCTATCAGATTTACCTCACGCCCGACCTCGCGCAGGCGCTCGAGGCGTCGGGGAAGATAGCCGCGCGCATGAACGATACATTTGTCGGCACCGAACATCTCTTCCTCGCCGTCATCGAACACCCCGGTCCCGCGGGCGATATCCTCTCTCGCTTTTTGATAGGCCGTGACGCAGCACTCGCAATTCTTAAAGAGCTCAAAAGCTCTAAAGATGGACAGGTTGCAGAACCAAAACGTTTCCGCGCGCTCGCCAAGTACGCGCGCAACCTCACGAAGCTCGCTGCCGACAATAAGCTCGACCCGGTTATCGGCCGCGACCTTGAGATAAACCGCGTCATCCAGATCCTCGCGCGCCGCACGAAGAACAATCCCGTCCTTATCGGCGAGGCGGGCGTGGGGAAAACGGCAATTGCCGAAGGCCTCGCCGCCCGTATGGCAAGTGGAGACGTCCCCGAATCGCTCAAAGGCAAGGAACTCCTCTCGCTCGACCTCGGGCTCATGATTGCGGGCACGAAATATCGCGGCGAGTTTGAGGAGCGGATGAAAAATGTGATGAAAGAGATTGAGCGCGCGGAAGGGAAGGCCATTCTCTTTGTCGACGAGCTTCATACGCTCGTAGGCGCGGGCGGGGCCGAGGGCTCTTTGGACGCGTCAAACATGCTGAAGCCTGCGCTCTCGCGCGGCGAGATACGCATCATCGGCGCAACCACGCTCAAGGAATACCAGAAGTACATCGAGAAGGACGCCGCGCTTACGCGCCGTTTCCAGTCGGTGTTTGTGCAGGAGCCCTCAATTGAGGACGGCGTCGCCATCTTGCGCGGGTTGCGCGACAAATATGAGCTCTACCACGGCGTTCGCATCACCGACGGCGCTATCGTCGCCGCAGTCGAGCTCTCCTCCCGCTACATCAGCGACCGTTTTCTGCCTGATAAGGCCATCGACCTTATCGATGAAGCGGCGTCGGGGCTCCGTATCGCGCTTGAGAACAAGCCGCCTCTCCTCGAAGAGACTGACCGCAAGATTCGTCGGCTGGAGATCGAGCGCCAAGCGCTCCAGAAAGATTTGGAAGGGGAACGCGGAGAGGAAATCAAGGAGCGCATCAAAGTTATCGATACAGAAGTCGCCGATTTGAAGGAAAAAACAAGCGAACTTGAACTCAAGTGGAAAAACGAAAAAGAGGTGCTCGTTGGCATCCGCGCCGCCAAGACCGAGCTTGAGGCATTGAAGATACGGGCGGACAACGCCGAAGCCGCCGCTGACCTCGGCACGGTCGCGGAAATCCGCTACGGCAAAATTCCCCATATTCAAAAGGACCTCGAGACAAAACTAAAACGCCTGAAGACATTGCAGAAATCGCGGCGCGTGCTGAATGAAGAGGTGGCCGAGCAGGATATCGCGACGGTTGTGTCGCGTTGGACGGGCATCCCGGTCGCGCGGATGCTCGAGGAAGAGGCGGCAAAATTGAGCCGCATGGAAGACTCGCTCAAGAAAAGCATCATCGGCCAAGACACTGCCGTGAAGAAGGTCACGGACGCCGTGAAGCGCTCGCGCGTGGGCATCTCTGACCCGAATCGCCCGATAGGCTCGTTCCTGTTCCTCGGCCCCACCGGCGTGGGGAAGACGGAGCTCTCGAGAAAGCTCGCGGAGTTTATGTTCAACGATGCCGAGGCGCTCGTGCGCGTGGATATGAGCGAATTCATGGAGAGGCATTCGGTCGCCAAACTCATCGGCGCGCCTCCCGGCTATGTCGGCTATGAAGAATCCGGCACTTTGACCGAGCGCATCCGGCATCGCCCGTATGCCGTGGTGCTCTTCGACGAGATAGAAAAGGCGCATCCGGAGGTGTTCAACATCCTCCTGCAAGTGCTCGACTCCGGCCACCTCACCGACGGCAAAGGCCGCAAAGTCAATTTTAAAAATACGATTATCGTGCTCACGAGCAACATCGGCGGGGAATTTATTGACCGGCTCGCGCGCATCGGTTTTGGCACCGCCGGCGCGACCGATGCGACTCGCTATGAAGAGACGAAGGGGAAGGTTATGGACGCGCTTAAAGAACATTTCCGCCCCGAGTTCCTCAATCGCCTGGACGACATTATCATCTTTGACCTTCTCACGAAGGAAGCGCTCGCCAAGATTGTTGACAGGCAAGTTGCAGAAGTGATGGAGCGCCTCTCCCAAAAGCGCATCGCGCTTGTGATTGGGCCCGAGGTGCATACCTGGCTCGCCGAGAAGGGATACAGCTCGCAGTACGGCGCGCGGCCGCTTCGCCGCACGGTCCAGGACAAGATACTCACGCCCATCGCTTCATTGATGATAGAGCAAGGGGTGATGGAGGGGGGTACGGTAACGGTCTCCATCAAGAACGACGAACCGCACTTTGATGTAAAAAAACGCCTGTCCCGAGCAAAGTCGAGGGGAGCAAAAGTAGCTGAAATTGCGTAACCGTCTCGTTTTTGTTAGATTTTTTAGCATGTCACAAGACCGCCTGCTCCGACTTAAGTCTACAAAGTCCGAGCATATTATTTGGACCCGTAAAAATAGGAAAGGAGTAGAGCGCAAAATAGAACTCATAAAATTTGACCCCACGCTCCGCAAGCGCGTGCTCTTCAAAGAAGCGAAGAAATAATGGGGCGGGCCCACCAGGACTCGAACCTGGAGTCTTTCGGTTTGGAGCCGAAAATTTTAGCCAGTTAAACTATAGGCCCGTAAGAGAACGATAACAGATAGAAGGATGGGGGAAAAGCCGTCCCGAGCGGAGCGAGGGACGGTATGATGTAGTTATGCGCTCTCGTGTTCCCTTATTTGCGCTCCTCGTTGCGGTCGGTTCGTTCGCGTTGCCGCTTGCGGCGCATGCGGGCGGGATACCGTTCTTCGGCCCCATTATTCCTCAATCCGGGATTCAAGCTGTATGTCCTGCGGGGTGGGGGATGCTCATGCTTGTCATCAACAACATCATCAGCCTGCTTATCACCCTCGCTATCGTCTTTGTCGCGCCTCTCATGATTGCATATTCAGGTTTTCTTTACGTCGTGAATCCGGTGGATTCAAGCGGGATAAGCAAGGCGAAAGGCATTCTCACCAACACCATCGTCGGCATCGTCATCGCGCTCGCCGGCTGGCTCATCGTGGACGCCATCATGGTGGTCCTTTACAAAGGTTCGGAAGGTTCAACAAAATGGGGCACATGGTCGAGCTTGGTTACAGGCAGTGACAAACTCTGTCTCCCCGTCGCGGGGAGCATCAGTCCAACCTACGTTCCTCCAACCGTCGTGACGGTTCCAACGGTTCCAACAGTTACGGTCAATAGCGGAGTCGTAATTTCGACAGGCGCAGTAAATGTCTTGAAGGATATTCTGAAGACAGCTGGTCTCACCAGCGCTACAATTACAAGTGGACGACGAACTTCAGACGATCAGACTCGGATCATGTACGACAATCTCCAAACTTACGGGGTCGCCAATCAGAAAGCATTATATGGTCCCAACGGTGATGCGGTGATTGATGTGTACGCTGAACGAAAACAAGCTGGGGCTAGCGCGGCGGAGATAAAAGCGGCTATGAAACAAAAGATAGAACAGCTAGGTTGTTCCAACGTAAGTAATCACTGCAGTGCAAGTGATGTTTTCGATGTCGCTCCGTCTTCCATTAGTAATGGCGGCATGTTTCGTACGGCGGTGCAAAATTCATCAGCAGTGAAGAAGTATATTTTCCCCCCGACCGACCCTGCATATCATATAGAACTATAAGCCATGATCTCGGTTTGAAGTTTACGAAGCCAGGCTTTTTGGTGGCGGGCATACTGCCAGAGCTTTGCCGAGAGGGCGGGGAGGAGTACTTCGCTACGCTCAGCACCTCCGGCGCGAAGATGTTCTCCTACAATGCGATATTCGAGCCCAAGTTCGTTTAATCGGGCGTCCCCAACTTCCCCTCGCACCCGATGCACTTCATCTATAAGCCCGCGCGCGAACGCAGCTTTTAATCGCGCATCTATTCTCGTGCGCAATTCCTCGCGCCCCGAAGGGGCCCCTTCGGGGCGGTGGTCAATCACTATCCATTCGACTACATATCCACGGTTGGTACCTATAGGCACATTCTTTTGATACCGTGGGGGGACAGCCCCGAGTGAGGCGATGATTTCGAGCGCGCGAATGAGCCGTCGCCGGTTTTTGGGGTCGAGCTCTCCCGCCCGTTCAGGGTCTCGCAGAGAGACTTGTTCTAACAGCTGCTCGTTAGAAAGGGCCTCCAATCTCTCCCGCAGCTTTTCGTTTGGCGGAACGGGCGGGACGCCTTTCAACAATGCATCAAAATAAAAATGCGTCCCCCCGACGAGTATCGGAAGCTTCCCGCGTGCACTAATTTCTTTAATCAGGCATGTTGCATCTGCGACAAAATCTCCTGCGGAATAGCTTTCATCCGGATTGCGGATGTCAATAAGATGATGCGGCACCCCGCGCATCTCTTCGCGCGTTATCTTCTCGGTGCCGATATCAAGCCCGCGATAGACTTGGCGCGAATCCACGGAAATTATCTCCCCATCTCGTTTCAATGCTTCCTCAACCGCGCGTGAGGACTTACCCGAGGCAGTCGGCCCGACGATGCACAGAATTTTGATTCCCATTACCCGTGATGCTATCATGATTCTCGAGAGCCTAATGCCTAGAGCCTAATTATCTATTCTATGAAAGAAACCAAAAGCAACTATTGCGAGAATTGCGGCGAGTTCCATGACGCAGTGCGCGATTATGCCTCGCAGGTAAAAGTGGGTGAGACCGTTCCCGACTTCGAGTTCGAGGCCTATCAACAAGGGGCGGTTAAGACCATGAGCCTGTCGAAGTTGCGCGGGAAGTGGGTTGTCCTCGTCTTTTATCCGGCGGACTTCACCTTCGTCTGCCCAACCGAGCTTGAGGAGCTTGCAAAGCTCTATCCGAAGTTTCAAGCGCTGAATGCCGAAATTATCTCAATTTCGTCCGACACCGTCTTCACCCACAAGGCGTGGCACGATACCTCTCCTGGCATCAGGGAAATTAAATATCCGATGGCCGCCGACCCGTCAGGGAAGCTCTCCTTAGCGTTCGGTGTCCTTATTGAAGGCGGCGAAGCGGCGCTCACGCCGGACGAGGGCCTCCCGTTCCGCGGCACCTTCATCATCGACCCTTCTGGCACGCTGCGCTCTATGGAAGTCAACGACAATTCAATTGGCCGCAAAGGCGCAGAGACGCTCCGCAAGCTCCAAGCGGCGCAATATGTTGAAACCCATAAAGGGAAAGTCTGTCCCGCTTCCTGGGAGCCGGGCTCCGACACGCTCGAACCGGGTCTCAACCTCGTGGGGAAGTTATAAAAATAAGATATATGTTAATCTGCAATTCATCGCCGGGATGGCGGAATTGGTAGACGCGATGGATTCAAGACCCATTGTCGCAAGACGTGAGAGTTCGAGTCTCTCTCCCGGCAC
>CAZPXA010000034.1:0-7541 GCA_964590695.1 uncultured Candidatus Saccharibacteria bacterium
ACCTGATGGAGCGCAAGGCGCTTGACCTCTCCGGCTTCGGCACCGTCGTCCTTGACGAGGCAGACCGGATGCTCGATATGGGCTTCATTGATGATATGCGCTTTATCCTAGGCAAGATGCGCAGGGAGCGCCACACGCTCTTTTTTTCTGCGACGATGGGGAAGGAGATCCAACGGCTCATCGGCGACTTCCTCACGAGCCCGGTCGTCATTTCAGTAAAGCGGCACGATGCTCCAACAAGCATCCATCAGGACGTCATTCGCATTCCGTATGGAAAAGATAAGTTTGAAATGCTCGCCGAGCTCCTTCAGGACCGCGAGTTTAGCCGCGTGCTTGTCTTCGGCCGCACGAAGTTTGGCGTCGAGAAGCTCGCGAAGGCGCTCTCGCGTCGGCACATCCATGCCGAGAGCATTCACGGCAATAAGACCCAAGGAGCCCGCATACGCGCGCTGGAAGCCTTCAAGAAGGGGAGGGTGAGTGTCCTTGTCGCGACCGACGTCGCGGCGCGCGGCCTCGACATCCCCGCCGTTTCGCACGTCATCAACTACGACCTCCCCTCCACCTACGAGGATTACATCCACCGCATCGGCCGCACCGGCCGCGCGCACGCCCGCGGCAAAGCCCTCACCTTCGTCCAAGGACGCTAGGTTTCTTTGCGGTTGGTGAGCGCGGCGCGGAGTGTTTCGGCGTCGGAGTATTCGAGCTCACTGCCGGTCGCGAGGCCGCGGCCAAGGAGGGAAACCTTCACGACATCACGCCAGGGCGCGAGAAGCTCTCGGACGCGGTCGGTCGTGTGTTCTCCCTCGCTTGTTGCAGAGAGCGCGAGCACGATTTCTTTTAAGCCGTTTTTCAGGCCCGCCTTGTTGGCAGACAGGCGTTTTTCAACGATTTTTTGAAGCTCTTTTTCGCGTATCGCGCCTTTGCCCGTGAGGGTAAGGACGCCGCCGAGTACGAAATAGCGGCCGCGATACGAACCGGCGCGCTCTACTGCGGCGAGGTCTTGGTCTTTCTCAACGAGCATCAGTTGCGAATCGTCGCGCGTCTTGTCGGAACAATAATTGCAGATGGCCGCTAAAGTTCCATTGAAAAAACGCAAACATTCAGAGCATTGGCGAACCTCTTTGCTAAGTGCCGCGATAAGTTCAGCAAGTTTCGCGCGCTCGGCGGCCGGCGCAGCCAGAAGGTAATAGACGAAGCGCTTGCCTTGCCGGGGCCCGATACCGGGCAAGTGGGCGAGCGCACGCGATAACTCCTCAATATGGTCCATTTAGAATTCCTGGGCGAGTTCGCCGTAGCCTGCGGTGTCCATCGGCTGGAAGGTGGCGCGCTTTTCGTCAAAGTAGAGTTCGGTCTTCCCCGTGGGGCCGTTACGGTGCTTTTCAATGAGAATCTCCGCGATGTTCGGCCGGTCGCTCTCTGGATTGCGCTTATCCTCGCGGTGGATGAACACCACAACATCGGCGTCCTGCTCAATGCTTCCGGAATCGCGCAAGTCACTCAAGCGAGGTTTGCCGCCGCGCTGCTCCACCGCGCGCGAGAGCTGGGAGAGCGCGATGACCGGCACGCTAAGCTCGCGCGCAAGCGATTTGAGCGAGCGGGAAATCTCGGTGACTTGTTGGACAAGGGAGTCGGAGGCCCGGGTGGAGGTCGGCGACATAAGCTGGAGGTAATCCACAAGGATGAGCCCGATGCCGCGTTCGCGCTTAAGTCTGCGCGCGACTGCGCGCATCGCGAGGATATTATTGCCCGGTTTGTCGTCAATGTAGATAGGCGCCTTCGAGAGCGATTCAAGCGCGTCACGAATGCGGCCGAAATCTTCTTCATCTCTAATTTGGCCGGTACGCAATTTCCACGAATTGACGAACGATTCCGCCGCAAGCATGCGGTCGATAAGCTGTTCCGAGCTCATTTCAAGGGAAAAAATGCCGACGGGAACGTTATGGCGCACCGCCGCATTCCGGGCGATGTCAAGCGCGAGCGAGGTCTTGCCCATCGAAGGCCGCGCCGCAATGATGATGAGGTCGGAGGGATGGAATCCCGAGAGGAGATTATCAAGGGCGGGGAAGCCGGAGGGCACGCCGCGGATGCCGCTTTTTTTATGCGACAAAGCTTCGATGCGTTCCCATGCTTCGTGAATCTTGTCGCTGATGGCGGTAAATTTATGCGCCGCAGAAGCGTTGCCGATGGCGTAAATACTTTTCTCCGCTTCATCAAGCACCTCCATCGTCTCGCGTGCGTCGTCATATGCGGATTCGGTAATGCCGTATGCGGCATCAATGAGCGAACGCATCAGATACTTGCGCGAGACAAGTTCAGCATAATGAGGAAAATTACCAGGCGCTGGCGCTGAGCCGGCAAGCTCGGCGAGGTAGCTCCTATTCCCGCTTCGTTCAAGCAGGCCTTGGTTCTGCAAGCGTTCGGAGAGGGACAGCTGGTCGATAGGTTCGCCTCGTTCGGCGAGCTCGCGCATAGTCCCGAATATCAGCCGATGCTTTTCAGCGTAAAAAGAATCCGGTTGGATGAGGTCCGAAACGTCATGGATGGCATCCGGTTTCAGGAGAAGGGCGCCGAGGAGGGCTCGCTCGGATTCGAGGGATTGTGGAGGAACGCGGTCAGTGACAGCCATTGCCGCCAATTGTATCAAAGAGTCCTCTTCGTCAACACCGGCCCGTCGGGCCCGTCATCCACACGATATCCCCTGCCTTCAATCTCGCTCCGCAGGCGGTCGGCATGCACAAAATCCTTTAAAATCCGCGCCGCTTCGCGGCGCGCGAGCGTTTCTTGTATTTCTTTCGGCAATTCCGCAATCGCAAGAACAGCGGACTTGGATTGGTCAAAGAGCGAAAGGCCCAGATGCGCCTCGGCATCCTCAAGCAGCCCCCACTTCTCTTCGGGGGCGTATTCTTCGCTTTTAAGCGAATCCCAAAGAACGCCGAGCGCCTGCGGAGTCATAAGGTCATCGCGCATCGCTGCAACGAAGCGCATACGCGCTTCTGACGGAGCCGCCTTGCGCTTGGATTCTTGCGCCGTATCGCGGGATATTTTCCGTAGTCGGCCAAGCGCCTCAGACGCTCCGGCAAGCGCATCCCACGAAAAGGAGAGCGAGGTACGGTAATGCGCTTGCAGATAAAAATAGCGCAGCGCAAGCGGGTCAAACCCTCGAGCGGTAATGTCTTTCAGATAAATATCGTTGTGCAGCGATTTAGAAATCTTTTGGCCTTCGACGGTAAGGAATGCGTTATGCATCCAATAATGTACGAACGTGCGCCCGGAAGCCGCTTCCGATTGCGCGAGCTCGTTGTTGTGGTGAGTGCTAATGTGGTCTTCGCCGCCCGTATGGATGTCAATTTCTTGGCCGAGGAGCGCGCGGCTCATCGCGGAACATTCGATATGCCACCCAGGATTTCCGGACCCCCACGGGCTGTCCCACTGCTGGAGGTCTCCCGGCTTTGCCGTTCTCCAGAGCCAAAAATCGGCGGGATGCCGCTTCTCGCGGTCCGTTTCAACGCGCGCGCCGGCGCGCTGTGCCTCAAGATTAATATTCCCCAATTTCCCGTATCCGGGGAAACGGGACGTGTCAAACGCGAGCCCGTTCTTGATGCGGTACGCGAACCCTTTTTCTTCAAGAGTTTTGGCGAGCGCTATCTGCTCTTTGATATAATCAGTCGCGCGCGGGAATTGGATATCTTTCACGTCAATAGCAAGCTCGGAGAGCTCTTCAATGAATTCTTTTGTATAGCGCTCGGCGATTGCCTGCGGCGTCGTCTTTTCGCGCCGGGCGCCTACGCTCATTTTGTCCTCGCCGTTATCCCCATCATCGGCGAGATGGCCGACGTCAGTGATGTTGATAACGCGCCTCACGCGGTATCCCCCCGCGCTAAGCACGCGCGCGACGGTATCCGAAAAGACGTAGGCGCGCAGGTTGCCGATATGCGCGCTCCCGTAGACCGTTGGCCCACACGAATACAGAGTGGCAATGCCCGGACGCTGCGATATAAAAAGTTCTTTTGAACCCGAGAGAGTGTTTGTGAAAAATACTTGCGCTCTCCGATTGTCCCTGGTACCCTCCCATTTTTTTAAGATGCGCGCGAAGAAGCCCATACGTCAAAAAAGCCAGCGCCTCTTGATGAAGAATGCGATTAGGATTACCGCAACGCCAAACATGATGGCGAGCACGAGCCAAAAGGCATTGGGCGAATCGACAAGCGGCATGCCCTCTGTGCGCATGGTGAATGTCCAGCTTATGAGCCCGAGCGGCAGGAAAATGAAGTTAACGATGGTCAGTGTCTTCATAATCTCGTTTTGCCGCGCATTGAGGAGCGCGACATTAGTTTCGCGCAATTCCGCCGCAATCGCACGATAGGTGCTGGTAAGGCGCACAACCTGCGTACGCTCCGCGAGAATGCGCTCCGTGCGCTCGCGGAATGTCGCCCCGAAAGTGTTGAGCACTTCAAATTCTTTCAAAAAGCGGCTAAGCGACTCTTCTTGGTTTGCGAGCGTTGCCTCCACATGGAGGAAGGCGCGGTTGATGTTTGAGATTGAACGAATCGTAGAGCGCTCGCGGTCGTCGAACATATCTCGTTCGACGCGCGCGAGATTGCGAACGGCATGGTCGATATGGTCGCGAACCGAGGTGTAGAGATGCGCGAAAAGGATTTCAAGCAACACATCGGTCGTAATTGGATTTTCTCCGCCAAGAAGCTCTCGCGCCTCAAGGAGTTTTTTGAGGTGGTAAAGCGGCGCGATGACCTCGTATCGTACGGTAACAATGAATCTTTTGCCGACAACAAAGTCAATTTCTTGGTTGTTTGTCTTCTGGTCCTCCTCTTGGTGCGTGGGGAAATGGAGAACAAGGAGCTTCGATTCGCCGTCAGTAGCGACAAGCGGAGAGGGGGTAGGGGAGAGCAGTTCTTTTTCAAATTGTTTGCCGATTGAAAATTCTTGTATGACCCCCCGCATCTCTTCTTCGGTCGGTTGCTCGAGGTCAACCCACACGCCGTGCGGATACTCATAGCGGAATATCATGCAAATTAGAATACCACACCCGAGAGTGTGGCGAGGCATCGTATGTTACACTCTTCGGAATGGATTCAAGAGAAGCGTACAACCGTGGGAGAAATGTCGCGGTACGCGGCGTTTCGGTTGCGCTTGTTGCTGCGCTTGCGTTTGGCGCGGGGCTCTTCGTGGGCGGCAGCGGTCCAACCGCGGCAGTTGTCTCGCGTATTCCGCTCATCGGGGACGGCCTTGACCCAACTCCGGACGGAACCGTTGATCTCGCGGATTTTTGGAAGGCGTGGAATGCGCTTAACGCCAATTACGTCATCACTCACCCGTCTTCGACGCTTCCGACAGCTAAAGAAAGGCTTTTTGGCGCCATTGGCGGCCTTGCCAACTCTTATGACGACCCGTATACCGTTTTCTTCCCGCCCAAAGAGGCGAAGGCGTTCGCCGAATCCATTTCCGGAAGTTTTGCGGGCGTCGGCATGGAAATCGGCGTGAAGGAAGGTATCTTAACCGTTATCGCGCCTTTGAAGGGCACTCCCGCAGAGGCAGCCGGCATCAAGGCGGGCGACCAGATTGCCGCTATCGACGGGAAGTCAACTGACGGCCTCTCGACCGATAAGGCTGTGAGCCAAATTCGCGGCCCTGTCGGCACGACGGTTGACCTTACCATCATTCGCGATGGAGAACCGCTTACCATTAAAATTATACGGGAAACGATTCAAGTGCCCGAAACCGAGGACGGCCTCGACGAGAAGAGCGGTGTCTACCGCATTGCGCTCTTCGAGTTTACCTCCAACTCTGCGGACCTTTTTGGCCAAGCATTCTCGCGATTCAAGGCTTCGGGCTCAAAAAGGCTCATCATTGATTTGCGCGGCAATCCGGGCGGCTACCTCGAAGCGGCGGTTGATATTGTAAGCCACTTCCTTCCGAGGGGAGCAACCGTCGTAACCGAAGATTTTGGTGGGAAGGAACCCGACCAGGCGCATACAAGCTTCGGCTACGATGACGTGCCGGCGGGAACGAAAATTGTTGTGCTTATTGACGGCGGCTCCGCCTCCGCTTCAGAAATTCTTGCGGGAGCTCTGCAAGATACAGGTGTCGCGACAATTATCGGCCTCAAATCGTTTGGCAAAGGTTCTGTGCAGACGCTCATTGAGCTTGATAAGGGGTCGCTCAAGATTACTGTCGCGCGTTGGGTCACGCCAAATGGGCACTGGATTATGAGCGGTGGAATCACGCCGGACATCAGCGTACCGTATACGAAGGCAAATGCAGAAGGCGGGCTTGATTCCCAAATGGCCCGTGCGGTTCGATTTTTAACGACAGGGAAGTAAAGCGCCTCCTTCTTGGTATACTGCCGAGATGGGTGTCCAAAACCATACTGATGGTTCCCTGTTGCATGACGTGTTGATTATCGCCATCAGTTTCGGTATTGCCGCGATTCTGGTGCAAACGGAGATAGTGATACAGATATTAACGCCTTTGCGGGGATTGGATTTTTTGGGGAGTTTTATAGCGGGTTTGTTTTTTACTTCAGTTTTTACCACCGCACCGGCGATAGTCACGCTTGGTGAGATTGCCCGCATCCACGCGGTAATGCCGACGGCGCTCATCGGAGCGGTAGGGGCCGTGGTGGGCGATTTGGTTATTTTTCGGTTCGTTCGGGAGAGATTTTCCGAACACCTGCTTGAGTTGGTTGGGCACAAAAGCATGTGGAGGAGGATGCACTCCCTCTTTAGACGGAGACTCTTCCGTTGGCTGTCATTGTTCGTGGGGGGCTTAATTATTGCCTCGCCGCTCCCCGATGAGCTTGGAATCAGCTTGTTCGGCTTTTCAAGGATAAAGACGTCCTGGTTCATCGCCCTCTCTTTTGTTTTTAACTTTATAGGCATCGTCTTGATAGGCTCGGTCGCGCGGGCGATATGATGTGGAATTTTGACTTAGGGCAAGCGATGCAGTAGTCTGGGCTGCATATGAAAGTGATATTGCAGAGAGAGATGAAGGGAGTGGGGCGCGCGCACGAAGAGGTGGAGGCGGCTGACGGGTACGCGCTTAACTACCTTATTCCGAAGAAGCTCGCAATCGCCGCGACGCCTGCGGCAAAACGGGAGGCCGAACTGCGCCGCAAGCAGGCGGCGGAACGCCTGGCGCTTGATGCCGCGCTTCTCGCGCAAAATATTTCCGCGCTCGCAGAAGCGCGCGTCGTGGTCAAGGCGAAGGCAAATGAAAAAGGCCACCTCTACGACGCAGTGGGGGAGCCCGAGATAAGAGCGGCGGTGAAAGAGCAGGCGCACATTGACCTCCCTGAAGGCGCGATTAAGCTGGAAAGGCCAATTAAGGAGCTTGGTACTTTTGATATCCCCGTCGCCACTCACGAAACATTTGGAAAATTTTCTATTGCGATTGAGGCCGAATAAATGCTAGACGACATTGGCGACTTTTTTGGAGACGACGCGGCCGGTGAAATGTGTCTTGCGGCGCGTGCGGAAAGCGACGGTACCGGTTGCTACAGAAAAAAGCGTATGGTCGCGGCCGAC
>CAZPXA010000035.1:0-7298 GCA_964590695.1 uncultured Candidatus Saccharibacteria bacterium
GCGCCGGCGAAGAATCGGGGAAGCTGTCGGAAACTTTTAATTATCTCGCGGATTACCTCGACCGTTCCTACGACCTGGTGAGTAAGGCCGAGAATGCGCTCATCTATCCGATTTTTGTCATCGCGGTTTTCTTTGGCGTTATGGCGCTCATGCTCACGCTCGTCATACCGAAGATAAGCGCCGTCCTGCTCGATTCCGGCCAAGCGATACCTATTTATACCAGCATCGTTATCGGGTTCTCCAACTTTCTCGTCCAATACGGCATCTTTGTGCTCATAGCGCTTGTCGCGGGGGGCATCTATCTGTGGCAACTCGGGAAAACCGAACAAGGAGCGCTCGTTCTCGACAACGTGAAGCTTTCCATTCCTTACGTTGGCGGCCTCTACAGGAAGCTGTATCTTTCCCGCATATCGGACAATCTATCCACAATGCTCCTTTCGGGCGTATCGGTCATCGGAGCCCTTGAAATCACGAGTTCGGTTGTAGGTAACGCCGCGTACGCGCGAGTGCTGCATGAGGTTGGGATAGACGTAAAAGGCGGCTCGTCAATTTCCGACGCGCTCGACAGGCACGCGGAGATCCCGAGCATCATGATTGCGATGACGAGGGTCGGCGAAGAAACAGGCGAGCTCGGGCAGATTCTCACCACGCTCGCGAAGTTTTATAGCCGCGAGGTAACCAATGCGGTTGATACCCTGGTCGGGCTTATCGAGCCGATAATGATTGTGCTCCTTGGCCTTGGCGTGGGGGTACTCCTCGCCGCCGTGTTGCTCCCGATTTATAACCTCGCTGGGTCTATCTAAGGCTATCCACACCCCGCTTCCTGTGCTTCCCAGTAAGGGCGTACAATGAATCTATTAGCCGCATACAATACATTATGTACAAAAATCGTTTCCGGGGCTTCACCCTTATTGAATTGCTCGTCGTCATCGCCATCATCGGCGTCCTCGCGGCGGTCGTGCTCGCGTCTCTTAATACCGCCCGCAATAAGGGCAACGACGCCGCCATCCAGTCTGATATGGCGACTATCCAGACACAGGCAGAGATCTACTACGGCGGTGCGGGCGTAAATACCTATGGAAACCAGGGGTGGGTTTCAGGCGCCGCTACTGCTTGTAATGCTGTTGCACCAAACATGTTTCTTGACTCAACTATTGTCAAAGCTCTTGCTGGTGCTGATGCGGTCAACGGAGCGGGGAATGTGGCGTGTTTCGCTAATTTGACGGGCTATTTCGTTGCGGCAGCGCTCACTTCAGGGACCAGTTATTGGTGCGTTGACCACACCGGTACAGGGAAGATGGTGAATGCAGCACTCCCGACTGCAATACCGGCGGGTAATGTGTGCCCCTGATTTATTATCTATAAATTAAATGTTTCTATGAAAAAACAGCAGGGCTTCACCCTTATCGAATTGCTCGTCGTCATCGCCATCATCGGCGTTCTCTCGGCGGTCGTGCTCGCCTCTCTTAACACCGCCCGCTCCAAAGGCAACGATGCCGGCGTAAAGGCAAATCTCGCTACCGTCGGCACGCAAGCGGCGCTCTACCTCTCGGATAACAATAACTCCTATGGCACATTTGCTCTTGCGGACTGCCCTATCACTGCCGGAACGGGTAATGTCTTTACCAACGCGACCATCGTGAACGCAATTGCCGCGGCGAAGATAGACTCCTCCGGCGGCTCGGCAACATGCGTCTCGAATGACAGCAACTTTGCAGTGGCGGTATCGCGTCCGGCAGAAGCTGCCACAACTACCTCAACCTATTGGTGCGTTGATAGCACGGGCGAGCGTTGCGGCATCAATGACCCCTTGGCCACTCCTTCATGCGGCACGTGCATTACGACGCAATAACATAAGGCGAAAGTAGATAGTATGCAGCGAAAGCCCGCGTCCGCCAACCGGCGGACGCGGGCTTTTGTTATGATGCGGTAATGTTCTCGCTTTTCGATGCCGGTTTCTTCGCGCTCGGCGCGGTTGTTGCAAGCTTCGTCGGCGTCGTCGTCGCGCGGTTTAATACCGGACAAAGCTTTTTTCTAGGCCGCTCCCGCTGTGATGCCTGTGCGGCATCATTGTCGCTGCGTCAGCTAGTGCCGATATTCTCATTTATCGCTTCGAGAGGGCGCGCGCGTTGCTGCGGCGCATATCTCTCGCCGCTCGCCCCCCTTTCCGAACTTCTGCTTGGCGTACTCTTCGTGCTCGCGTATCAAGCCCTCGGTTTTTCATACGCGCTCCCGCTCATGCTCACGGCGTTTTCAACGCTTCTCGCCCTTGTCCTCTATGACCTTGCGCACCGCATCCTTCCGTTCCCGCTTCTTGCCGTTTTCGTTGCGATAAGCGCGTTGACGGGCCTTACTCTTGCCGCTTCACCGGGAGCATTCCTCAGCACCGCCGTTACCGCCCTATTTCTCAGCCTCTTTCTCGCGGGTATCCATGTTGCATCGCGAGGCCGCGCCATGGGCCTCGCTGATGCGCCGTTTGCCTTCGGCTGCGCGCTCCTTGTGGGCTCCGCCGCTCTTCCCGGTTTTATCTTTTCGTTCTGGATTGGCGCTCCGATTGGGATAGTACTGTTGTTACAGAGGCCTCGTGGCTCTAGAATGGGAGTTGAGGTGCCGTTCGCGCCGTATCTCGCCGCTGGATTTCTCCTCGCGTACTTTACCCAATGGAATCCTTTTGTCTTCGTCGTGGGTTTGCCCAGCACTATGGGAATAATGCTGGGTTTACCCTAATCGAGTTGGTGGTCGTGCTTGCAGTCATAGCCGCCGTCACGACTATCGCGCTCTCCAGCCAGAGCACTTTTAATAAAACGCTTATACTCGCGAACACGGCGTACGATATCGCGCTCACGCTGCGCTCTGCCGAGAGCTTCGGTCTCGGCAGCCGCGCGCTCCCAAGCTCGTCAAATGCGGGATACGGCGTCCACTTCCAAAGGGGAACGCCTGGTTCTTTTATACTTTTTGCCGATACTTCGCCCGGTGTCGGCCCTTCCTGCACGCGGCCCGACTGCAAGCCGGGAGACCGCCTGTATTCTTCTAGCGATACGCTCGTACAAACCTACACACTCGGGAATGACATTATTGTAAGCGATTTCTGCACCTTTTCGGACAGAGCGCGCTGCGCGTCCGCCGATGATGTAAGTTCTCTTGACATTGTATTCGCGCGCCCGAACCCGGACGCATTCATACGGGCAAACAGTTCCGCATATGCTTCGTACACGGCGGCATGCCTTACCATTTCTTCTAAAAAAGGAGGTTCCCGCTTCATCTCAGTGGCAGTGTCAGGGCAAATAATCGCAGAGGCGCCCTCATGTCCATGATCCCGCCCTTTTATAAACCAAAAAGGGCTGGATATACGCTCATTGAGCTTATCGTTGCGGTCGGACTGTTCGCCCTTGTCATGACGCTCTCTTCGGGCGCCTATCTCTTGATGGTTGACCTCAGCCGGCAATCCCAAGGCGTTACGACCGGCATCAACAGCCTCTCCTTCGCGCTCGAGACCATGACGCGCTCCATCCGCACCGGCACGGCCTACAGTTGCGGGGATTTCGGCGGCGACTGCTCGGGCGACGACAGTTTTTCCTTCAAGGATTCGAGCGGCGCGAACATTACCTACGCGTTCGGCGAGCAGGGAGCGAACGGCTCGGTAGGTGCCATTACCAAAAACGGCATCATCCTTACCGACCCGTCGGTGGACATTTCCGCGCTCACCTTCTATGTTTCCGGTACGGGAACGGTTGCTGCGGGCGATTATGCCCAGCCCCATGTCATCATTATCGTTTCAGGCACGGTCTCTTCCGGCCCGAAGAAGGCGCCCCAGACCTTTGCGATTGAGACTGGCGCGACGATGCGCGGCATTGACCTCAACATCGCTTCAGCGCCGGTTGAGAACCCGCCATCACCGACCTGCACCCTCTTGGCGGACCCGCCATCCATACTTCTTGGCGGCGCATCCGCGCTAACGTGGACAACCGCATACGCGACCTCGTTTTCAATCGACCAAAGTGCTCCCCCGACTTCTCCCGCTTCGGGCGGCTCCGTTTCTGTTTCTCCTTCAGTCACTACTACCTACACTGGCACGGTGACCAATGCAGCAGGTTCTGGCACTTGCAGTGCGCAAGTTGCTGTTCAATGAATATGAAAGGATTCACCCTCATCGAGACCATGGTTGCCATAACTATCCTCACGCTCGCGGTCGCGGGACCCTTGTTTACCGCAAGCCGCGCGATTGTCGCCGCACAGACCGCGCGCGACCAACTTACCGCCTTGTATCTCGCGCAAGAGGGCATCGAATATGTGCGCGCGATGCGTGACAATGAGTATCTCGCCGCTTATCAGGAGGGCGGTACGGATGTCTCGAGCAGAGCGTGGGGGAATTTCCTCTCAAATGAAGTTTTGGGCAAGTGCCGAGTGGAGGAGCACACATCGAAAATATGCACTCTGGGTTCAGTACTGGAAGGTGCTCCTCTCAGGTCTTGTCCAAGCGACAACTGCGGGCCGCTCTACCTTACCGGCTGTACGAACAGCCCCGAGGGGCCTTCTTGTACGCCGCCCAATATCTACACCCAGGAGAATCTCCCGGGGAGTGTCCGGACGCCCTTCACCCGTACGATTCAGGCCGCTGATGTCGCAAGTAACGAAATCAAGATAATCTCTACGGTATCGTGGGTTTTCCACGGCACTCCGTACTCGGTAGCGGTCTCCGACCACCTCACCTCATGGCATTAGTAAACGCACAACGAAGGTTCACCCGGCACTATAAAAATAGTGCCGGGTTCACGCTTCTTATTTCCATCATCTTCATGTCGGTGATGCTTTCGTTTGGTCTCGCGCTTGGCTCGCTCGGGTATAAACAGCAAGTACTCGCCTCGGGAGCAATCCAATCGCAGTACGCGTTTTATGTCGCCGACACTGCCCTTGAATGCGCATTATACGCCGACCAACAGCAAAATCTTTTTGCCTACGCGAAGTATGACGGGAACCCGAAGAGCCTCACCTGCGACGGGAACACGGTCGCCGTAGTCCAGATGCCGCCATCAGTGTCGCTGCTTATCTCGACAGTGCGCCTCTCGCTCGATGCGAATACGCGCTGCGCCGACGTTACCGTCTATAAATACAGCACGCCGCAAGCGCCGAACAATACAACCACGTTCCTCTTCTCAGTAGGCTACGACGTCTCCTGCGAGCGGGTGGCAAACCCGGGCAACGCGCGCTTCGTATCTCGCGGCGTCAGCGCCCACTACTAACCGGCTGGTTCGGTATACTGTGCGCATGGACGCTCCGAAGCAAGTCAAAAAACGAGCCAAGCATCTGCGTAAAGCGATATCGAAATACCGCGCGCTCCAGCACGAAAAAGACCTTTCTCCCATATCGCCGGAGGCGCTCGATTCGCTTAAATACGAGCTCGCGGCGCTCGAGGAGAAGTACCCAGAACTCATAACGCCAGATTCGCCGACGCAGGTCGTCGCGGGAGCGCCGGTGCCGTTTCTGAAGAAAGTGCGGCACGCGGTCCCGCAGTGGTCGTTTAATGATGCGTTTACCGAAGAGGACGTCCGCGCGTTTGACGAGCGCGTGCGCAAAGTGAGCGGAAGGGCACAGGCTTATGACCTTGAACTCAAAATAGACGGGCTCAAGATTATCCTCACCTATAAAAAAGGTGTTCTCACCACAGCGGCGACGCGCGGCGACGGCATCGTCGGCGAGGATGTCACGCACAACATCCGCACTATTGCGTCGGTTCCAAAACGCTTAACGCGACCGCTCGACATTGTCGTTGAGGGTGAAGTATACCTCACGCGCTCCGGGCTCGAGCGCCTCAATAAAGAGAGAGGGAAGGCGGGGGAGCCAGAGTTCGCCAATCCGCGCAACGCGGCGGCCGGCTCTATCCGCCAGCTTGATCCTTCAATCGCCGCCGCGCGGCCGCTCGAAGTATTTATCTACGACACGGCGCAGACCTCCGAGCCGTTCCCGCCGGTCCAAAGCGAGGAACTCGAGTATCTCGCGGAGCTTGGCTTTCCGGTCAATCCGGAACATCGGCACGCCGACTCGCTTGAGGAAGTTTTCACCTACTGGGAGCGGTGGCGGGAGAGCGGGCGGGAAAAACTGGATTATCAACTCGACGGCATCGTGCTTAAGGTCGAGTCGCACAAGGCGCAGGAGACGCTCGGCTACACCGGCAAGGCGCCGCGCTTCGCCATCGCATATAAATTTCCGCCCGAACAGGTACAAACAATACTGGAGGATATCGTGCTTCAGGTGGGCCGCACGGGGAAGCTCACGCCGGTCGCCCACCTACGACCGGTCGCGGTCGCGGGCTCTACTGTCGCGCGCGCGACTCTTCATAACGAGGACTTCATCAAGGAGAAGGATATCCGTATCGGGGACACCGTCATTCTCCAGAAAGCGGGCGATGTCATTCCCGAAGTGGTGGCGGTAATTCCGGAGTTGCGAATGAAGGGAACAAAGCCGTGGAAATTCCCGACTCATTCAAGCCTCTGCGGCGGCGACGGCAGTATTGAGCGCGTGCCCGGAGAAGCGGCGCACCGCTGTAAGGTCGCGGGTTCCTTCGAGATTCAAGCGCGTAAACTCATCCACTTCGCCGGTAAGCACGCGCTCGACATAAACGGCATGGGGAGAGAGACGGTGCGGCTCCTTATGGAGCACGACCTCATTTCAGATTTTGACGATATGTTTGAGTTGACAAAAGATGAATTGCTCGCGCTTGAGGGCTTTGAAGAAACGAAAGCGGCAAAACTCGTAAAAGGGATTCTTGATGCGGCGAGCGTTCCCCTCGACCGACTCCTTATCGGGCTTGGCATAGAGCATGTGGGGGAGGAGAACGCGTATCTGCTTGCAACTCGTTTCAGAACGCTCGCGGCGCTCGGCAAAGCGAGCGAAGAAACGCTCTCGCGCGTGGAGGGCATCGGTCCCATTATCGGGAAGTCGGTTGCAGACTGGTTCCGGAACCCTCACAATCGCTCGCTCCTCGCGCGGCTTCAGAAATATCTCACAGTTAAGAAAGTCGTAGCGCCGTCGAAGGGTCCACTCTCCGGAGAGACCGTTGTCATCACCGGCACCCTGCCAACCCTTTCGCGCGAAGAGGCCGAGGCGCGGGTGCGCCGCGCGGGCGGCAAAGCCGCGGCAAGTGTCTCCGCAAAAACCTCTTTCGTCGTCGCGGGCGAGAACCCGGGCAGTAAATTCGATAAAGCGAAACGACTTAACATCCGTATCATCGACGAAGCCGAATTTATTGACAAATTGACCGACTAATGTATTCTAGTTTCCAGATTACAGCTCATTAAAAA
>CAZPXA010000036.1:0-7266 GCA_964590695.1 uncultured Candidatus Saccharibacteria bacterium
GGATTCATTACTTTTTTGCCTTTGCCGCTCGGTAGACTCTATAACACTCGTCACCTTTGGCTTCTTTTCGCTCATTGAGGACAATGATAAACCTCTAGCTACGAATAGCAATATCTTACTCTGATAGCGAAATGGGACATGTCAAAGAAGTTTCAGTATTCCTTCTGCGATTTCTTCAGCACTTTGTATATCGCTCCGAAACGTAAGCGCTGAAGCGTTTTTCTCTTTTTGGAAAATATCAAACAATTCTTTAAATCGTTCTTTGGAACGATTCGCGATGCGCGCCTCTGGATCCGCCGCGGCCCGCGCTACCCGTTCATCAAACCTTCGCTCGAGCACCTCATAATCGGCCCCAAGAACGATCTCTACGACCTCATAACCGTGCGCGCGGGCCGTGGCGAACAACACTTCCCTCCAGTCTTTGTAGAGCCCCGACTCGCTTATCACGTCATATTTCATCACAAACACGGCTTTGGCCATGGCGAGCATTACCGCGTGCACATCCTTAAACTGTTCCTTCGAGGAGTATTTAGAAAATGACCACTTAATGGTGTCGTAGGACAGATGAAACAGGTGGTCCCGTTGCTTCAGGATATTTTTGATTACTAAACTCTTCCCCGAGCACGAACTGCCATTGATACTTATGAATTTCATGTTTCTAATTTGATATCTCAAACAACTTTTCCAGAACAATCGGCAATTCTTTTGTTCCATCTCGGTTACCGCTGAAGTGCCCTTTTGCGTGTTCAACGATAATTTCAGAGCCGAGTCTATCGCGAAAATCATCTTGGTTATCAATTGGCACCCAAGGGTCATCGTCGGAAAAGATTGCAACGCTTTTTGAGAGATGCGATCGCACCCTAGTGAGGTCAAGAGGCGTATTCAGCCAATGTTCATCTGTTTTTCGCACATCAGGGTCATCTTCGAGACCTGTTAGATGTTTGAAAAACCCGGCAACAAAAACCGCACCTCCGATTTTTACGCCGTCTGGCAAAGTCTCAAGGTAACGGGCGATTGTCTGGCACCCCATGCTGTGGCCAACAAAATATGTATGTTTATCGGTATTCCCCACGGTGGCAGCAAGAGCCGATACCCATTTTTGAATTCTCGGATTTCCGGTGTCGGGCAACTGTGGAACAATGACCTGAAAGCCTTTTAATTCAAGCTCCCCTTTTAGCCACGGAAACCAGCCCTCTTCTGGTGTACCGTCCCACCCATGCACAATAACCACCCGTTTTTTCATGAGGAAAGTATATCAAAATCAGGAAGAGAGCTTTTCTCGATACTTTTCCAGGAAGAGCGGGAGCTGCGAGTGTAGGGGAGAAGGAAGCTCATCGAGTGTGAACTATCTAAGATAATCGAATTTGTGCGGCTCACCTACGCGGGCTAAACTCCGGTCAACCAATACCTTAAAATCAAGAGTTCCTTTCTTCATTGTAGCTGTTTGTTGTGCTTCTCCCGTATCTTCCTAATCTTGTGCCCGAGCGCTTTCATCACATCCACATCCGTGCTCTTCGCGAGGAGAAAGGTGGTAATGACAACATCGGCGAATTCTCCGGCAAGGCTCTCGGCGCTCCTTCTCTTCATCTTCCCGCTACGCTGGCCACCAAGAAAAGCAAGAATTTCGTCGCAGAGCTCCCCGAATTCTTCGGACATTTTCACCGTTCGGGCCAGTATCCGCTCCCGTCCGGTCCGGCTCGCACTCTTCACGGAGCGGAGGAACGTATCCTGTTCATCTATGAACTTCTGAAAATCCTCGATGGTCATGGGTGGATGCGTTTATAAACGCGCCCTGATAAAAGCGTCTGCGTCTTCGGCGGCGGCCATGAGCGCGGCTTTAGATTTATAAAGACCCGCGCGGTCGGCGGAGGTCTTGCGGCCTTTTATGCACTCTAAGTGGAGATGGATGCCGAAAGATAACCCTGTTTTCCCGGTAATGCCGCATTGCTCCCCCGCCTTGTGCAGACCTTTGCTCGGCAAAGTGTCTCGCAGGTGGAAATAAGCAAATGTCCGATCAACTTCAGGAACATAATAGAAAAAATAATTGCCAAAATAGGTGTGGTTGGCTCCAGTCTCGATGACTTCCCCATCAGCGCAGAAATAGAGAGGTACATTATTTTCTCCCCCCGTTCCATAATCTGTGCCGGGGTGGACTCCGGTTATCGGATAATTTTGGGAATCCGGCGTGAGAAATTTTTGGGTGACCTTAAATTTATCAATTCTGATTGGCGGAGACCACTTCGCTGGCGGAACCGGCTCCAGATAGGTCGCGGCGCAGAACCCTTTCTTGCCGTCTGATAATGTGACGGCCTTCCACACGTACTCGTCGCTCTCTACGACAGCCCCCTTCGGGATGCTTCCTACTTTAGGGCTGTCAACGCTCGGGCCAGAGCGAAGATTTACGGTATCCGTCGCTTTAAACTTCATAGCTTTATTGTATCACCGCCACAGATAATAGGGTTAATTTGTGCAATCGGGCAGAGAAAGAAGCTTTTCAATTGAAAACGGAAAAGTCAGCCTTCTTGTTACAGTCAAGTAGCGAAGCAACATAGACTTTCTTTTTCTTCATATCATTAAGCATTTTCCGTGTGGATGGCAAGGCGCGACCCTTCCATATAACATCTTCAACAATGACTGCTGTGCCAGTGTAATTGCGCTTTTTAAAATCCGTCTTCCAAATCCTTCTCTTGCCATGAATCGTGTCTGTCCATACTTCGTAATATTCTGCATTTAGTCCTTCTGATTTCAGAACCCTTTGCATAGTTTTTGCCACAGCCTTACCCCCCGAACACATCGCCAGCAAGTGTATTGGCGGCGGTAAATTCTTGCATTGTTTCGCAAGAGCTATAATAAATCTTCCGACATCCATTTTCATGCGGACATACTGCCTGAAATAACCTAAAAAGCAAGCTTGCCGCCTGAAGTGCTAAGGATTTGCCCGTGTTCAAGCTAATTTGCTTCCCAAATCCACCGACTTCTTTTTGGGCTCGATGAGGACCCAGCCGTCGCCTGTATTGTTCTGGAAGCCGAGAGTTAAGACTTCTGAGGTGAACGGCCCGATTTTTTTGGGAGCGAAACTACTTTATTGGGTCGCCTGAATTGATATGGAAGTGTAAATGCTTACTGTCTTGGTACTTGCCTAAGTTGGTTAGTATCCTAGCCGCTCCGTGCTCCTTTTCGACCTTACCGGCAAGAGTTTTTAAGACCTCAACGAGCTCCAAGAACAGAGGCATGTCCTCGGCTGTGAGGGCTGTAAACGAGCTGATGTGCTTTTTTGGCACGACGATGATATGAACTGCCCAATGCGGACGCGTGTGTTTATAGGCTAGTACATTCTCGCTCTCATATTCTATGTCCAAAGGAACGCGCCCCTTTAAGGCTACATCGCAATAAAAATCTGTACCTGAATAATTCATGCTGGTCTCTTCGGAATATTACAAAGTAAGAGTTTTCTGGTCAAAAGCCGATTTTATACGGACAGCACCATTTCCTTTAACAACTTTCCCTATAATCGCAGAACCCTTCAGTTTCGAAAGAACTTTCGAAGTTTCGTCTTTAGGCACAGAAAGTACGAAGCCGACACCGCAATTAAAAGTGGAATACATTGTTTTGTTTGGGAGGCCCCTTGCGTATATATCTCGAAAAATTCTCTGGGGCTGTAATTTCTTCGGTTGAATAATTGCCGCATCAGCTTTCTCCAGAATATCCTTAAGCTTTGTAAACGCGCCGCCTGTGATATGCATCATGCCGTTAACCGTGCAGGTATCGAGTATAGAGAGTATGTCACCCGAATATATCCTTGTCGGTTCCGTAAACTCTTCTCTATACCCTTTCTTGAAAACTTCTCTGACCGCGGTGAAACCATTGGAGTGGAGGCCGTTACTGGCGAGCCCTACAAGCACATCTCCGACTTTGCATTGATTTTTTCTTCTATTTTTTATCAAGCCGGAAACGGTGATGCTTATATCCATTCCTTGAATATCGGAGTGAATGGAAGTTTCCCCGCCGGTTATTGCTATCTTCCTTTTTCTACATTCTGCTACCAATGCTTTTATTATTTCCAGCACCGCTCTATGGTCATCTTTTGGCAAAACGATGTGATTTTGGATCGCATAGGGAATGGCGCCAACCATCGCGAGGTCATTTACATTCATCGCCAATGCATCGCATACGGCGTTTTTAAAAGAACGTTTCTTCCAGTGATATGAGCCTTTAGTGCCGATACCATCGGTGTGCTGAATTTCTAGAGCTGAGAATTTCTTCTTGAGTATCGGATAGAGTCCCCTGATTACCTTTACATATGCAGTATCCCAAGTGCTTTCGATGAGCCGGAGAATTTCGTGTTTGTAAGGTTTTGTAGGATTGTACATATGTTTAAAACTCGTCGAAGTGCTGCCCGACAGGGATTCGAACCCCAATTAACGGCTCCAAAGGCCGCTGTCCTACCATTAGACGATCGGGCAATATTGAAACCTTATCACTTTTCATTCTTCTCGTCAGGAAAGAGTTCGAGGACGGCGAGTTCGAGGGGGAGTGCGGCGATGGGCGCGTAGCGGATGCGCTCGGCGGCGGTAAGGAAGGCGAGCATGGTGGTGTGAGTAATGCCCTGCCTACCGGCAGGCAGGCCTTTTTCTTTGGCGAACTTCTCGAGCGCGGAGAATTCGTCCGCGCCGAGCTCGCTCTCGAGCGAGGCGCGGAGGTCCGGGGCGTAGCGGATAAGGAGCGTGGCGCGCAATGCCTCAAGCACAAGCTCTAAGAAGAGCCTCATGTCGGCGCCAGCCTTTCCCGCCCTTTCAATTGCGGAAAGGGCGGGACCACGTTCATCGCTTGCAAGGGCGCTGATGAGCGCGTGCACCTGTTCGCGCTTGGGCGCCCCAGTCAATGCTTCTACCGTCTCGCGCGAGAGCGTTTTCCCTTTTGCTCCCTGGCCGTGCAGGCCTGCAAATACCTTTTGCAAAACCGAGAGCGCATCGCGATATGAGCCATCACCAAGCATCGCAATCAAGTCGGCCGCGTCAGGCGCGAGCGCGTATCCCTCCCTCTTCGCCACCGCCGCGGTCGCCTTCGCGAGCACCGCGCGCGTCGGTTTCTTAAATTCAAACACTTGGCAACGCGACTGCACCGTCTCGGGCACCTTATCAAGCTCGGTTGTCGCCAATATAAAAACAGCGTGTGCCGGCGGCTCCTCGAGCGTTTTCAAAAAAGCATTCCACGCGCTCTTGGAGAGCATATGCGCCTCGTCGAGGATGTAGACCTTGTAGAGCGAAGCGAACGGGAGCGTGTAGACGCCCTCGGTCAAGGCGCGAATGTCCTCGACGCTGTTGTTACTTGCCGCATCTATCTCGTAGAGGTCGTGCTCGGTACAGCCGATAGCGGCCGCGAAGATGCGCGCGACAGAGGTTTTCCCGAGCCCACGACTCCCCGCAAAAAGATACGCGTGCCCGATTTTCTTCGACTTCGCCGCCTCCTCAAGCGGTTTCGTTACCTGCTCCTGCCCCACCACCTCCGCGAATGTCGTGGGGCGGTACATCCGATAGAGGGACTGATGCGCCATGGTGTTCGGAGTATACCAAAAGAAAGCGGCCGGCTGGTATCCCAGCCGGCCCTTCGCAGAAACTCGATGTCAGCTACGCTTCGACCAGTGATACCTCGGCATCACGGTGAAGTCCGCGGGGAGCTCGTTCCTGGTCACCTCGGACCGCTTGGTGTTGGCCTGTGGCGTCTCTGCACCAGTTGCTCCGCGAAGCGATGCGGTAAGCTGTTTGATTCTCGCCGCCCATCTCTCTATCGTTCCGACTGGTAGCGTCCGATTAAGCTTCTGGCTGTGCACCATCTTTTCGGCAAGCTCGTCGAGTTCGTCAAGCTCATTCGTTTTCATCGAAATCTCCTATGATGTGCCAGCCTTTAATATACATATGCAAAACAGGATGTCAATTGGTTGTTGTACGGAGAATTTTTCTCATCTCGGCGGCATTCTTGGCGGTCATAAGTTTCGCGCGGAGGTCGGCGGCGCCGGAGAAGCCGGTGACAAAGGCTTTAATGTGCTTTTTGAGAATTGCAAAATGCTTCGGCGGGGAGAGCTTTTCAAATTCATATGCAAGTTCTATGAGGGCATCTAGTTTTTCTTGAAGGCTGATTGTTTCTGGTTTGCGGTTTGTAAATAGCCACGGATTTCCGAACAGTGAGCGGCCGAGCATCACCCCGTCACAGCCGGATTCAGCTGCCCTCGTTCGCGCGTCTTCAAGGTCGCGTACATCGCCGTTGCCAATAAGAAGCACATTTGGATTTAGTTTGTTGCGGATATCTACTGCTTTTTTCATCAGCTCCCAGTCGGCAGGTACCGCCGACATCTCCTTGCGTGTGCGTAGGTGGAGCGTGATAGCGGCCGGCTCTGCCGACAGAAGCGCCGTGAGCCAGTCGTCGAGCGACTCTTTGTTGTAGCCAACGCGCGTCTTCACCGACACCGGCAAACTGCTGGCTCCCTGCGCCGCGCGGATAAGCTCGACGGCACGAGACGGATCTTTCACGAGCGCGGCACCCGCACCCTGTCGCTCAATGGCGCGGTCGGGACAACCCATGTTGAGATCCACCCCATCAAATCCTTGCGTGGCGACCAGCTTCGTCGCATACGCGATCATTTTGGGCTTGCTGGAAAAAATCTGCGCGACAATAGGACGCTGGTCTTCCATGAATTGCAAGTCCCGCAATAACGGATTCCCAACATTCTCACATTCTTGAGAATGTTGGAATGTTTTCCCATTGAGGGTGTGGTACAGGCCGTCCGCAGAGACGAATTCGGTCCAAAAGATGTCCGGCTTCCCCCGCTTGGCGACAAGCGCGCGAAACGCGACATCGGTGACATCAGCCATCGGCGCCATAGCAAAAAACGGTTTGGGGAGCGTATGCCAGAACGACATGCCAAAACGGTATCACTACTTCCTCTTTAAATATACTTTGCCATCAAAACGTAAATCAATATATTCAATGGAGCCGTCTGCAAGGTTGAAATTATCGCGCGCGGAGACAAGCGCCGTGAACGCGTCATTCTCGCGCCCAAGGATATAGGTGACGCGCGTCTCGCTCGCAAGGTAATCATCAACTTCGTCTTCGCGGATAACGACCCGAGTGACCGGTGAGCCCAGAGTATCGAGCTGTCGTGCGAAGTCGAAGACGGTGGGGAGTCTGTTGGCGTGCGCGACGGTTGCGCGCAACGGTTCGACTGGGCTCACCGCAGGCGGTTCGAGAGTATCGCCCACAAGGGGCGCG
>CAZPXA010000037.1:0-7215 GCA_964590695.1 uncultured Candidatus Saccharibacteria bacterium
GGGATTCCCAACGATGCGCTCCGCAACCTCTTTCTGCACAAGAAGCGTCATCGCGTTCGGCTGATTGTCTGACGAAAGAAACATTCGAAATATCTCGCCCGTCAAATAATACGGAATGTTCGCCACAATGACATACTTATGTGGCAGATATTCCAGTAGATTTTCAGATGTACCATCTTTTACGCTATAGCGTGAATTAAGGTACACGTCGCGGATATCGCCGTGGATAAGTTCGAGCCGCCCCGAAGATATTTCATTTGCAAAATCATTCTTGAGTCTCCCAAAAAGTCCGGCGTCCGCTTCAATTGCAATTACCTTTCCTGCGCGCTTTAAGAGTTCCCGTGTGAGCATTCCTGTCCCGGGGCCGATTTCAAGAACGACTGCATCCGGGGCAAGCTCCGCCATAAGCGCAATTCTCTCCGCGATGCGCGCGTGCATGAGGAAATGCTGCCCTAAAGATTTTTTGGCTTTTATCATGCTTCAATAATTTCTTCTCTGCTCTTCGTAACCTTAGCGGAGTAGGGTGCATTGGTTTCATCATAAAGTAAAAGTGGGGTATCTATATCAGCGAGAAATGACGACGGCTCGGTGAAGAAGTCGCTACCGTAGAGCTTGCGGATGCGGGCGAAGGTGAGGATAAGGCGTTCTTTCGCGCGCGTGAGCGCGACATAGAAGAGCCGCCGCTCTTCTTCTTCATCCCGATTTTCGTCGCTGGCGCCTTCATGCGGGAAAAGACCTTCCTCCATTCCGCTCACAAACACCGTATCGAACTCAAGCCCCTTCGCCGCGTGAGCGGTCATAAGCATGACGCCCTTCTTTTCGCCCCCTTGTCCCGAACCTTTTGAGGGATGGTCCATCTCGTCTTGGTCGCCCGCGAGTGCGGCTTCGGCGAGGAATGCCGCAATACCCTCGCGTCCGGGAACTGCGTCATGTCGTGCGGCGACGGAAGCGAGCTCTTCTACATTCTCGAAGCGCTCGCGGTCCTCCATATTCCCCTCTTCGTAGAGCTCCCGACGCATGCCACTTTTTTCAACGACAAGCTTCACGAATTCGGAAGGTGTGAGCGTCTCTGCGGCATGCGACAGTTCTTTGATAATTTTCTCAAATGCTTCAATTTTCGCGCGCTCGCCCGCGCGAAGGTTGGAGCGCTGTCCCGCTGCAAGCTTCCCGAGCGTCACTTTGCCGATGCCGCGCGGCGCCGCCGCCGCCGCGCGCAATTTGTCCGCCTCGCGCGAAGGATCGAGCGAAAGGCGCATCCACGCAAGCGCATCCTTCACCTCCTTCCGCGCGAAAAAGCGCGTGCCTATGAGCCTGTAGGGCACCCCGGCGCGCAAGAGCCCTTCTTCAAGCGCGCGGGATTGGAAATTCGTGCGGAAAAGTATCGCGACCTCTTCCGGCCTCTTGCCTTCTCTCATCAAGTTCTTTACCCGAAGCGCTATCCAGCGCGCTTCGTCCTCGGCGCTCCGCGCCGCGTACACGAGGATAGGAGGGCCGGCGGCTTTTTCGGTCGTGGAGTATTTTTCTTTGCGGTTTTTATTCTTCTCAATGACGGCGTTCGCGGCGTTAACGAGATTCCTCGTGGCGCGATAATTGCGCTCCAGAATAATCGTCTGCGCTTCCGGATATGCCGTATCGAATTCAAGCAAGTTTTCTATCGTTGCGCCCCGCCACGTGTAGATAGTCTGGTCGATATCGCCAACGACGAATAAGTTCTGATGTTTCGCGGCAAGCAGATTCGCGAGCCGCGCTTGGAGCGCATTAGTGTCCTGATATTCGTCAATGTGGATGTACCGCCAGCGGTTCTGCGCCTCCTCGCGAATATCATCGTGCTCTTCAAGCAATCGCACGGGAAGAGCGATGAGGTCATCGAAGTCGAGCGCCTTCTCTTCTTTGAGCGTCTTTTCATACCGTAGCCACGCCTCCGCGACAATCCGGTTGCCGAACCCCGCCCGTGCCTGTTTCTCATAAAACTCCTGCGCCCGTATTCCTTCTCCCTTCGCCCGCGAAATCTTCCCGAGGGCGGCCCTCGGAGAAAATTCTTTTGCTCCGACATCAAGCGCTTTGAGCGCCATGGCAATCGCCTTTTCGGAGTCGTCACGGTCATACACGCTGAAGAAACGTGGAAGGCTGATTTTGTCGCCGTAATTTCTAAGGAGCTCCCGACCAAGGCCATGGAATGTCGCCACGAAAGGTTCTAGGCTCGTAGTTTTTTGTTGGTGGTTGCTAGTTGAATCGAGTCCGAGCATGGTTTGAACTCGATTCCGCATCTCCCGGGCGGCTTTGTTGGTAAAAGTAACGGCGAGAATCTGGTGCGCGGGCACGCCCGCTCGGATGAGGTGGCAGACGCGCGTCGTGAGTACCCGCGTTTTCCCGGCTCCGGCGCCCGCAAGAATCGAGACCGGGCCGTCTTTCGCGAGCACTGCGCGTTTTTGGGCATCATTGAGCCCTTCAAGGTATTTCACTTCCGGACTATACCTTAAAAACCGCTCTCCACAGATGCCCCGAGTATCGGTTGACTACCCCTTTGGGGGGGCTATACTCCTTGTATCGGTTGATATGGAAGTATTCAAGAAATGGCTTAGGTAAGCCATTTTTGTATTAGGAAGACCCGCCGAATCCCTTAGTTTCCCATTAAATCCAACCAACAATTCCCCATACTCGGGCTCGCGGTCGTTCTCTCTGCCGCAGTGTTTCTGCCAAACCACGCGAGTGCGTTTTGGCCATTTTCTACGAACGCAGACGCCGCGGTAAATGTGCCCATGCCTGATTCGGGAACTCCGGCGCTCCGCGCCGCAACAAACTCTGACCCGAACCCGAACAAGGGCCTCGGCGACAGCATCCAGACGAGCGGCGGCCGCGCACTCATCGCCTACGGCGGGCCCTCCGGCACGATAGCGGATGTCATCGACGCTCCGCCCCCCGGCCGTATTTCAATCTACGTCGTCCGGCCAGGCGACACTCTCTCCGATATCGCGAAAATGTTTAATGTGTCGGTGAATACCATTTTGTGGGCGAATGACCTTAAGAGCGTGCGGAATGTTCGGCCCGGCGATACGCTTATCATCCTGCCCATTTCCGGCGTCGAACACCTCGTCAAGAGGGGTGATACGCTCAAATCACTGGCAAAAAAATATAATGCCGATGCGAACGAAATCGCCCAGTTCAACGGCCTCGACATAACCGACACGCTCGCTGTCGGTTCAACTATCATCATTCCTGGCGGCGAAATCGCCGTACCCGCTGTTACACCCCTCTCTCGACCATCTCCGATTCCCCCTCCCATTATCGTCGGAGGCGGTTCCTTCCAAGCTGGCTACTACGGGAATCCTGTACCGGGAGCCATTCTTACCCAAGGCATCCACGGATGGAACGGCATCGACCTTGGAGCTCCGCGCGGGACGCCAGTTCATGCTGCCGCCGCTGGTACTGTTATCATCGCGCGCGGCGGCGGCGCATGGAACGGCGGCTACGGCAATTACGTCGTCATCACGCATAGTAACGGCACGCAGACGCTCTATTCGCACATGAGAAGCGTCATCGTCTCTCCCGGACAATCTGTCTTGTCGGGACAGACCATCGGGTACGTCGGCGCGACTGGCCGTTCGACCGGCGTCCATCTCCACTTTGAGGTCCGCGGCGCGGTCAACCCCTTCATCAACTGCCCCATCGGCGCCGTCTGCGCTCCGCAGTAGATGTTAATGGTCAAGCCGAACCTTTTCCTCCGAGAATTATTCTTGCCCTCTTCTCCTCTCCTCTCAAAATTCTTTCTACCACTTTGACAACCTCGTTTGTTTCAATCGAAATGCCTTGTGCCCTAGATTTTGTAGCCCGATAATACTGTTTTTCCATCCTGGAATCTTTGACGAAAGGGAGATCAATATAAAAAGCTTTACCCAGAGAATGCCGGTTGAGAAAATTGGTGAGCGACCAGAGCGCACCGTTCCCTACGGTTTAAGCTGCAAGCCCCGACTCAGATGAAACCGCCCGACCTCCAAGCGCGATGAAGTACCGAACCCGCTTCGGCTTGAGTGATGTAAACGCGTTAGCAAGCACAAGAGGTCCGAGACTTTTTGCGAGGATATGTTCAGTAATTCGTGACCAGCTTCGTATGGAACCAAGTATCTTCGGAGCCGTAAAAACCCCCGCTGCCAATACTACAACACCAGGTTTCGTCTTCAGGAGTATCCGGCGCACATTCCGTGGATGTGTCACATCGCATTTTAGACCAAGTTTGCCATTGCGACTTGTATACACCACGGAGTGTTCGTGGTGTATTTTTAGTTTTTCTCCGACGATGTACCCGATACTATTTTTTGATGAAGCTCCAATGATAAGTATGTTCATGTTCTAAAAAAGAGAGGCCCCAAGGGGACCTCTCGTGCTTCGTAGGACGGACTTATGCGACCGCGCCGCCCAGCAGACCGACCTTTGTCCCGAAAGGGTTGAGGCAGGTGACGGCCCATCCCTCTTCGGCGATTTCGCGAAGCTCCGCGTAGGCCGCCGCGGGGAATGCCCCGAGCTCCACGCCCGCCCGCTTCCAGATGCGAGTGGTTCCCGCGTTCTTGCGCGAGCGACCTTCGTTCTGGAGCGCCCGAATGAGGGCGCCGTCCGCCCCGTGTTCCTTCGCGAGCGTCTCCGCATCACGGGCGCCATGCCCGACATCGACTGCAGAGACGACGAGGGGAATACCGAGCTTCTTCGCTTTCGCGATTGCGGGACCGGAGAGCGCCGCGGTGAACTTGTTCACGCTCACTTCAGCGCGTACGAGCCCCGGGACGATCGAGTCCTCCGTCGCGCACAGGACGGCGACCGGCACCCCGAGCCTCTGCGCGAGCGTAACCGTCTCCCGGAAGATGGGAGAGCGCCCGGTCTCACCGTTGCTGGTGAGATAGAGCTCGCCGTATCCTCCTTGGGACAAGCGCGCGCTGATTGCCGCGAAAACTTGCTCGGCATCCCCGACACCATGATCCGGCGTGCGGCAGAACGCGCAGGCAAGCGGGCACGGAGCCGGGAGCTCGACGGCCAAAATGTGCTTCTGCTGGTTTTGCATCTTGCACCTCCATAGGGAATGAAAAGAACGGTTCCCTCAAACAGGATTGTTGAGAGTTCCGAGACAGTTTATAACATCAATATACTTGCAAAGTAAAGATATTAAAGATATAGTGTTTATGAAATACGACAACACCATATGCCACCTACCCTTAAGAGAACATTTGAGAGCATCGGGCTGAATGAAAAAGAGTCGACCGTATTTGGTTTCCTCTTACAAACCGGACCAATGCGTGCGTCGAACCTTGCTCAGAAGGTGAGACTGAATCGTACGAGCGTCTACGGTATTCTCAAGGAACTTACGAATAAAGGTCTTATTTCAACGACCCGAAAGAGCGGCGTCACTCGTTACCAATCCATCGACCCCGCGCTTCTGCCGGACTATTTGGCACGCAAACGAGATGAGTTGGCAAAACAAGAGGAGTCACTCCGAGAAATGCTGCCTCAACTTGTACTACAGCGAGAAAAAGCGCTTTCCCTCCCAAAAATCCAATTTTTCCAGGGAATTGAAGGGATGAAGCAGGCGTACGAAGATACACTTGAAAATAACAAACAAAAAATCCTCTATGACTTGACTGGCGTTGGTGCAGTCTTGAAACGAATGGGCGCGGAGTGGCTGAATTATTACCTAAAGAAAAGGGTTGGGCTCGGTATACGGTGTGTAAATGTTGCGCCCGATAGCGTATGGGCCCGCGAGAGCAAAGAGGACGACGAGAAGTACAACCGTATTACTAAACTACTGCCCGCAAAATTCTCTTTTGATACGGAAATAGATATTTATGATAATAAAATTGGTATATTTTCGTTTTCTCAAGACAATCCCGTTGCAATAATTATTGAAAACGACACTATCGCCCACACTCTGAAAACGTTATTCAACTATATTGATGGAACTTTGCGATAAAACTATTCAAATCCAAACAGGCCGCGGGGGCGGTACTGGAGCGCTTCGTGGATGAAGGCGGGCGTGACCGAATCGGCGCCGGCAAGGTCGGCGATGGTGCGCGCCACTCGCATGGTGCGGTGGTAACTCCTCGGTGAGAGGTTGAGGCGCGCGGCGGCGCTCGTGAGCGCTTCCTTCGCGAGCGGGCTGAAGCCGCTTTTTTCATCCAGTTGGCGGCCGGTAAGAGCCGCGTTCGTGGCACCGCGCTTGCCGAGGCGCTTCTCGACCCGCGTGCGGGCGGCGACGACGCGCTCGCGCACGCGCTCCGAGGGTTCGCCGCCCCCAAGCTTCGCGAGCGTGTCGTGCGGGACGAGCGGCACTTCTATCCAGAGGTCGAGGCGGTCAACGATGGGCCGGCTGATGCGGCGCGCCTGCTTCAAGCCAGCGCGCAGAGCGACGCGCGCATCGTTTGAAATGGTGTCCGCCGGATTCATCGCGGCGACGACCATGCAGTCAGCCGGGAAGGTGATGCTTGCCCGCGCCCGCGAGACGGTAACGACGCGGTCTTCAAGCGGCTGGCGAAGCGCTTCGAGCGTCCGAGAATCAAATTCGGGGAATTCGTCCAGAAAGAGGACGCCCTTGTGCGCGAGCGTCACCTCGCCCGCTTTCGGGAAAGTACCCCCGCCCACGATGGCGACATGAGAAATCGAGTGGTGCGGCGCGCGGAAGGGCGGCCAGTGCACCGCCTCCCCTTCTTTGAGGAGCCCGGCGGTTGAGTGTATCGCGGTGACTTCAAGCATATCGTCGTCGGAGAGAGGCGGGAGGATGCCGGAGAGCGCTCGCGCGAGCATGGTCTTGCCGGTGCCCGGCGGCCCATAGAAGACGATGTTGTGCCGGCCGGCGGCGGCTATCTCAAGGGCGCGCTTCGCGCTCTCCTGCCCCTTGATGTCAGCGAGGTCAAGAGAAGGCGGCGGGAGCGGCGCGTGCCGGTCGCGCACAAGCCGTGGTAGCGGCTTCTCGCCTTTCAGGTGCTCCAGGAGTTCCGCAAGCGACTTCGGGGCATACACAGAAACACCGCTTGCGAGAAGCGCCTCGCGCATATTCCCCGGCGGGACAAAAATGGTCGTGATGCCGCGGCGTCTCGCGGCGAGCACTTGCGGCAGGACTCCGCGCACGCTTCGCAAGGTCCCGTCAAGCGCGAGTTCCCCAACAAAAAGCATTTGTTCGGCAAGGGGAGTGAGGTCGCCGGCGGCGATGAGATAGGCGAGTGCGAGCGCGAGGTC
>CAZPXA010000038.1:0-2720 GCA_964590695.1 uncultured Candidatus Saccharibacteria bacterium
ATGAGAATCAGAAATCGAAGGGAGCATCGCCCGCGCGGCCGCAGCGGCCGCGCGGGCATTCATCTGATTAAACTCTCCCGGCAGGCGAAGTGTATAAGCCGGCTCTCTGGTGTAGTCAATAATGCGCGCTCTCGCCGCGCTAAGTAGGGGCGCGATGTTTTGGTTGTGCGGGTCGGTAACGATTGCCCCATCTGTCGGCACTCTCTCAATTGCCTTTCTGAAAGTCTCTTGTAGCGCTACGAGTGAAGGAAAATAATCCGTGTGGTCCCACTCAAGGTTTGTGACCACGAGCACCTGCGGCGAGAGTTCAAGCAAGTGGTCTTTGTATTCGCATGCTTCTACGACAAAAATGTCGGAGGTGCCGGACAGGTAATTTGAGCCAAAGTCCTTCACAATAGAACCTACAACCGCCGTCGGCGATGCCCCCGCGTCTTTCAGAATCTTTGCGAGCATACCGGTGGTGGTCGTTTTCCCGTGCGTCCCTGCAACTGCGACTACCTTCTTCACTTTTGATACCTTCCCAAGCATCGCGAAATACGAGAATTGGGGAATATTCCGTCGTACGGCTTCGACACGCTCCGGATTACTTTCCGGTACTGAATCGCTGTACACCACAAGTTCGAGGTCTTGTGGTACATTCTCGGTCTTCTGTCCTACCACGACCTTAATCCCTTTTTTCTCCAAAAGCCCGGTCACCGGACTCGCTTCCCTATCCGAGCCGGTTACTTCCACCCCTTGGTCGCGCATCAGCTGTGCGAGCGCTGACATCCCGATGCCGCCAATACCGATGAAGTGAACCTTGCGCATAAGAATCACTCTACCACTTCGATTGTATACGAGGCATCGGGGAGCAATTTCGCCACATGCGCTCGGAACTGCGGCGTGTCTCTGCTAACGAGGAGCCGGAGCCTCCCGTCGCCGGCCTCTCGGGGCCAGAACTGTCGTTCGACGCGGTCCGCGACCGCTTCTGCCGGGTCAAAAAACGGCACATCCCCAAGCACTCTGCGGAACGACGCCGGCGCGAGCGGGTAGTGCGTGCAGGCGAGGATAAGGGCGCCATATTTCTCCATGTCATATGCGGCAAATGCGGCCGCGATGAGCCGCTCCTGGTCCGCCGCAGAAACGCCGAATTCAATGGCGCCTGCAAGCTTGGGAATGGCGACCGTATCGATTGTAATGCCGAGCATCCGGAAAGCATTTTGGTAGAGTTCGGAGAGGATGGTCGCGGGCGTGGCCGCAAGGAGAATGGGCTTTTTGAAATCTTTAAAGTAACCCACCGTCGGCCCGACCATTTCGATGAGGTTTTGCTGTGCGAGGCCAAGCACGTCAAAGAGCGAGATGGCGAGCGAGGCCGAGACGCTGTTGCAGGCGCTCACGATACTCGTCGCCCCTCGCGCTTGGAGCACGCGAATGTTATTGACCGTAAGGCGCGAGAGCTCCTCGCGCGACTTCTCGCCGTAGGGCGCGTTCCGGATATCGCCAAAGTAGAGAATATCGCTCGACGGCAGCCGTTCCCGTATCGCCCTCAAGACAGTCAACCCGCCCGAACCTGAATCAAAGATGCCTATCATACGGAGAAGTTGATTACAGTGGTAAAGCGCTCCTTCGTTTTGTCGCGCCGATAACTGGGGAAAGAGGTGTCTTCTCCCGTATTGCGGGGGTCGAAGGCTGTCCCGGGCGGAAGTAGTGAGCGTATGGCGTCTTTAAAATTAAAAATGAGTTTCTCGGGCTGTTGTTTGATATACTCCGTAAATTTCTGGCTTAGCTTTTCGTAACAGAAATCTTTTTTTATTTCAAAAGAATGAAGAAATGGGCCGACATACACAGCGAGCGTCGCCGTATCGAAATGGGCTAGCATTTTCTCAATAAGCCCGAGACACAGTCCTGGCCACCCGACGTGAGCAATGCCAATTTTGTTTCCATCACTAAAACAAATTGGCGCACAATCGGCCGTTTTTATTCCCAAAGAGAAGCGGCGGTCCTCCGTAATGAGGGCATCACAGTCTTCAAGGTTCTCATTTCCTGAAACAATGGCGACTATACGTGAACCGTGTGTAAGTTTCGGAACTATCACGTTTTTCCCAACCTCTTGAGGAGGTAAAAAGAGTTCAATGTTCATATATGTTTCTTCACGAGGGCGACGAACTGGTCGCCGCGGTCGAATTCATTCTTGAACATGCCAAACGAGGTGAACGCGGGTGAGAAGAGGATGGTGTCGCCTTGTTCTGCGTGAGACAGGGCATCCTCGACCGCCGGCGCAAGTGTATCGTATATTGGTGCATCGGGAAATTCGCTCTTAATGCGATCAGTTCCCGAGCCGGCGAGCAGGATGACGCGTTTCGCTTCTTTCAGTCTCGCGACAAGCGCACCCAGTTCTAGATTTTTATCAGTCCCGCCTGTGATAATAATCGTGTTCGCAGTACCGAGGGCAGAGAGCGCCGCGAGTGTCGCTTCGGGCGTGGTGGAGGTCGTATCGTTATAGACCTTCACACCGTTCTTCTCTGCTATAAGTTCCAGCCTCCCGGGTACGCCCGTAAATGCCGCGAGCGCGCGGCGACTGGCACCGTCCTCGACACCAATCGCGCGGGCGGCAGCGAGCGCGAGTGCGGCATTGTAGCGGTTGTGGGCGCCCGGAATTCGCAATGCCCAAGTGTCAGGAAGCTTGAGTTCGTCGATAATCTGCGTCTTCGCATCAATCTTATTGGCGTATTTCTCGATAA
>CAZPXA010000038.1:2730-7191 GCA_964590695.1 uncultured Candidatus Saccharibacteria bacterium
CGTATCTCCCTGCCTTTGATACAAGAAGATATTCGCCTTGTCGGCGAGATATGCGTCCAGAGCATTTTGACTTGTGGTGAGCGTAGTCGAACCATAATAATTCAGATGGTCGGGATAGAGCGTGGTGAATACGGCGATATGTGGGCTCATCCTTGCTTCACCCCAGCCCTGTAACTGCCATGAATCAAGTTCAAGCACGATGATGTGTTCGGGAGTCACTTCGGAGAGAAGCGCGAGTGTCGAGACACCGCGCACATTCCCGCCAAGTAACACTTTCTTCCCCGCTTCTTTGAGAATCGCGACAAGCATGTGTGCTACGGTCGACTTACCGCGCGTGCCCGTCACGCCGATACAGGTAGCACCAGAAATCTCCGCGAAAAGGTCCGCGCTCATGCGAACTGGTATATTGTGCTTTCTCGCTTCCGCAATGTATGGCGAATCGAGCGGCACACCGGCCGATTTAAGAATAAGGTCGCGATTATTAAAATCTTCTAGCCGATGCTCGCCGAGTACGAATGTAATATTTGGAAAAGCCTGGAGTTGTTCTACCGATTCAGCGAGCTCTTCGCGAGGCTTCAGGTCGGTCACGATAAGTTCGGCACCACATTCGGCAAGGTAACGCGCATCGCCCACACCCCGGCCCAAGAGGCCGAGGCCCATGACGGTTATCTTTTTATTGCGGAAGTGCGCCGATGCGTCCATCCCCTCAATCTAGCGTACCTACAGGTTTGATGCACGTGTGAGCTATTTTTGAGATTTTACGAAGAAAGCTTCACTTATATGTAGCAACAAAGTCTGGAAGTTCATGTGCAAACTCTTCTGGTGCTTTGGTATAAATCATGACGTCCACTCCAAGCTCTTTTTTAAAAACTGCAATTTGTCTTTCTGGCCTCAGTTTTTTGAATAGTGTTTCTCCAAAAAGCGGAACCTTGCTAAACTCTTGTCCAAATGTCGTCGCCATTTTTCCAATACCAAGTTGGTTCACAATTTCGTTGTAGTATTGTCTCATCTCTTTTGCCTTTTCTGAGGCACCAACAACATCGAGAATGCTTGCAAGAACCGTAACTAGAGAAAGCGACACCATACCCCCAAGTTCCTTTCCTTCCCTTTTTTGTTCCCGAAGGACGTTGGTAAGATCGTCCGGTAAACGCGCAAATGCATACAGGGTCTGCGTTCCTTCTCCATCTGGTCGGATAAGACTTTTTTCAGAGGCAGAAATAACCATTTCAATTGGCTTCCCAAGCCAAGGAAGTGTTATCCCAAATGCTCTCCATTTTTTATCAGCGGGAATGACTCTATCTTTGAGAGCCTCTATCATTCCTTCAAGAACTCCTCGTTTCTCTTTTGGCTTTTCATAACTTATACCCGACACGATTCCACCATTAAGAATAAGGGGCATTTCTGGAAATGTCTCATGGACAGACATAAGAATTCCTGGGGAGAGGGACGAAATGGCCACAACATTCCGAAGTTCATATTTGTCTATCAATGATTTGAGATTGGCCACCATATCAGGGAATTTCTCTTCGTCGGGACCGAGTGTCTTGAGCTCAAGGATTAATTTGTGTGCTCCATCGTTATATTCAGAAAATATCTGGAAGGCCTCTTCAACAGTGAAGCGGTCTCCTTTTTCTTTCATTTCTGCTGTCGTCATTTCGTGAATATAGGGAGGAGTGACAGTTGCACGAGCACCAGTGGCGTGCGAAACCCAGAATGTACCGTCTGTGTCCATTCGCACATCAAGCTCCATTGCAAGCCTCCCTCTTTCAAGAGCCCCTTTCATAAATCCTGGTCGGCGCATCCAGCGCTTGTCAACGAGATTGTAGTCCTCTTGATTCTTATGCGAAAGCTTGAGAAGTTCCCCGGACTTCCTCAAGTTTTCAAGCACCACGTCCATTTCAGCCACAAATTCTGGCCGATGCGGCGAGCTCGCCAGAACTTCTTTCATTTGTTTTGTAGTCTCCCCAATAGAAAGAAATTGCGGGTATATTTCCGTTTCTATGATTGCTTTCGCTTGCTGTTCATCGGGAGTGTAATGCTTTAAATTATCGAAGATTTTCCTCTCATCGGGTACTCCCTCCTGCATAGAAATTATGTTACCAGAAAGTTTATTCCGAACAATCAGACTCTTGCACAATATCCTCGTGCGTGAGCGGGAGCGGAGTGGCTGGTACAGCAATAATTTCGTAGGATGATTCAGTTGATTGTATGTGCTCGCAGTCGCCATCTGGCTTTGCGAGTGCTATAGAAACCAAGCGCATATTCGAGTCTTCAATCTTTGCGACGGCAATTGAAGAGCCCGGTTCCGGACCTGCAAAAACGGCGATGACTGCATTCTTTCTAAAATCCACCCTTGGCGGTTTACCGGGCGCATCAACCACCTTCCAGAGTTCTTCCAATTCGGTAGGAGAGGTGAGAACATAATTAACTCGCTTTGCCACGACCGATTGCGTGCCTTGCGTCAGCTTCGTAAACGGCACGCTTACCGCAACTGGTTGAATATCGGTTAGAACAATCGAAGAAGAGGCGTCCGAGAAAATACCGCGGCTGAAGAGGAAGACCGGCATGCCGACACCGAACAGGAGCGCCGCCCCGATGACAATAAGCGAATCCCGCCGTATGGCTGTATGCCGTCGCATGGTTCAAGTATAACAATATGATTGTGGTGCAAGCGCCAGGGATCGAACTCCCACGGGACTTCTGTTTTGTTTCCAATCGCTTCGCTATTGGACAAAACTGGTCGCTTGGACCGCCCGAGTATCAGTCGGGGAATCTACTACCAAGCGAGCCGAGTGGAAAGTGAAAGTCTTCTTTTACTTTTCCGAGGCAAGCGCAGGGAGAAAGCCGTTCAGACGGCTTACTAACTGAGCCACATTAGTATTTAGTTTTGATTTGCTGGCCGAAGAACAAAATAATTGCAGTATCGGTACAATTTCTTTTGTCAGTGAGATTATTTCCCATTTCTTCCTGTCTTGGAATCCCTCGATACGCTCGGTAGTTAGATGCCCGAGTTCTTTATTTGCTCGCCGTCGTGCTGTGTCTAAAGTTGCTGATAATGGAGGGGCTATCCTTTCCCATTCGTCTTTATCAGGAAAATAATCTCTCGCGTAAACATCAGTGTCATGTTGATTCTGGGTTGGATATAAAAACGTAATCAGATTCCTCAAATGAAGAGCAAATAACTCAACCGTCATATTCATGCGGAATTGCGGAGGCAAATTTGAGATATCTACCTGTAAGACATCAAACATCATCTCAATTTCATAAAGCAAATGTTCTCCAGAATAGACACTTAGCTCCTCGTCAGAAAGACTCATTTTGTGCAAGCGGTAGGGGTCGAACCTACGACCGCCCGAGTATCAGTCGGGTGCTCTACCAACTGAGCTACGCTTGCAGTTGGAACATGTTTGATACTACCAAAAAGCTGACCAATCTTCCACCCTTCCTGACCGATGGAAACTCCATCCTCGTTTCTTTACGGTCATATTCTTTATTTTACAAAAAGTAGGCTTCGTAAATTATTTTCCCAAAAGAATACAGAACGGCAAGGATTATTGAAACCCAGAATACGATTAGTACAGCAGTAGGCCAAATTTTTGATGACTGTTTATTTGTTTCGTTTGTATTTTTTGAGCGTGAAGGTATTGACCCAAGAATAGCTATTATTGCTAAGAAAATTGCAATTACTGCAAGAGCAATTGGGATGTTTGAAATCCAGCCGTCAACTTTTTCCCGAGAAACTTCGTGACGTTCTGTACTCGTTTCTATCTTTGAGACACGATTAATTGAAGTAATCCCATATATTTTGTAGTCAAAATTCACTTCTTCTGGACTGTAACTTAATGACTGTATTTCGCTTAATCCTTCTCTTGTGGTGAGAATATCTACATCAAAGATTTCATCTGGATTAATGAGTATAGGCGTAAATAAAAGATGATTATTATCTTTTTTTTCTAAAGTTCCCTGTTGGGTTGATACCGCATCATCCATAGGTTGAGCTCGCACAAGACTGGAATTTACTATCCGTGTGTCGTTGGGAAATGAAATGTTTAAGCTCTGGATAAAATCATCTTGTTGCAGTGGAACGTTTCCGGAGTTTTTGAGTCTTATCTTGGTAGAAACTAAATTTGATACTTGCTGGTCATTATAGATAAATCGCAAAGAACTACTCTTCGACAATGTCGGGCTGACATTTAATTCGACATTCTGGCTTACCGAAACATCCAGAGTCCGTTTTTCCTGCCCTGGAGGATTGAATACAAACCATAAAGCGATTAGTGTAGCGAGCGCAGTTACCACAGCCATTTTGCCGGTCGGGGTTTGCAAATATTCTATAAATGATTGTTTTTGTCCTTCTTCTGGCATTCAAACACATTATGCGCTTCCTTTTTCGAGTTGCAAGTTAATCGAATTTACTCGCACAAACACATAACAAAAACGCTCTCTTCGGGCGTTTTTGTT
>CAZPXA010000039.1:0-6497 GCA_964590695.1 uncultured Candidatus Saccharibacteria bacterium
GCCGCCGAGGATAAAAAAGCCCCCGATTCTGCTGATATGGAAGAGAACTTGCGTCCGCCAGGTGCCGCCCTCCTTTGCCGAACTCGCGGAGAGCGATAATACAAGACCGCCGACAATCGCGAGGCAGGAAGAGACAGATGCGATGAGTCCGATGATGAATGCCGTTCCATAGCTCACGTCTGAACCCGTAATGAGCGAGGCCAGACCCGCCTTCTGGAGCAGAAGGAAGCCGAGAATGATAGCGACCGCTATTGGGACGGCATAGGCGAAGTCCTCCCATCCTGCCCTGTGCGCATTTTTCTCAACTGAAATGGTGTAGCCGTGGCTCCGTACTACCTTCGTCAGCTCTTCTGCGATTTCCTCGGGCGAACCCACAAATTCGCCCGTTACGGTTACGCGGTGTTCAGCGAGCGATGCTCGCACATGAGTAACATTCGGAAGCTCTCTAATAGCATCTTCAATGAACAGCATGCACGCGGCACAATGCATGCCGTGTACATGGAATAGATACGTTTTGCTCATGAAATGTCTTTCTTTTTTGTTTCGAATTCTTCTCTGCTTATCTCGCCCTTTGCGTAACGCTCCTTCAATATAGCGAGCGCCTGCGAATTGGAGTGCGAATGCGTATTTTTATCGCCCACCTCGCGCACAAGCCACACGATAAGCGCGATGAACAAAACCCAGAAGATGAGCATCATAATCCCGCCTCCGAACCAACCAAACGTGCTTCCCATCCCCCACTCTCCATAACTGCCATACGGTACATACATCATGTCTACGCTTTTATTCTATTAAAGGAAAACGCGAACAAGCCGACTGCCAGAAATGCAACCGCGTTCCAAATCACGAGGCCCGAGATGAATGTGGTAAGAGTCATAACATTCTCGCCTACATTGACTGTCGTGTGGAGCGCGTAGAGCATGAATGCCTCCCGGATGCCCGGGAACAACGCCACGCCCGCAAAGCAGACGACATACACGGTGCTTATCCAGAGCGCAGTGGCTTTCAGAAGATGTTTCGTGTTAATCATAGAGTTACTATACTACTTTTGTTAATTTTGTTCATGCTGAACAGCCGCCCCCTCCTTGGCCTCGTTGCGGCAGGGTCACCTGGGAAGAGATGTTCGTGTAACCGGACGAGCTTGAGAAGTCGCGTCCGAGCACCTCTTTTGGCGACACATCTCTCCACGCAACGCCTTTCTGCTGCATGTAAGTTGCGATAGTGAGATAGGTGTCTGGAAACCAGTACGAGTTTACCGCAAGCGCCGTTTTGTACATTTGCTGTTCACCGACGCCTTGAGACGCCATGAGTTCCAAGAGGCCGAGCATCGCCATGCCGTGATTGCAATCCGGGAAGTGCGTGGAGTTGCCGCAACAGGGGCGATAGATGTTTCGCGATACGCGGTCCACAAGCGCTTGTTGGTCGGCGGTGAGCATCATAAGCGAGTGCATATTATAGTGGTCCATCGCGCTTCCCTTCGCGAGCGTCCAACCGCCCGTTGAGGCGAATCCGCCGGCTGGCGGACCTGCTCCGCCGTAGGCCGGATTCATCATTTCTGACGCGTCTTCTAGAATCGGATTCTTGTTTGCGAGCCCAAGCGCCCAGAGCAGGTTGAGGAGATAACCGGAGTTCCAACTCGTGATGACGATTTTTTCGTTCATGTTTTTCTCAAGCATTTTCCGATATTCAGTAGGAAATCCGCCACGCCCCTCATAGAGCGCTATCATTTTATCGCGGTCAATTACGCCGACTTCGACCAGTTTCGCGCCAAGGTCTCCCCATGTAACAGGCAAAGTCACTCCAGACGATGGCAGAACAGATTCTTGGAGCTGCGTTTGCGCGTTCGTTTCTGCGGCTGTGCCTACACTGCGGCTTGATGGGCCATAATACATCGTCATTGCGATGAGCGCTCCGGCGGCCACGATGCTAAGCGGCGCCGCATACTCTCGAACAATACCTTCCAGAGTTCTTGATGTTTGGTGAGTTTCCATGAGTGTAGTGTTAATCAGCAACAGTTTTCCATTTTCTTTTTAATGTCCGCGGTCGCTTCTTTGCGCGAATCTGCCGTGCTGTCTTTTGCGGGCAGTAACCGGGCCGATATCGCCGCGAGAAAGGCGACTGCGAGGAGAAACGCGGCCCACCACTCTTTGAGAATGGCGTATGCGGCGATGAAGCCGACAGGAATAAAGAACACTTTCCAGAGCGTGCGCACGCCAAACTTTTTTTCAAGCTGGTACGCAATGCCGACCACCGACCCGCCCATAAGAAGCGCAGGAACGATGAGGTCAATCTGGTAGCCGACAAAGTGCGCGCCGACAAGCCCTACCCACGTGAGGAACACGCCGGCGCAGACCGGGCAGATGGCAAACGGCAGAATCCGATTGGCAAGCCATATGAGTCCCGCGATGGCGATAATTGATGCTGTTGCGATGGCGATAGTCATAACGTTTAAGCGAAGAGAATAAGCGCCCCGAGCGCAACCATCAAGATGCCGGCGATAAGCCGTACGCGCGCGAGGTGGTCGCGCTTCCACTCCTGCATTTTATCAACGACAGCTTTATCTGCCGAGAACCACAAGACGAGCGCAAGCGGAATAATGAGAACGAAGTTGTAGAGAACGAGATACCAGAACCCCGCCGCGTACGTCACCTGGTCGTGCAGAAGCCCGATGACCATGAGGTATGGGCCGCCCATGCACGGGAATTGGCAGATGCCCACCAGCGCGCCGAGCAGGAATGCCGCCAGCATTGACGTCTTCTCCATGAGCCGCACCATGGGGGCGTGAACGGCAGACGGCAGTGAGAGCTTAATGGGTGCGTTTGGGAAGAACCGGTTTATAAGGTTCACGATGCCGAAGATGATGAGGAGCGACGCGCCAAGCTTCCCCATGAAGTGCGGCGTGTTGAAGAGATGCAGGACCTTCAGGATGCCGAGTCCGATAAGTAGATACGACGCGAAGATGCCCGCGATGTATACGCCTCCGATCTGCAGAATCTTCTTTCGCGCCATCTGCAAGCTGAACAGGAATGCAATCGTGATGAGTAGAATCGAGAATGAACAGGGATGCACGCTATCAAGAAGCGACGATATGAGCACAAGCGGCAGAAGCCAAGCCCCGCCTGCGCTTAAAGACCAGACAAGCGATGAGGTTCCGGAACTCCATTTCAGGATAAGTATCCCGAGAATGAATACGCCAATGACGCCCCCGATGATAGAGATGCGCCTCATGGTTCAACGCAATTCACCATGACCCTGAATGTAATTGAATGGGTCATGCTAGGGGGTGACGAGTGCCTTAATTTCCAACTGAAGCACTCCGCCGGAGGCATCGGTGAGCGTAACAAACCGGTCGATGCGGCCTACGCCGGCGGGGCCGTGTGCGTTCGGGTCATATACGACGCGAATGGTGCGGCTTTCGCCCGCCTTGATGAGCTCGTTCGCCGGCGGGACATACCCCATGCCGGGCATGCCGAACGGGCCTTTGGCGCTCCCGTTAGGCCCGACGACGAATGCGGTCGTGCACATGCAGGAGCTCAACACCGTATGCACGGTGATATCGCTGTCCGTAGGATTTGTCACGATGAATTCTTTACTGACGTTGCCGTCCCTCATCGAGATTGTGCCGAAATCATAGAACACTTCCGGCGCGATGAGCGAACTTTCCGAATTGCCGGCAGCCCCCGGGGCACTCTGGACGGATGAGGCCGTTCCTCCCTTTCCGGAGTAACCCCACACGAAGAGCCCCACGAATATGAGCAGGACAACTGCGATGATGCTGGTAGTTTTTGATTCCATACTAATTAGAATTTAATCGCACAGCCCTTAAAGCGCCTCCGTCTACAGGCGAGATGGTGAATGTTCAAAAAGAGAAAGCCAGCGTTTTATTTTTCTGTTTTGTGAAGTAAAAGGCGTCGGATGGTACGAGACGAATGCTAGTGGCTTATACAAGAGTGGATGGAACAAAAAAGTGAGAGTACTGATAACAATAATGAGCAAAGAAGTTATAAGAGCGATAATGGCAGAACTCACGGGTACGTTCAAAAATGATTGGAATGCATTAATGTGATGAATGGCTCCGGGGAGAGCGCCCGATGGACACAGTGACGCTGCCACAGTAGAGAATGGGCAATCGCCTTGCATGCTCCCGTCTGCCGCATAGGTCATAGCGGCAAAATTGAGGAGCGCCACTGTCAGAAATGGCAACAGGATTAGCGCGGTAGAAATTTTCTTGGATACAAATAACATACCCTAATATATTACAGCCTTTTTGCCTTAAGGCGAAGCGAGTTGCCGACAACCGACACGCTTGAAAACGCCATCGCGGCGGCGGCGAAGACTGGATTCAAGAGAATCCCGAAAAACGGGTAGAGGGCGCCGGCGGCGACGGGGATGAACGCGGTGTTGTAAAAGAACGCCCAGAATAGATTTTGTTTGATTATCGCCATCGTGCGCCTTGAAAGTGCGATGAATTCCGGGATGAGCCGCAGGTCTCCTCGCATAAGCGTGACATTGGCCGACTCCATGGCGATGTCCGTACCCTCGCCCATGGCGATGCCGATGTGCGCCTGCGTAAGTGCGGGGGCATCGTTTATGCCGTCGCCGACCATTGCGACGATTTTCCCCTGCTCCTGCAATTCGCGCACTTTCGCGGACTTCTTCTCTGGCAGAACTTCGCTCATGACATTGCCTATACCCGCCTGCGCCGCGATAGCCCGAGCAGTGCGGTCGTTGTCCCCGGTGAGCATCCATACTTCTATGTCCCTTTTCCTAAGCGCGCGCACTACATTAATTGACTCTGCTTTGAGTACATCGGCAATGGCGAGCGCTCCTTTTATCTTTTTGCCGACAATGAGAAGCATTACGGTTTTACCTTGATTCTCAAGCTTTCTGATGTCGTCTTCATACGAAGCAGTATCAAGTCCGACATCGGCGGCCAGCGCCCGATTCCCCAGATACGCTTCGGCCCGTGCGTCGGGCTCGGGACCGGTTCGTAATACGCCGCGCAAACCTTTGCCGGGAATGGCCTTAAACTCTTCAAGTGCGTACGGTTTGATTTTTTCTTCCCTCGCTTCATCCGCGATTGCCGTATCGAGCGGGTGCGAGGATTTCTGGTCGATGCTTGCCGCATACCGCAGGACCGCCTGCGCAAGCGGGTGTTCTGAACGCTGCTCAAGTGAAACGGCGAGCGTGAGGACTTCCTTCCGGTCTCCGTCGCCAAACGCAACGATGTCGGTCAACTGGGGTTTGCCCCGAGTGAGCGTGCCCGTTTTATCCAAAATAACCGTGTTTATCTTATTGGCAATTTCAAGCGAGGCGGCATCTTTTACCAAGATGCCTTTGCCTGCGGCGTTTCCCGAAGCGACCATAACGGCCATGGGGGTTGCAAGTCCGAGCGCGCACGGGCAGGCGATGATGAGGACGGCGACGAAATTAATCAGTGCGAATGTGAAGCTCGGCGCCGGCCCGAAGAAGAACCATAAGGCGAAGGTGAGGACCGCGATGGCGAACACCGCGGGAACGAAGTAGGAAGAGACGAGGTCCGCGAGGCGCTGAATCGGCGCCTTGGAGCCCTGCGCTTCTTCCACCATCTTGATGATGCGCGAAAGTACGGTGTCTCTGCCAATGTTCGTCGCCTTGAATATAAATGTCCCGTAGGTATTTACGGTGCTTCCGATAACTGCGCTCCCGACCTTCTTATGGACCGGCATTGACTCTCCGGTAATCATTGACTCGTCCACTTCCGATTCTCCTTCTGTAACCGTTCCGTCAACGGGGACCCTCTCTCCGGGGCGGACAACCGCCAGGTCGCCAACCTGCATGTCCCCAATGGCTATCTCGACTTCTTTCCCATGACGCATAACCTTCGCCGTCTTAGGCTGGAGGCCGGCCAACTTTTTAATCGCCTCCGAAGCTCGGCCTTTCATGAGGACCTCAAAATATTTCCCGAGAAGGATGAGGACGATGATAATCGCCGATGTGTCGAAATATATCGCGGGCGCCAGCCCTCCGTGGGTGAAATACGGCGGGAAAATCGTGACCGCCGCGCTATAGGCATACGCCGCCAGCGTCCCGATGGCGATGAGCGTGTTCATGTCGGCTGTGCGATACCGTACGAGCAGCTTCAACCCGCTGTAGAATTGGGAACCGACCCAGAATTGCACCGGGGTCGCAAGCGCCAGCAACACCCATCGGTTCATGAGAGCATTTGGCATGAACGGGAACCACTCCGGGAAACTGCCGAAAAATATAAAAATGCCGAGAACGCCGCCGACCGCCAGTTTTGTCCTTAGCGTCTTCAACTGTTTCTCGCGCTCGGCTTTCTCCCTGTCTAACAGGTCCTCCGCTCCTCCTTCTTCCTGCATCGGCGTATACCCGGCATCAACGATGACTTTGAACAAATCCTCGACTGTTACCAGGGATGAATCAAACACGACTGTGGCCCGCTGATTGGGAAAATCCGTATCCGTATTTTTAATGCCGGGCAGTTTCTTGAGTGC
>CAZPXA010000040.1:0-5749 GCA_964590695.1 uncultured Candidatus Saccharibacteria bacterium
TCCATATCATCCCGCTCATGGACCTTTCAAAAGAAAAGAACCGGCAAGTTATTTTGGACCTTGCGCCCAAAGTCTACGAGCTCGTGATTAAAGAAGGCGGCACGACGACCGGCGAGCACAACGACGGCATTATCCGCACGCCTTACCTCCCTATGCAGTTCGGCCCAGAGATGGTCGCGCTCTTCGAGAGGACGAAGAAAATCTTTGACCCCCTGAACATATTCAACCCGGGCAAGAAAGTCCCTCGACAAAGCTCGGGACAAGTAACCGACCCCTTTGCCGATATCAAACGGGACCTAATTAAAACGAGTTTATGAAACGCGCGCTCGTTATTTGGTCGTAAACTCCCAGACGCCCCGCCAATCCCGGGGCGCCTCGGTAGAGAGGCGTGTAGTGCGCTCGAGGAAGATCTGCGACGGACTATCCTCCCCGAGAGCGAGCGCCGCCTTGAAGTGCGCGATAGCATTTTTCCAGTCGCCTTTCGTATACGCTTCGCGGCCGTTCGCGAAATGAGTGAATTGCTCCTTTTGCGCGGCGCTTGACAGAACCGTTACGAGCTCGTAGATGGCGCGCGGCTCCTTTTTGCCCTTAACCATCACCAAATCGAGCTCGCGCACGGTGAAGTTCGGGTCCTTCGCAATCGTTTTCGCAGTGCGTTCGCCGATGATACAGGAAACGCCGTACGCCTTCGTAAGCCCTTCGAGCCGCGAGGCGAAGTTCACCTCATCGCCCATCACGGTGTAGTTGAAGCGCTTTGAAGAACCCATATTGCCGACGACCACTTCGCCGGTCGAGATGCCGATGCCGATATGTATCGGCTGAATATTCCGCTTCTCTAAGTCGGCGTTGAGGCGGTCAAGCGCTCGGAGCATCGCGAGCGCGCCGCGGCAGGCGGCGCTCTCTTGGGACGGATTCGGCAGAGGCGCGCCCCAGAAAGCCATCACGGCATCACCGATGTACTTGTCCACCAAACCTCCCTGCTCCATGATGGCATCGGTCATCGCCGTCAAATATTCATTGATGAGCGCGGTCAGCTCGGACGGCGAGAGTCCCTCCGAAAGCGTTGTGAACCCGCGGATATCACAGAAAAGGATGGAGAGGGTCTTTTCTTGACCGCCAAGCGAGAGCCGATCCGGGTGGGCGGCGAGCTCTTCAATGACCTCGGGCATGAGGTAATACTGGAACATCTTGCGTATCTGGCGCTTTTCGCGCGACTCGTTCAGATATTGATAAATAAAGGTAAATCCCGCCGACAAGAGGAACGCAAGCGAGAGCGACAGCGTCGGCAGACGCATATGCGCGGAGAAGAGCGCTATACTTGCGAGATTCATCGCGATAAATTCTGCAGCGAGCAGAAGGATAAGCGGCACAAGCCTCGATACGAAGAGGATAGTGGCCGCGGCAAGATACGCCGCAAGCAGGATGAGCGCGAGCATAAGCGGCTCTGGGACATCATCAAAGAAATTCCCTGATTCAAGCGTGGCGAGCGCGTTTGCATGTACCTCAATGCCGGACAGAAATCCTACCGGCGTCGCGAGCGTGTCGTGCAAATCTTTGGCTGTGGCGCCGATGAGCACCGTTTTGTCGGCGAATGCGTTTAGAGGCACGACGCCTCGGTAGACGTCTATGAACGGGAGGGTAAGGAAGGAGCCGGAGGGCCCCCGCCAATTGATGCGCACCACTTCTGGGAAGGCGGTTTGGCTCGTGTTTTTCAATAGCGCCGCCGAGAAACTTACGGTGTCCGCACGCACGGGCGTGAAGGCCCGTACGATGCCGTCGGCGTCAACGAGCATATTGGCGTAGCCCTCTTGCGCGCGCGACGCGAGCGCGGGCAGTGGCCGAACGAGCTTGCCGCCGCGGTCGTCATATTGGGTCGCGAGCACGACCGGCCTTGTGCTTCTTGTGAGCGCCGACACAAGCGCCGCATCGTCCGCCGGGCCGCGGGCAGAGGGGTCTGCGAAAGCGACGTCAATGCCGACCGCGCGCGGCTCTCCGAGATTTGTAAGCACTGTGGCGAAGTCTTTACGCGCGAGCGGCCAGCCGCCGAGCGCCAAGATGCTCTGGTCATCAATACCAACAATGACGATGTCGGAGGGCGCTGTCTGTGTCGTGAAGAACCGGTCAAAGACCCGCTCCTGCCAGGACGCGAGAAGGCCGAAATATTGGCTGGCGCCCGCGATAAGCGCGGCGAAGAGGGCGAGAGCGGCAATTGCCCTGTAGCGCTTAATTGCTTGAGACATAATTTACCGAGTAATCGTGATGGCTTTAGGGAGAGTTGCCGTATTCCCAAAAGAATCCTCCATAACTATGTCAAAGGTGCCGATAGGCAAGAGGTCCGAAGAAATGGTGATGCTTGAATTGCTGTCCACAGCGAAGTCGCTCTCTCCCGAAAGAACTTTCCCGCCGATGGTAATGGTCATAGCGCAAATAAATCCTTCCCCGGTAAGAGTCACTGTGTCCCGACCGCTCTGACTGACGGAGAGCGGCGATATTGAAGCGAGCTTTAACGGACTTCCGATTTGAGAGCCCGTTTCTGAAAAAGAAGCGCAGGCGTTCTCCGCGTCCAGAGCACTCACAGGAGGCTTTGTTGGCGCAATCGCTTCTGAAGGGGCTGGTTCGGTCTTGGGAGCGATTTGTGGAGCAGGTGGAAAAGCCGTTTGAAGGACATTCGGTGCTGGTGCTTGTGTTGATGCTGGCGCTTGCACCTTAACCTCTGACACATTGTAGAGATACCATGGTGCCTGTTTATCTGCGGCAGTGAGAGGAGAAACACTCACGAGGCCTGAATCGTCTATGGTTGACTTATTCCCTCCAGAGACTAGTACTTCTTTGTCTTTAAGCTGCTCGCCGGTGGAGGGGTCTACGGGTATAAAGCCGACGGTGCCGGTAGCCGCTTGAAGCGCTGTGATGCCGCCTTTATACGAAATGCCGAAAGACGTTCCTCGTACGACCGCGACCGCGTTCTGGGTTTTTATTTTGTAGTACTCGCCTTTGCCGAATACCTTCTCTACGCGCGCCCATACTGCGCCTTCGCCAAGCGAACCGCTTATGTGTGCACCGGTGCTGTCGCTCTCTTCTAGAGCTAACTTTGTGTCATAGTCAAGGAGGGCGGTGGTGCCGTTCGCCCATTGGAGGAGTCCTCGGCCGGTGTGTGAGGTCATAAGAGTATCGCCAACGTAGGTCGGCGTGCTGCTTCCTACCATTTGCGGCTGTGGGTTACTTGCTGTGATGAGAGTCATATCCGGAACGAGCGTAGTGGCGAGCGCGGACGAAGTGGAGACGGTTGGCTTTGTGACCGCCTCTTTGCCCCGCGGTAAGAAGAATATCGCCACGGCAACGACGACTACAACAGCCGCAACTAATACAGACAAGCCGACCTTCATATTCATAGATGAATGATATGCTATCAGAGATGACCGCATTTTACGAGCGGCGAAAAAGTCGGTAACTCGTTTGACGATATAAAAAGAGACATAATCAAAACGAGTTTATAAAAAAGCAAGAAGCGTTCCGGGGTCCGGAACGCTTCTGGGAAAGGGGCGGAAATCAGAGGATGTTGCGCCGCCCGAGGATTTGAAGTACGAGAGTCGCGTGCGCACCACGATATCTCGGAACCGACGAGAGCAAGTAGCGTTGACAGTCACGCTTACTGCCTTGAATCGGTGGTTCAGTAGGCCGATTCAGGAAAGCCACGACGGACGCTCTCTCGGGAAAGCGTGAGAGGTTCTGACGTTCCGCATCGTCGTCCCTGTTGGCGAACTCGCAGAAAGTTTCACATTCATCAGACTTTTTTTGACAGGCGAATCCGGGACATCTGGTCGGTTCGGCGGCGATATTGTCGAAAACCGTCGAAAATCCCTGTAGCTCAACTTGATCACGCGGCTCGTCTTTGTCTGCATGATGCATGGACGGATACGCATCCGCCCATCTACTTCCCGTTTTTTTCATGACTTCCCTTCCGGGTTGTGTTGAAAAGAACAAATCGTTTATCGGGGTCTTTTGCTGAAGCAACCCCGACAGATGAATAATACAACTTTGCGGACAACTTTACCACCCGTGGGATTTCTGCTATCTTCACAGTATGAAACGCGCGTTAGCAGTTATCATCGTTGTTCTGCTTGCAATCGGCATGATTGCAACGTTGTTCCCTCCCCTCCTCGTAACAGGAAAATTCTAGTTCGCGGGTGCGGCGCCAACGGTTGCGGCATTTCCTGCGTCAGTACCTATAGCTTGAGCGCCAGACGCCAACTGAACAGTACCTGCCAGTTCAAAGCTCACGAGCATCGCAATTCCAATGAGCGTGAGCAGGAGCGTACCGCCGATAAGCACACTCGGGTGCTGGAGTTTCGCTCGCTCGAGTACGGCAATCGCGAACGCCGCGCCGATAATGGCGGAAAGCACCGTAAAAATGGCGATAAGCGTCTGGAGCGGAGAAGCGAGCAGCCGCGCGAGCCAGCTCGGCTCGGCAGGGGCCGGCACCAGAGGAGCGGCCGTAGGTGCTGACGTAGGAAGTGCCGCACTGGCGCCGGAGTTGTCTGCGCTAATCGTTTGACTACCCAACACGCTTGACGAAGCAGTAGGGGTCGGAACCTGTTGCTCTACTTTTGATGGAGCAATGACCGCCGCTGAAGCAATCTTAATGGCGGGCGCCGCGAAGAACTCAACGACAAATGTTGTCTCTTCCCCCTCGTACACGCCGTTTGCCGTGCCGAAGCCGACATGCGTGTATTCTCGCTTCACGATGTTCGCGCGATGCGTTGGCGACTCCATCCACGCTGTCTGCACATTTTCTGAATCGGTGAAGTTCACCGCGAGATTCTCCCCTGCATAGCTGTACGCGTAGCCAACTTGATTAAGCCAGTACCACGGGTCCTTACCGTCCGGCGACACGTGGGCAAAGTATCCGCCAGCCGCCATATCCTGCGCGGCGGCCTGCGCCGCCCTATTAAGGAGCGGGTCCTCGGTAACGTTAGCGAGGCCGTGTGCCGCGCGGTCTTGGTTCGTGAGCGCGACGAGCGCGCCGGGCAACACGGACGCGAGGAAATCGGTCTTAAAGAACACATATTTCGTCTGTACCAGATACCCCGCTTCAAAGGCGACGATGGCGAATACAAGCACCGCGACCGACACCGCACTGAAGAGGTGCGGGCGATAGTTGTTACGAGAGTGCGGGAAGAAGTAGTCGTGGAGATGATGCGCAAGCGGCTTACGAGCTACCATGCCGCACATTCTAACATTTATCTCCCGAGCGCCGCGCGCACTTTGGCGATAACCGCAACGTCAGCGCCGAAGGCTTGCAGGAGCCCGACAATCGCATTCACCTGTGAAGCCGAGAGGGCGGAGCCTACTGAAGCCGTTTGATTGGGGCCCGGAGATGTTTGAGAGGTCGTCCCGGCAGTCGTCGCGATAACGCCTTTATTGAGCGCGGCGCGCGTCAGCGGGCCGACATTCCCGACCTGTGCGATACCACGCGCCTTCTGGAACGCGAGGACCGCCGCCCTCGTCTCTCTGCCGAAGTAGCCGGTCGCTCCGGACGGCACCGAATATCCGGCACCAATGAGGAACTGCTGGAGCGCCGTTACTTCAGCGCCGCGCGAGCCGACCGCAAGCGACTTCGTGAAGTTATAGGTTGCCGCACCGAGTACCTGGCCTTGTGCAGGCGCCACGGGGGTTACCGCTGGAGTTGTTACTGCTATTGGAGTGACAGGAATCGAAATTGCGCCGCCTCCACCGCCACCACCTCCACCGC
>CAZPXA010000041.1:0-5692 GCA_964590695.1 uncultured Candidatus Saccharibacteria bacterium
ATCAATAGTCATCCCGCTCGCCAAGCGCCCCTTTAGGCGGTCAGCTATATCGGGAATCGCCGCGGGGGCCCTATCGGAGGAAAAAATAATCTGCTTGTTGGTGTCGTGGAGCGTATTGAATAAGTGGAAAAGTTCCTCTTCCGTCTTCAGTTTTTTAGAGAGAAAATGGACGTCATCCATTACAAGAAGGTCGTACTGCCGATATTTATCCTTAAAACGATTTGCGGTTCCCGCTTGCACTGAGTCGGTGTAGTCAATAGTAAATTTTTCAGAAGTAAGATAAAACACTTTTCGCCCCGGATATTGTTTTTTAAATTGGTTGCCGATCGCTTGGATGAGATGCGTCTTTCCTCTCCCTGTATCGCCATAGATGAAAAGAGGATTGTAAGTGATGCCGGGGCGACTTAACACCGCCTGGGCCGCAGCGTACGCGAGATTATTAAAAGAACCGATGACAAATGTATCAAACGTGTATCGCGGATTAAGATTGTCACTTTTATTTATATAGAATTCATCCAATGGGAGCTCGAGCGCTCCTCGCATATTCTTGTTTTCTTTCTGTACTTTACGCCTGTCGTCTTTCACAATGAGGTACTCTATGTTACGGAATTCGTAAGAAATGTCCCGGACTATTTTTAGGAGCAGCGTATGGAATTTTTTCAGGTACCAATCCTTAAAGAATTGGCTCGGCACACCAATGTACAACACTCCTTCTCCATTTATCTTTACGATGAAACTGTTGCGAAACCATGTATTGAAATTTGCCGAGGAAATGGAAAGCTCAATTTGAGTTAATATGTATTCCCACAACTCTTTTAGATTCCCTTTATCCATAGTATCCAGGAGTATACGCTTATAAGAGAGACAAGGCACTAGTGACGTTTCGGGGAGAACCTGTTAGTATCATGTGTACAACCTGATTCGTACTACACCGCATGTCCAAACGAACCTATCAACCTAAAAAACGTAGGCGCGCAAAAGTGCATGGGTTCCTTTCACGCTCCACAACAAGCGCCGGGCGTGCTGTTATACAGAGACGGCGCCGAATCGGCCGCAAGAGGCTCGCCCTCTAAACATTGTGTTTCCGCGCCATAAACGATTAGAAAAGAAGTCCTTCCCGGATGCCTTGGCGCTAGGAAAGAGGACCTCGTCTCCTCATTTTAAGGTCATTATCCCTACAGCGGCCAAGGGATATTCGGTCGTCGTGCCTAAAAAGGTCGCCCGCCTATCGGTCACACGCCACCGCATTAAGCGCCGAACCCTCTCCATACTTCGAACGATTGATAAACTGCCTCCCGCTCTCATACTCTTCCCGCAATCGTCAGTTGCACAGATGTCCTACCAAAACATCAAAGATGAGATTTTAGGCCTTCTTTCTAAACTTCGATGATTTCTTCTTTTTTCAATGCAGCTTTTTATAACCCCATCTACAACGCGCTCGTCGCGCTCGTCGCGCTCGTTCCCGGCTCGGACGTAGGCATTGCGGTCATTCTTATCACAGTTGTTATCCGATTGATACTCCTTCCTTTTTCTCTTTCTGCGGCGCGCACCCAACGCGCAATGAAAGTCTTGGAGCCGAAGCTGAAAGCGCTGAAAGAAAAACACAAAAGTAATAAAGAAAAAGAGGCGCTCGAGACTCTCGCGCTCTACCGCGAAGGGAAGGTGAATCCGTTCGCGAGCATCCTCATCGTCTTCATACAGATTCCCATCCTCCTCGCTCTCTATTGGGTTTTCTATTATGAACCCTTCTCGACTATCAACACTGCTCGGCTGTATTCATTCACTCCCATCCCGCATACCATCTCGCTTGAATTCCTCGGCGTCATATCAGTCGCTGGCAAGAGCATGTTGCTTGCGGTGCTCGCGGGCGTTACGCAATTCTTCCAGGCGCACCTTGCTCTTTTGGGGACCATGAAGCCCTCGGACGCCCCTGGCATGCAGAATGATTTTCAGAGGATTATGGGTATGCAGTTAAAATATGTTTTCCCCTTTCTTATCGGTGTCATTTCCTATACGACCTCTGGCGCAATCGCGCTCTATTTCATTACCACTAATCTTGCGGGCGCACTCCAGGAATGGTATGTGCGCCGAGCGCTCGCTTCAGAAACACTAGAGCGAGTAACTCCACAATGAGCCATCGTTCTTGTTGACAAACACGAGTGTCGCGTTTGCCGCGTCGGTGGCGAGCGCCACCGCGTCAAGCGAATCTTTTGTTTCTTTAGAAAAATCAAGCACCAGTTGCGCGTAGCGACCAACGACTTGTATCTTCCAGAGCCGGTCCGAGAAATGGGCCGCGCCCTGATACCAATCATCGGGGTAGGTCGCGCTAATCGAAGGGTCCACCGGCACTCCGCAGTAGATGACCGAGTCATCGGCCGCCCATGCGCATTTGTCCGCTATCGTCGCGACGGGAAGAGGAAGCGTCTCGTTCGTGATGGTGTTTACAAGCTCCATATGCATCGCGGCGTTAAGAGCGTAACTCACCAGCACCCACTTCCCCGACGGGCTCGCGAGGGCGACAAGGCCGCTTCGCGGGCCGGCGACTCGAGAGAAAGCGCCGGCTTTATCAACAAGGTAGGCGTTCCCGGGGAGCGATGAAGAGGGTTTTGTGTACACAAGATATTGGTTTTTCCCCGCGAAGGAAACGCGGATGGAGGAAAGAGGCGTCGTGAAGGCTTGGGATGCGCCGGTGCCGTCGGTACGCAAAAGCGAAGCGACCGAGCCGTTTACGCCGGAGGCGAGGGTGAGGATGTTCGTTGGAGAGACACTGATATCGGCAAGGTTTTGAGGAAGGAAGAATCCCCCCACCCCGTTTGCAGGGAGCCCGTACGTATTAATAGTGGAGAAATCGTCGCCTGAAAGATAGCGCACGAAGGCGAGTGAGGCGTTGGGGAGCCACGAGGCGGACTGGATACCCGGGATGGTTTTATTGGAGGTACGCGTGAGCGTCTTAAGAGACGAGCTGTACGAAAAGACATTGCCGCTCCGGCGTTCAATATAAGTAACGGTCGTTTCGGGCGATGTGCTCGCATTCCCGGCTTTACTCACGACTACCATGCCCAGCACGACCGGCCCCGCGCTTATCTTTACCAATCGCGCCGAGACTGCCGTCGGCGTGCCCGGGGTAGTAGAGGGAGTTCCAGTTGTCGCCTGCCCCGGCACTGCCCCCTGCCCGGCTGTTGGTAAAGTGGTGCCCGGAGTCGTCGTGACGGCGGGCTTGGCAAAGAAAAAGAAATATATCGCGACCCCAACTCCAATAAGGAGTATCACAACTGCCGCAATAGTAAGGTACCGTCGCATAATCACGGATATAATGCACAACTAGCGTTCGCCGGTACAGTAGTTCCTCGGACTTCTTGACCGAGCAGAGACATACATTGTGTTTGATTACCACATTGATAATTACAACCACTTGTTCCACATTCAGAGCGGCAGATGGAAGTCGTACAGTTTATTATTTGGTAACACCATCCTCCAGGTTGAGGAGAACTATAAAGACCTAGAGCAACCGCATTTACCTGGCACTGTCCATTAGCCAAAACACCTCCTGGACATGTAGATGTCCTAATTTGTTGAGTTGGTGTGACGGTGAGATCAATTTTGTCGAGGTTCAGGGAGAGCTTCAGGATGCTCGGGTTGATGATAGAGAAGACCAAGACCGGCGAGAGGACGAGGACGAGACCGAAGACGGCATTATATATTTTCCCCTTGCTGTCCATAATGATGCTCACGCTGTCTTGGTTGGCTGCTATTCGAAGTCCTTCCCAGATAATCATAGTGACCGCGAGCGCCGCGGAGAGGCCGATAGCGAATTTATAGAGATTGTTGAAAAATTTAGCGAGTCCCGCCGGATCCGTCGTCGCCCCCTCAGTCAGCCCGGGGATAGAGGCGAGCGGTACGAACCCCTGCGCGAGGGCGAGAGGGGCTAGGCCAAAGAAGAAAAAGAAAAGTAAGAGGAAAATTATTTTTTTCATAGGCCGAAGAAAAGGGAAAGATTCGCAGAAGCTACTGTGCTTCCTCCCGAAGAGGCAGTAAACGAGAGAGAGGCGTTGCCCCGCCCCGTCCCGGTTGGCCGCAGCGTAATGGAGTTCCCGGTCTGAACTACAGCGCCATTGAGGAACCATTGAAGAAACGGTGCTCCGTTTGTCGTCGGCACCGAGAACGGCGCGCCATAGAGACTCGACTCCGCGCCCAGGATGGAATAGCCGCCCGAGAGCGCGCGCTCAAAGCGGATACCGAGAAGCGGGTCGTTCTCGTAGATTCGTAGCAACGGTTCTTGCGGCGAGAGCGAGAGCGAGTCGCCACCGACGAGGTTCCCGTCCTGGCTCGTGACCGCGACCGAGACACTGCGGGCGCGATATTGGAGCGGCGACTCGACGATGACCGCACTCTTGCCAATTCCTGAAGCGGTTGCGATCTTCGCATCATCAATGGTCCATGCGTACGAAAGTTTCGTCGGGTCAATTGCGCCGCCGCTCGTATTTCTTAAATTTGCCACCGCGACGACCCGCACGCTTCCCTCTATCGGCGTCAGGGGTTTCCCCGGGTACAATGGCGGTGCCGAGGAGACCGGCTCAATGGCGAGGGAGACATCTTGGGGGCGAATCGAGAGTGTCTGTGTGTAGTCCACGCCATCGGTAGTGATGACGACATCCACGCGCGTAACACTCCCCGCCCTCCCGAGCGTAATAGCCGTTGGCTGCGCATTACCCTGATACACTTTGGAGCCCCCGACCGAGACGCTCATGAGAGCGTTCGCGAGGTCAAGCGTATCCGATTGTGCCGAAACGCTTGCGGTACTAAAAGGCGCCGGGTATTGGGGGTCCACCGAAAGAGTGAAAGATGGACCTGCACCCCCCAATCCTCCAAACGGCTGGGCCAGTGACGCAAGGGGCAACAGGAAAGTGAGAACAAGAGGAAGATACGGGCGCATACTTCTAGTATATCGCGTGCGGGGGGTGGTTACGCCGCCCTATCCATTTGTTGGGGAGTATATTTGTTATCATTTGCGGCCTCCTGCCGCATGACTTGTGCCTGTTGGAATCCCCGAATCTGTGCGATGTACGCGGCTTGCCGATTCCGTTGCTGGAGCTGCGCGGCGGCATTTTCCTTTCCCCACTTTTTAAACGCTTCCTTCTCAAGCCGTATCTGAGTTCGGTATAGCCGCCACAGGGTGAATGTAAATAACGGCAGAGCACTAATAATCGGAATGGCGCTCACTCCGGCGCTCGCTGAAAACTTCAATACTCCACTTTTAATCGTTTTCAAGATGCGCATGTTCGTCCAAAGGACGAGCATGCCAAGCGTAAGATATCCAAAAAGAGCGGTAGCATTCGACATTATCACGCCGAACGGTATGGTGATGGCTGAAGCAAGAACACCTGCTTTTACCGCTAAACCCGCGCACGCAGCAGCCGTTAAACCCCAGAGCGACCCGACCCAACCGCTCGCCACGCTTGTGCAGTACCAAGCGCCGAGCGCCGGCCCGAAGAACCAGAACATATTGAAAAATGCTCGTACCAAGTCAAAAATTCCCGCAACAACAAGAACGAGCGACGCCTTCTTCCAGGTCATCACCGGCGGCGGCTCCGGATTATTTCTTTTCGGCGGCATACCGCTTCTTCTCTTCCTTTATCGCGAGAAGCTGCGAAGGGTCAGAGGTGATGATTTGGTCTTCGGTATAGCTCGCGAC
>CAZPXA010000042.1:0-5407 GCA_964590695.1 uncultured Candidatus Saccharibacteria bacterium
TAAATGAACTCGGCACGACCATCATCATGACGACGCACAACAAGGGAGTAGTTGACGCTATCAGGAGGCGCGTCATCACGATTGACCGAGGCCGGCTTGTGCGCGACGACGCGGGCGGGCAGTATATACTGTGAATATATGAACTGGATGGTCTTCAAGCGAGTGTTCGTCGCCGGCGGCAAGAATTTCGCGCGCGGCGGAGCGGTCTCGGCGGCGACCGTGCTTATCATGACCGTAACGCTCGCCATCATCGCTTCTCTCATTTTCCTCTCCGCGCTCCTCACTTTCACCCTGAACGTTATCAAAGAAAAAGTCGACGTATCCGTCTACTTCGTCACGACCGCGAGCGAAGCGGACATCCTCGCCGTCAAGAGCCAGGTTGAAAAACTGCCCCAAGTGCAGGATGTCACGTATACCTCGGCCGCCGATGCGCTCACAGCCTTCCGCGCTCGGCACGAGAACGACCAACTCACGCTCCAAGCGCTCGCCGAGCTGGGCGGTAATCCGCTCGACGCTTCGCTCGGGATACGCGCAAAGGACCCTTCCGGATATGAAAGCATCGTGAAATTCCTTGAAGCATCGCCCGCGCTCTCGGATGGCCTGCCCGGCCAGGGCGGCGCGTCAATAGTCGACCGCATCAATTATGCGCAGAACAAAGAAGCCATCGACCGCCTCTCGCTTGCGATACAAGCGACGCGCCAGATCGGCCTCGCGGTCATCGTTCTCTTCTCAATCGCGTCAATCCTCATTGCCTTCGCGACGGTCCGCCTCGCCATCTATACCGCCAAAGATGAAATAGCGGTGATGCGGCTCGTCGGCGCGAGTAACGCGTACATCCAAGGGCCTTTCATTGTCACCGGCGTCATCACCGGCGTCATCGCGGCAGCGCTTGTGCTGGCGCTTCTGTGGCCGGCGACCTGGTACGCGGGCGTGAAGACGGCGAATTGGTTCGGCGGCTTCAATATCGCGAATTATTACGGCGACCATTTCGCCACCATCTTCCTCATACTTATGCTTTCGGGCATCGTCCTTGGCGCGGTCGCTTCCGTGTTCGCCATCCGTAGATATCTCACGGTGTAGTGTATGGCGAGGGAAAGTCACAAATACATATTCGTCCTCGGCGGGGTGATGAGCGGCGTCGGCAAAGGCGTCGTGACGAGTTCCATCGGGCTCTTGCTCCAGCAAAAAGGGTATCCGGTGAATCTGGTAAAGGTCGACCCGTACCTAAACGTTGATGCGGGGACGATGAATCCGACCGAACACGGTGAAGTGTTCGTGCTTCGGAGCGGGCTCGAGACCGACCAGGACATGGGCAATTACGAGCGGTTCCTCGGCCGCGACCTCGCCAACGAGGATTACATGACGAGCGGCATGGTATACCAGAGCGTTATTAATCGCGAGCGTTCGCTCGGCTATAAGGGCAAATTCGTTGAGGCGATACCGCATGTGCGCGATGAGATTATCAATCGTATGGAAGCCGCCGCGGAATATAACGGCAGCCGCGTTTCGGTCATCGAGATCGGAGGGACGGTAGGCGACTTCCAAAATGCGCTGTTCATCGAAGGGGCGCGCGTGATGAAGATGCAGCACCCCGAGAATGTGCTCTTCATCATGGTCTCGTATCTTCCCGTGCCGGGGACCATCGGCGAGATGAAGACGAAGCCGACGCAGACGGCCGTGCGCGATCTCAACAGCCACGGCGTGCAGGCGGACTTTCTCATCGCGCGCTCCACGCATCCGCTTGACGAGAAGCGGAAGGAACATCTCGCGGTCTGGTGCAATATCCGCAAGGAGCATGTTATCTCGGCGCCCGACATCGGGAGCATCTACGAGGCGCCGCTCAACTTCGAGAAGGACCGCTTGAGCGATATGCTCCTTGACGCGCTCCATCTGCCCGATAAGCGCCGTGCATCTTTGGCGGTATGGAAGAAATTCGCGCTCGCAGTAGCGAATACGAAAGCGCCGGGAGTCTCTATCGCCATCGTCGGCAAATATTTTGATACGGGTAACTTTGTACTCTCTGACGCCTATCTTTCGGTTATTGAAGCCATCAAATTTTCTGCGGCGAAGCTCAATCGCCGACCGAACATCACCTGGGTAAACTCAAAGGACCTCGAGAAGGGCGGCTCAAAAGCCATTGGCGAGCTTCGCACTTATCAGGGCATCATCGTCCCGGGCGGCTTTGGCGAAAGCGGCATCGAAGGGAAACTCAAAGCGATACGATTCGCGCGCGAAAACAAAATCCCGTATTTCGGTCTTTGCTACGGTATGCAACTTATGGTCATCGAGTATGCGCGCAATGTGCTTGGATTGAAGAATGCGCATACGACCGAGATCCAGAAAAATTCAGAAGACCCGGTGATTGACGTCATGCTGGAGCAGAAGAAGCATCTCGCCGACAACAAGTACGGCGGCACGATGCGCCTCGGCGTGTATCCGTGTTATCTGAAGAAGGGAACTATGGCGCGCGCCGCGTATAAGAAAGAATTAGTTGAAGAGCGCCACCGCCACCGTTACGAAATCAATCCAAAATATATACACCCACTCGAGACGGCCGGCCTCGTATTCTCAGGCACCAGCCCTGATGGTGTGCTGATGGAAATCGCGGAGCTCCCACGCACAGCGCACCCCTTCATGCTCGGGACGCAATTTCACCCCGAGCTCCAGGCGCGGCCCTTGGCCCCGCATCCCCTCTTCACCGAATTTCTCCGCGCCGCCATTTCCCGCAGGAGGAGGAAATAATCATGCAAGAAGAATTCCCTAGGTATAAGCAAAAAACAAAAAAGATTAATACATGCCCATTCGCTTCACAAAGCATGCTCTCCAGAAATTTAATGCATTAAAGGTGTATGGTGTCTCAGTTTCGCGGGCGCAGGTTATCCAAGTTATCCGAACACCCGATTTCGTTGATTATCGCCGATTGCCACTGTACATCGCACAAGGTGACTTCGATAAACGGCGCGTTCTACGGGTGGTATATAAGCAGAAAGGTGCTATAATAGTCGTCATAACCTTTTATCCAGGACTGAAATCACAATATGAAAAAAATAGCTAAAGTATCGTACGACCCTAACGCAGATGTTCTTGCACTTGCAGGAGTAGTGAAGGGGCGCATTGATCATGCTAACGAACTTGGCAACTTCATTGTGCACTTTACGAAGGATGATCGACCACTCTTGATTGAAGTACTCGAAGCGTCGAAAGTATTCGGCAACAGTTCTAAACCAGTTCGCAAAGTGGCAAACTTTGCGCTTGCCTAAAGTATATCCCTCTTTACCGAGTTCCTCCGCGCCGCCATTGCCCGCAGGAGGAGGAAATAGGATAGTGATATACTATGGTCTGACCGCAAAAGTCATTAATACATTAAAGCGTTTTATCCATGCATACATTGAGAACTATGGGAGCCATCGGCGTTGCCGCGTCGCTTCTGCTCTCGGCAGGCGTCGCTCTTGCCGAGGAGGGCTCGGTGAATACGAGCCCGCGCGTCGAGGCGCGCAAAGAAGTGACGGAGGCCAAAGAGACTGCGAAAGCGCGTTTGGAGGCCGTGCGCGAGGAAGCGAAGGCACGTTTAGAAACCACGCGCGAGGAAGCGAAGGCACGTTTAGAAACCACGCGCGAGGAAGCGAAGGCGCGCCTGGAAGCCACGCGCGAAGAAGTGAAGGCGCGGTTAGAGACCGTGCGCGAGGACACGCAGAAGCGCATAAAGGAAGAGCGCGAGAAGGTAAATGAGCGCGTGAAGGACATCCAGGACAAGAAGCAGCAGCAGAAGATTGAGAGGCTTACCGCACAACTCGCAAAGCTCAATACGACCTGGACCGACCACTTCATGAAGCTGCTTGAGCGCTACGATGCGCTCGTGGAGAAAATGCAGAAGCGCTCTGACGCCGCCGCGGTAAACGGGAAAGACGTTACCGCCGCCAATACGGCAATCCAAATAGCCAGGAACGGTATCGCGACCGCCCAAGCAGACGTAACCGCCCAAGCGTCGAAGACGTACACGCCCGACACGTCGGTCATACCGACGACGCTTGCGACGAGCACGCCGGAAGGCCAGAAAGAGCTCACAGCGGCGCTGAAAACTTCGTTTCAACAGTTGCATGCCGCGCTGTTTAAAGACCTCTTCGCGCTGCGCGACGGCCCGATGAAGACCGTGCGCGGGGTGGTACAGGACGCCCTGCGGTCGCTCGCCCAGATTCCTAAAGTGGATGAGGACAACACCTCCTCGGCCGCGCCATCAGGGCAATAATCCTTAATTACAATCACCATGGACCAAACAATGGAACAGGGCTCTTCGGCAAAGTGGTATGTCATTGCCGCGCTCGTCGTCGTTGCGTTCGCGCTCTGGTATGCCTACGGGCGGCCGACGCCAGCCACTGACGCGCCGGCCTCGGCGGTGGAAGAGGCACAGACTCCGGAGCTCTCTGCCGGCGATACCGTCGCGGATATCTCTGCCGACCTCGAGCAAACGCCGGACACTTCTGCCGCGCTTGACGCGGACGCAGCCGCTACTGCCGAGGCAGTCCAGGGCCTCTGATAGAAAAGAGGGTTCTGGTTGAATAAAGCCAATCTTTTCGGTATCGTGCGCGAAGTGCGCGGCGCTTCGCGCCGCGCCATTGCGGGTTCGTCTAATGGTAGGACACATGCCTCTGAAGCATGGTATTGGGGTTCGAGTCCCTGACCCGCAGCTGCAGTGTGCCTAGTTGGCACGTTTTCCATCCACGGGAAATGGCGCATTTTCGTGGTTTTTTGTTTTCAGTGAATTGGGTTCGAACCCGCTCCACGATACTCAGGCATGGACTCGAACTGTGGAAAAGAAGAGCTACTCGATATCTGTGCCCAACGCGTACTTGTTCTCCCGAATCTTAAAGGCTCTACGGCCGCCTTCGAGAAGTCGACATACGAATTCGCGGATTGACTCCTTCCCCTTCGAATCCGCCAAAGATCCTGCTTTGTAGCTAATGATTGGGTGAGGTTCGGCAGCTTTTTTGTATGCAGATGCGACGATTACCTGGTCCGCATCTGCCGTTACAACAAGGTTTGGATTGTGGGTGACCAAGATAATTTGGCGGTCCTTCTTAGCTCGTCTTAAGTAGGGAACCAATGAATCGTATATGGACGAGTTATCTAAGTGCCCCTCCGGCTGATCGATTATTAACGGCCGACGATCATGTCGGTCCATCTCGAGATAGAGCACGAGAAGTACTATGCCGCGCGCGCCGGGTGACAATAGGGTGAGCTCGGTTCCCTGATACTTCAACCCGTATTCTATGTGAATGTGATCTGTAGAGAAGGCCCAGTCATAGACTTGGAGTCGAGTGGCGTGCGACACCAGCACACCGTTCATTTCGACGCCTTCTGCCAAAGTATCCAGGACGCGTTGTAGGCCTGCTCTAATCTCCTTCTCGTC
>CAZPXA010000043.1:0-5247 GCA_964590695.1 uncultured Candidatus Saccharibacteria bacterium
CCGTATCCGCTTGCGGAATTTCTCCGGTATGAGGAGAAACCCTTCCTGCGCCAATGTTTCAAACTCCTCGCGGTTCATGTTAGCGGGGTTCATTGCCCTTTGACAAAGGGAACGAATATAAAGCCCGGGAATGTGATGGTCTCGAACGAGCCGTCTTTCTTTTTCTTCTCGACCACGAGCGCATCGTTTTTTGGATATATCATGCGACCCTGTGGTTTCAACTGCTCGCGCCACGCGGGCGGTACTTCCGCCACCTCCGCGGCGGCAATGATACGGTCAAAGGGCGCCCCTTCAGGACAACCGTTCTCGGCGCTCTTACAGAACAGTTGTGCGCGGCGCGCAAGGTCGGGGTACGCCTGAAGATTATTCTCACCCCACGCGCATAGAAGGGACAGGCGTTCAAAGGCGTATATCCGCCCCGACGGGCCAACAAGCTGCGCGAGGAGCACCGTCTGCCAACAGGAGCCGTACCCAACCTCGAGTACGGAATTCCCCTCCTCAACCTGTAGTTGCTCAAGCATAAAGACAACCGTGTACGGTTGTGAGATTGTTTGCCCGCCGCCGATGGGGAGCGCCGTGTCTTCGTACGCGAGCGACTGCAGGTCTTCGGGAACGAAATTGGCGCGGTCAATTTCTTCGAGCGCTCGAATGATGGACGGAGATTTAAGAACTCCCGTTTGTGCAAGATGGGCGATGAGAAGAAATCTCTTCTTATCCATCGGCTCGCGTCTGCTCATGTCGTAAGTATAGCTCTCTACTGCGGGTTCCAAAGAGCAAAGAATCGGGACGGTACTGTATCGAATATCTAGTTATTTCGATTCTTTCAAATACTGGAATGGTGCCAAGTCTTCGCGAGAGAAAAGTCGCTGTGTATTGCATTCTTTAATCATTCCAAGGGAGGGGTCTCCCGCAAAACCTATATATTCGACATCCTTTTTCTTATACCGAAGATATTTGATAGCGGGTATGAGATCGGTGTCGGAGCTCACCACAACAGCGGTGTCGTATAAGTTATCAGCCGCGCCAATCACCAAATCAACCGCCAATTTTACATCGACACCCTTTTCCCGTATGCGACCGCCGTCATACATAATCTTTCCTGGCTTCACCTCGAAACCAGTGGAGCGCAAGCTCTCGAGAAACTGCTGTTGTTTCCGTACTAACTTCTCGCTTTTCTCGGAGTCGTCATGATTCCGAACTATGCCGACATAGTATCTCTTCGATACGAGTTGTCGCTCGCCAACAATATGAGAAACGAACGCAGAGAAATCAAACCGTTTATCCTTGTCGGGCAACCCCAACTTCTTCAGTTTGTTGTAGGTATTGCTCCCATCAATATAGACGGCAACCTTTTCTCTTCCGAAAATACTCATTGCCCTTTATTCTAGCTCCTGCCTATAAACAAACCACCCCTGCCCGAGGACAGAGGTGGTGAGGTTAGACCCCCATTATACACTTTCCTTATTTTAGGGCAACCTTTTCCACAGGCATCAAATTGCGGGCTAGTATAGATCGGTTTTGAGATAGTTGAAGGATTTTCAATAAGTTCTGATGGGCGAACAGGAGAGGCGGTACTGTACCAATAGCTCTATGCACTAATAGCAACCTTGAAGTCCTCGAATCGAATCCTGCTACCTGGATATTCATATCCTACCGGAGTAGTTGGCGGCTCCATATAATTTATTGGTCGCGATACAAACCTCAGCACTTCACGAGTCGAAAGAGACCCATAACTGTCGCTTTGCTTAATAGTATTGAAGAACCCAGACTGACTCTCATGGACGGCAATGATTTGATCTTGCAGCGTCTTCATTTCTGGTGAGAGGGTGAGAACAACTGTCGCCTTATGAGATGCGTATTGATTCCAGATTCGTTTCTTCGGCCACCCATGATATGCGGGGAAGACATAGAGTGGGGTGTTTAGCTCTTCTGCAATGCAAGAGGTACAGAAGCTAACCGCATCATGACCATTGTGGCCGCCTTCGAAGTCATGACCAACGATGCAATCAGGAGCGAACTTAACGGCCTCTGCAAGAAGATTCTCGCGAGCTTCGTTTACTTTGCTCATCAACTGCCGCTCGGGGATACGCATTAAATGCACATTCTCTACGGGGACGTTCAGAAGCCGCATTGACTCTTGCACCTCTTCTTCCCGCACTTTGATCACTTCTGGGCCTTGATAATCTCCGCTAGTTACATAGACGACGTGGACGTCCTTCCCTTCACTCGTTAGTTTTTGTATAAATACACAAGTGTAAATTTCATCGTCAGGATGGGCGAAAACAAAAAGGTAGCGGGAGAATTGGAAGAAGTCTTTCATGGATTATTGAAGTTCACTTCCTATCTCTACACTCGCTTTGGCGGGAGTAATAAGTACCCATCCAATACCAGCCGTGTTCTTGAATCCGAGCGTAAGGACTTCGGATTGGAACGGACCGATTTTCTTCGGCGGGAAATTCACAACGCAGCAGACGAGCATTCCCTGAAGTTCTTCTTTGGTATGAGCATCAATAGCTTGCACGCTCGATGATTTAACACCGATTTCTTTGCCGAAATCAATCTTTAGCTTGAAGGCAGGGTTACGCGCTTCGGGAAAATCCTCCACCTCAAGTATCTTACCCACCCGGATGTCTACCTTTTCGAAATCTTCGTATGTAATCATGACCGACTTATAAGTTCCGCATAGTGTTCCGCCATAAAGTCGTGGTAGAAGTTGTTTTCAGAAATATACTTATATACATTCCCGGTCTTCCCCGGCGGTTCATTATTGAATTCGGCGCAGAGCTTATCTATTTCCCGCTCATTGTCGGTCGAAAGGACGTACTCTTTCACGCTCCCGTCTTTAAACTTGAAAATGAACAGGATTTCACTTGCCCCAATAATTTCATTCCAAAATCCATTAGTGAGCTTCGACTTTATCAGGTCAATATATCCAAAAATAGCCTCCTCGGAAATTTTGAGCATTCGACTATGACCACCTCTTTCTGCGATAACAATACCCAGACCAGTAAGGTCCTCGTCCGTAATCTGGTCGGCACCCATCAAATAACTGAGTCGGTATTCCATATGCATCAGTATAACTTGAGCCGACGATTCCTGCCCCCATCTAGCCCGACCAGGACGGGAATTCAGGAACTGTTGTAACCAGTGAGTTTCTCCGGTTCGATTCCTGCGCCCGTGCACAAACTCGGATCAATTTCGGTGTGACTGCAACACAAAACATCACCTAATACGAGAGTCGGAATCGAACTGGAAATATGTTGTATATGCTGAAAACGCAAAAACCACTTTCGTGGTTTTTGCTCGCTTTTCTAGCTGAACAGGGGCGCCGGTACAGTACCGACTTTGACGGGGAACGGTACTGGTTCCTGGCGTCACAACCGTGTTGCACTCATCGGACGAGATTGGCTCTGACTTTCTTCGTGGTTTTCTGACATGTATAGGCATTCGTTGGTAGGTGGTAGGTTCCCAAGTTAGCGTCTATATTTGCGCAAGATTTGCTCACGAAGTTGAGCTTTATCTATTTCTTCCCTTGTCTTTATTTCCTGCTTCGGTCTTTCACTCGCATTCTTGTTAGCAATTTTGTGCAAATTCTCATCTATTTGGCGGCTCAGCTCAGCGAACTCTGCACGCATTTCTGCTTTTTCCTTTTTGACCTCCGCGCTCGCTTCCTTGAAATAGCCCTTAGCTCTTTCGGCCCAGTCTTTCAAAACATCAGGATCCACGCGGTAATATGTCGTGCCGCGCTTGCTTTCCTGTTTGATGATCGCTACATAGCGCGGTTTCGCCATTTCAATGGCTTTACGGATGCGTTCGGTCAGTCGTTTAGTATCAATCTGTGTTCGGAAATCGCGTTCAGTCCATACATCCAACTTTTCGCCTGACTTAGGAAGACTGACCCAAAGTTTGAATCGCGAAGGAGTCACATATATGAACGAGCCGTACCCGCCTTTAACGACGCGTCGGCCATCCACGCGTTCGCCTCCGCCGTCATCTGAAACGCGATCGCCCTTGACACCGGTCTCATAGGTCACTCCACCAGGTTGGTATTCCATGTGAAGGGTTTCGGCGAGTAGCATACCCATAGCCTCTTCACGAGCGTCGTCAATAATTTTTTCCCGCAATTCCTTTGACAAGGCATAGAAATTCTCTTGTGCCGCTGGTCTGCTGAAATCAGTCCGTTCCACTGAATGCATTGACACATCGTAGCGTGAGTTGAAAATTCAGTCAATCATGGATGCTCAAATTCTTTAGACTACTAAAACTTGTTGCGGGGGCCAGACCGCGATTACGCTTATCTCCCTCGACTCTCGCCTCACCAGTTCGGCGAGGTCTGGGCACAGACTCGCCGTTTCAGTCTGCTGACTGAAACATGCTCCGTCATTCGATTCCGGACGCGAGATAAGCAGTTGTCTCGCTCCCCCGCAACAAGTGAAGGAAAAGGCGCCATACGGCGCCATTTCCAATCTTGTTGCGGGGGCCGGAATCGAACCGGCGTCTGGAGGTTCTCTTACACCTGCTGTTTCCAGCTGGAATGGACTATACCACAATCCCATAAGGACTCTCCCATTATAGTCTCTGAACCTTTCCCGGAGTGCCCGAGACTTGGCTGCTGATTGCCGAATCTTCTTGTTTTTCAGGCGTTCGCGCCCATCCTTTCGGATCACGCTGTAGCACAAGAAGCTCTAACGGTATCCCAGCAATTTAGAGAGTTTTTCCGCTACCCGTCACCAGATAGGGTCACATTTTCACATGAGCCTCCCGAGGTACCTCTCCTCTACCCCGCTATGATTACTATACTCTTCTGGAAGTGAAATACAACAGGGTCAGAAAGCAGGTAACTTTGCCAAGGACTGTGGATTCATAACCAAGTCTTTCGATAATGATGCTAGACTTGGGATATGGTCCATAAAGATCCAGTGCGAAGAAAAGAATACCACGCAAAGTATATGAAGGAAGTTTGGTATCCGAAAAATAAAGGGAAGCACATCTCATATGTGCGCAGAAATAAGAGTCGAGTGGCTGATTTTATTGAACAATACAAAAGAGCGCGTTCATGTGTTGATTGTGGTTTTTCAGGAAGAGAATTCCCTTATGTGCTGGATTTCGATCATGTTGATAGTAGCGCGGTCAAGAGATTTAATGTCGGAAGTTGGTCTCAAACCGTACTGAGTATTGGAGCGATTGAGAGGGAGATAAAGAAATGTGAATTGGTCTGCGCAAATTGTCATCGTAAACGAACCTTTT
>CAZPXA010000044.1:0-4908 GCA_964590695.1 uncultured Candidatus Saccharibacteria bacterium
ACGAAGCGATTTTTATGGACGACGAGCTCGCGCACTTCCTCCGCGACAATCCGCCCGAGAACGAAATCGCGAAGCTCGCCGCAAAACAAGGCTACCTCACGCTCGCGCAAGACGGCATCGTGAAAGCGCTCGCTGGTATCACTTCGCTTGCCGAAGTCGCCGCCACTGTGGACCTTCCGAGATAAGTATGAATGGCATCGGAGTGGACCTCTGCCCGCATTGCGACCCGTATCCGAACAAGCCCAACCACATACCAGAAAGGCTCAAAAGAGTTTTTCTTTCTCCTATATTCGCTTTCATTGACCTTTTGGAAAATTCCGCGGCACGCTTCCCGAGATTCAGAAAAGCTCTGAATAATTTTATCGGCGACAGCATTTTTGGGACGCTCTTAACGCTTGGTATTCTTCGAGAGGCCGAGGCGGATGACTTTGATGACGGCCTCTACAATCGTTCGCTTGTCGTAGCGCGTGAGGCACGACGCCGGGGAATTAAAGTGAAGGCAATAAAATTCTTCGGCGTGAAGGGCACAAATAATTTCTCAATAGAGTGGGCCGGAACTAAAAGCTTTTTTGAGGGACTTCCCCATTTGACCATCGGATATACATCAGCCGTAGATTTCGACGACAAGGGCGTATTTAAAAAATTGTTGATAGAAAATAATCTGCCCCACGCGCGCGGCGGCACTTTTAAAGATTACGAATCCGCATTGCGATATGTCCGAATGTCAATCGGTTTTCCGGTGGTCGTAAAGCCTCGGTCCGGCTCACTTAGTAAGCATACAAGCTGTAACGTACGGAACGAGGACGAATTACGCGAAGCAATTGCCATAGTCAAAATCATAAGCACTGAGTTTATTGTTGAAGAATTCATTACAGGTGGAGTGCATAGAATCACCCTCGTCGGCAACAAAGTCGCTGCATCATGCTTGCGCGAATCTCCTAACGTGATGGGAGATGGCGTACACTGCATTAAAGAATTAGTCGAACTAAAAAACAAAGACTCCCGGAGGGGTCCCCTGCATAAGCGGAATTTCACTTTGCATGAGATACCTATGAGCAATAGGACTATCTTCGTGCTTGCGTCTCAAAACCTAACCTTGGCGAGCATTCCGGCGAATGGCAAGAAAATGTACCTGTACGATAAGGTCATTCTTGGGTGCGGAGCGGATATCCATGATACAACGGACATGACACATCCTGATACTGCCTCCCTATTCAAAAAAGTCGGAGCATTGTGCGCCGCGCCGGTTATTGGGATTGATTTCATAAGTCCTGATATTTCACGGTCGTACCGAGAACAAAAGTGCGCCATGCTTGAGGCAAATAGCCTTCCTTATATAGACATGCACCACTACCCCGTCACGGGGCAGGCTAGAAACGTTGCCGGGGCCGTCTTGGACCATTGGATTGCTTCCCAATCTATTGACACGGTGTAACTGTTGTATATACTTTAGTTATATGAAAACAGCCATTAGTTTTAAGATAGACAAAGAGGTGCGCAACCGGGCACGGACTGTTGCCAAGAAAATTGGCGTGCCACTCTCAATGGTGGTGAATCAGCAACTAAAGCAGTTTGCCGACGAACGGCGTATTGAATTCTATGAGCCGCTCATCCCAAATGCCAAAACACGCAAGGTGCTCGACGAGGCTCTCCGCGATATTAGAGAAGGAAATGAAAAAGCGTTCTCGCCCATGTTCGACAATGCAGACGACGCTATCAAGTGGCTCGAGCGCAATGACGCATGAAATTAAATTTCTCCCGACATTTTGAAAAACAAAGAGCAAAGTTGGTAAAATCGGTCAAACACAAGCTCAACGAACGTTTGAGGATTTTTGTGACGGACCCTTTTCATCCGCTTTTAAACAATCACCTTTTGCATGAGCCGTATGCAGGTTGCAGAAGTATCAACATAACCGGTGATTACCGCGCCATTTATTATCATGAAAATCTCGACACCGTTCGGTTTATTACGGTCGGCACACATCACGAACTGTTTGGTACATGAGCACCGTTTCACTTCCATTTACGAAGTCGCCGCCACCGTCGACCTTCCACGTGTTTAAAAAATTGACATATTTAAAAAAACGATTAGACTTTCTATTGTTCCCGTCTTTGGAGATGAACATGAGTACTATGGGTGATGTGCGTGAGCAAGGTTCCATTGATGGGATGGTCGCCGATTACCTTTTGCCTGTTCCCGTGTGGCAAAATGAAGTTTACCGCCGATACGTCGCCGTCGGCGAGGTAATTGCTGATGAATTCGGTATCGGTGTGGAAGAATTGCCATCGATCCCGGGAAATAGGGCACTTGGCCCAAGGGGTCAGATTGCGTTCGACACGATGGACGGCGAAAAACGATAAGTTCCCCGTTGTGCATCAAAAAAAGCGTACCTCGGTACGCTTTTTGTTGTCAAAATTACCCACGATAAATTTCGCGATAAAAACAAAATCCCGTTCATAGTCCTCTGGGCAATAACCCGCGATAAATCGCGGGGTGGACGAGACACCTGAGGAGTTCCACAGCGCTAATACCGAAGTAATAGACCGCGAAGTCCTTGGGGAAACGCCCGAAGCCGTCAAGCCTTGCCTAGAGGAGTATGAACAGGAACAAAAAACTATGCTAGAATGCTAGCACTATACGATTTTTATGTCAAGTCTGCCGAACATCAACCCCACAGCTCCCACTTCGCTCGATTCGGCGCTCCGCCCTGCGAATTGGGACGAATATGTCGGCCAGAAGCAGGTGAAGGCGAACGTGCGTATCTCGCTTGATGCGGCAAAGAAACGCGGGAGCATGCCGGAGCATATTCTCTTTTACGGCCCCCCGGGCGTCGGGAAGACGACGCTCGCCCACCTCGTTGCCACGACGCTTGAATCGCCGTTGAAAAGTACTTCCGGGGTTGCCATTGAACGCGCCGGCGACCTCGCCGCCATTCTCACTAACCTCGAGCCGAACACTGTTCTTTTTATTGATGAAATCCATCGCCTCTCGCGCAAAATCGAAGAGCTCCTCTATCCCGCCCTTGAATCGGGACACCTCGACATCATTCTTGGGAAAGGGCCCTCGGCGCGGACGGTTGAGCTTGACTTGCCTCCCTTTATGCTTGTGGGCGCAACAACGCGCGTTGCGGAGCTCTCGGGGCCGCTTCGCTCACGCTTCGGCGGGGGCGTTTTCCAGCTTGACCTCTACAGTGATGTAGACTTGCGTGATATTATCCGGCGCTCGGCGCTTCTTCTCAACCTCAAGGCGCCTAAGGAGGTAGTCGAGCGCATTGCGGCGAGGAGCCGCGCCACGCCACGCGTCGCAAACGCGCTTCTGAAGCGCGTGCGCGATTTCTCCGAGGTCCATAACCGGAAACTTTCTGCGGCGCTGTGCGACGAGGCGTGCGAATTGTTCGGCATTGACGCGCGCGGGCTCACCAAGGACGACCGGCGCTACCTCGAAGTCCTTTTAAGGAGTTTCCGCGGCGGCCCGGCGGGCGTCCGCGCGATTGCGGCCGCGCTCCATGAAGACCCTGACACGATTGAGTACGTCTATGAGCCCTACCTCCTGCGCCTTGGTTTTATCGAGCGCTCCCCGCGCGGCCGCATATTGAGCCAACAAGGTCGGGGATATCTACAGGGGAATCTGAATCTGATGTAACGTATGTCGGGGCATAGCAAATGGTCGCAAATCAAACGGCAGAAATCAGTAATTGATGCCGCGAAGAGCCGCACCTTCTCGCGCCTCGCGCGGCTCATCGCGCTTGAATCCAAATCCGCCGGAGGCGGATCCGCCTCTGATGGGAAAGCGGTGTATTCCGCAGGACTTTTATCTGCCATCGCCCGGGCGAAAGCAGCCAATATGCCGAAAGAAAATATTGAACGCGCCATTGCGAAAGGAGTCTCAAAAGATTCGAGCTCGCTTGAACAGGTGATGTACGAGGCATACGGTCCTGGTGGCGTTGCCTTCCTTATCGAGGCGCTTACCGACAACAAAAACCGCACGACGCAAGAAATTAAACACCTGCTCTCTTTACAGGGAATTGAACTTGCCTCTCCTGGCGCCGCGAGTTGGGCCTTTACAAAGGCCGGCGGTTCCTATGTGCCGAATGGGCCCCTCATAGAAGTTGACGGAGCTGATGAAGAGCGTGTGGGTGCGGTCCTTGGGGCGCTTGACGAACATACTGACGTCCAGCGGGTCTTCACCAACGCGCGCGGATATGAGAAAGAATCCGAAGACATATAGGATTCTTGCGATTGACCCGGGATACGACCGGCTTGGTATTGCTGTCATTGAGGGAAATCCGTCGCGGCCGACGCTTCTGTGGAGTAATTGCATTTCCCCAGAGAAAGGGCCGCGTGAAAACCGCCTTGCACACGTGTGGCGCGCCGTCACTGCTTCTATTAAAGAATATTCCCCTCACGCTCTCGCTATCGAAACGCTCTTCTTCAGCGCCAACAAAAAAACGGCAATTGGAGTTGCAGAAGCGCGCGGCGCCGTCCTCGCCGCCGCAGGCATCGCCTCCCTACCGGTCATAGAATGTTCCCCTCAGCAGATGAAGCTCGCGGTTACCGGTTATGGCAATGCAGACAAAGCCGCCGTTGCCCGTATGATTCCAAAACTCCTCACATTACCAAAGAAAAAGAGGCTGGACGACGAATTAGACGCCATAGCAATCGGCATCACCGCGCTTGCCGCCAGCTCCCCGTAGCACGCAACCCCGCTAAAGCGGGGTCGCGTGCTACCATAAGTTCTTAATGGTGTCTGGTCAACGTTCTGCATGGCGGCACAGTGCGCTTGCGTCTGTTCTCTCTCTTCTTGGGTTTGGTTTTTTCGTCGCCGGAGGGGCGCTCGTCGCTGTCGCCTTTACTCCGGTGCCGGATATACACTCATTCGCCTCTCGCCAAATCGACCAATCGACCAAG
>CAZPXA010000045.1:0-4656 GCA_964590695.1 uncultured Candidatus Saccharibacteria bacterium
CGAGAAGCTGCGAAGGGTCAGAGGTGATGATTTGGTCTTCGGTATAGCTCGCGACGACCTTGATGGCTACGTGCTTGAGGCCCGCAAAGAAGAGCCCCTCGCCTACGCCCGCTTCAAGCAGGAGATATTTCTCTTCATCAGTAAGATTGAATGTTTTCTGTAACACGTCAATCGTCGTGGAGGATTGTTTCAATAATAATTGGAGCGACGAGTTGGTGAGGATAGGCCGGCCATAGGGGCTCTTCAAGAAATCTTCAACATCTTGGGTGATGGTGCAGACGCCGAGATAATATTTGCGGCCGCGCTTGGCGAGAGAAAATAGGAAGGAAGCGGTATCGTCGCTCTTCATCATCCACCACGCCTCATCAATGATAAGCAGGCGTTTTTTCAAGTCATGGCGCACCTCGTTCCAGATGTAGTGAGTGAGGATGTACATCGCAACGGGCTTCAACTCGTCTTCCATGTCGCGCACTGAAAAGACCGCGAATTGCTGTTTGATATCAATGTTCGTCGGCTGATTGAGGAATCCCGCCCACGTGCCGCGAGTATACTTTGAGAGGCGCTCTATGAGGGACCGGCTCCCCTCCATGCCGGAGAGCACCTGCTCAAAATCAGAAAGTAGGGGCGGCTCCGCGCCCGTGAAGTCGGCGTCGCCGGTGATGTCTTTAAGCGCATAGGTCTCGCTCACCGCGCGGTCGATAATGGCGTCTTCTTCGGGAGAGAGGCCGGAGAGCATAATGCGGAAGAGTCCGACGAGCGCGATGATATTGGAGCGGAGGATGTCCTTCGGGTCTTCGTCTTCTTTGACCGGCGGGAGGTCGAACGGGTTGATGTGGTGCTCGGAAGAGAGCGAGATATGGAACGAGCGCCCACCGGTCGCTTCGGCGAGCTGTTCGTATTCGCGTTCGGGGTCAATGACAATGACATCCGTGCCGAACATGAGGGAGCGTATAACCTCGAGCTTCGTCGCATAACTCTTGCCGGAGCCGGACTTCGCGAAGACGACCGAATTATAGTTCTCAAGCGAGAAGCGGTCGAAGAGGATAAGCGAAGAATTGTGGCGGTTGATGCCGTAGAGGATGCCGCGGTCGCTCGTGAGGTCGAATGAAACGAAGGGAAAGATTGATGAGAGCGGCGAGGAATTCAGTTTTGAATTCACCAGGAGTTCGTCGGTCCCGAGCGGGAGGCACGAGCGGAACCCCTGTTCCTGCTGGAAGAGAGCCGGCTTTGTGTAGACGAGCTTGGAATCAAGAATGCCGCGGATGTTGCCTTCGGTCTTTTCAATCTCCTCTTTCGTATCGCCGTAGAGCGCGAGGTAAAGGCCGACATCAAAGAGTTTTTCCTGTGCCTGCTGCAGGCTGTCACGGAGGCTCTCAAGGTCTTGATATCCCGTGTCGAGAAGCGGGTCGCGCACGAGCCCTTTCGCTTCACGCTCGTTAATTTGGCTCTGGTATTCGGCAACTTTTTTTTGAAAACTGCGCAGCGCCTGTTCGGTGTCTATCGGGTGGATGAACAGGGAGACGTCGAGCACCTTGTCGAGATTGATGACCGGCGAGAACCAGCTGTCGGAGAGAAAGCGCGGATAGGAGATGGTATAGAAAGCGCGGACGAACTTCTCGCCGAGCTCCAGTTCGCGCGGGCTTATCTTAAGCGCGGTCGGAGCAATCGTGTCAACGAGCTCCAGGGAGCCCTGCTTGTAAATATCTTTCGGGAGCACCGGCATGATCGACGGGTCCTGCGAGCCCTCCTTCTTGCGCTTGAGAAAGTCGAGAAGTGCCATGGGTTGAGGTATAGGCGCTAGGCTCTAGGCGCTAGCTTTTGAAATCATAACATTTAACATACGCATGACTTCGCCGAGGAGCTCTTCGAGGGGACGAAAATTCAGCCCATTTGTTTTCGGCAGTTGTTTCGCTATCTCTATTTGAGTTTCCAGCTCTCCACCGGAGCCAAAGGCAATACGCAGGAAATGGATGAATTCTTTTGAAGACCCGCGCAACTTTCCTTCTGCGATATTCGAAGGTATCGATACTGCCGCGCGTTGCATTTGGGATGCAAGTCCAAAGCGTTCTTCCGAAGGGAATTGATGCGTAAGGATATACGTCAATTTGGCGAGTTCGACCGCTTTTTGCCAGGCGATGAGGTCTCGGAATGTTTGCATGCTCCAATACTAGCAGGGATAGGATCTCGGACAGGCGCTAGGCGTTAGCACTGGCGATCCGAGCGTTAATAAATGGCGAAAAGTGATCCCGGTATCGTTCTTGCAAATCTTTTCTCTGCCAATCGAGACCGGTGATTTTATGTCGACAGAGTGTTGAGCCGCACTTGCAAAGTTCTTGCATAACCCACTCGTCGTCAATAACGAGCATTGCGTAGTCAATCGTCAGCTCTTCCCCTGGTGTAATGTCGCGTCTCGTGGTTATGGTTACCTCGTCCTGCATCCATGTATTCGGGTCGCATGAGTGATTGTGGTTATAACTAGAATCATCGTGCCTCGTTTCGTAGTCAAATACATCCCAGATGTCTTCGGCAAGTTGTTGGGCGGCTTTTCCTTCCCCTTTGGCTTTCTGGGCGCTAGCTTCATTTACGAACTCCCCGCCCCAAACGACGACAGTTTCGCCAGCGGCAATTGGTTCCTTCGCAAAAAGTCCTCGTCCATGTGTCGGGGAGTTTTCATCGGTCACCTTAGGGCTAGTCCACGACTTCTTCAGGTATTCTTTCCTACCCATGCGGTTATTAGCTAGAGCCTAGTGCCTAAAGCCTAATTATCTAGCCTTATAGGATTTTCAAGCTCGCCCGGGTTAAAGGCCCGGTACAAAAGCTCAATGACTTCTTCAGTGCCAAGCGGGACCGCGCGAACGCCGATGTTCGCGAGCCCGCTCCCAACAAGCGTGAGCCTCTGTTCAAGCTGTGCCCGGTCTTCTTCAAAGGAACTGTCGGTGGCGTTTTTCGCTGGAGCGCTTTCGCCTCCCTTGCCGCCTGCCTGTCCGGCAGACAGGCCGGGCAAACGCTGCAGGAAACTCACGGTACTGGCGGCGGAGAAGTGCGGCGCATACGGCACGATGACGTAGAAAGATTTCGTCATAATATTCGTCTGGTCAGTGAAAGACCGGACGAACTCTATGTACTCGTGCAACTGAACCCGCATGAGCTCGGTCCTCTGTTCTGGCTCCTTCTCCGCGAGGATGGCGAGGTACGGGCGCAGGTCCATCTTTCGGGAATGTATGACGATGTGGATGGAGAAATCAAGCGTATTGAGAAAGCTTTGGAAGCCGAGAATAATCGCGTGTTGTTCATCGGCGGACTTCAGCCCGAAATTTACCGAAGAACAAATGAGGACGCCGCGATATCCGCCATCTTTGAGAATGATAACACCATTCCGAATTTCTTTGACCGGAACAAACTGCTGCGTTGCGTTTTTTGAGGTGAGCGCCATATTACTTTGGAGGCTGGAGACTAGGGGCCGGAGACTGGATGTCGAGCGACCACGCGAGTTCCGTGAGTTTCCCCCGAGTAAGTTTAGGTGCACTGCGAAGCGCGTGGGGGGCGGCGGGGGCCTCTCTCTGCACAACCTTCATCTCCTCGCGCTTCCAGAGAAAGAGTTTTGCGTGCACGTAGTAATTAAAACCGGCCTCAACCATTTCGATGAACGGCTTGCCGTTTATCTTATAAAACGCGAGCGCCGCCACAAACGCCGCGACGGGTGCCGAGAGAAGAAAGGCCACGATAAGCGGCAGGTAGGAGAAAAATATGACGCAGAGCCCGCTTCCCCCCGCGAGGTAAATGAACTGCTTGAGAGTCAAAGGTCCGATAATCTTATCTTCAACCCCGATGAACTGCGGAACCTGGTATTCCATCACGCATAGTATAACAGTCGTGTGGAAGAAAAATGTGGGGAAATGTTGTTATGGAGCGCTGCCGGTAAGAAGCCTAAACAGCCAGAGGATGAGATTGAAGAAGGGCCCGGCGAATACATACGAAAAGAAAAGTAGAAATAGAATCAAAAAGACCATTCCCGAGCCATGGATTTGTTGTTCAAGGCGCAAAAGGCCACTCGAAAGATGCCACGGGAGTACGGTACGCAAAACCGTGAAGCCGTCTAAGGGCGGGAACGGGATGAGATTAAATAGGCCCAAGAAAAGATTGATAAACGCGATACTCGCGGCAAGGTATAGCGCGGTCGCGTCAAACCCGAGCGTGGGACCAAAACGCACGATGAGCCCGAAGATAACCGCGAGCAGTATGTTGGTCGCCGACCCCGCGACAGCGACTAGCGTCTCGCCGAAACGCTGGTTTTTGAGGTTATACGGATTATACGGAACAGGCTTCGCCCACCCGAACATGATGGGCGACCCCGTGAAAACGAGGAGGGCGGGGATGACAATGGAGCCCATGAGGTCGATGTGCGGGAGCGGGTTAAGGGTGAGGCGGCCGGCGAGGCGCGCGGTTGGGTCGCCGAGCGAGTTGGCGGCATATCCGTGCGCCACTTCATGGACGACGATGGAGAGAATCAAGATAACGAACGAGAGGATGGCAATCGTCATGTTTGCTCGTTTAGAATCTTATGCTACCATGCACCGACCATGGCACGCGCCTGCGAAATTACCGGCAAGAGCACGCAAATCGGCGGGCGTTACTCTAACCGCACCCGCGCGACGC
>CAZPXA010000046.1:0-4321 GCA_964590695.1 uncultured Candidatus Saccharibacteria bacterium
ATCCTCAAAACTCTAGCAATAGTAAAAGAATTTGCAATTGGAGAAGCCGTGTACACGGGCGGGGAAGTGCCAGCGCTCGCCGTCGTGGACGCCGTCACGCGCCGCTTGCCGGGCGCTCTCGGCAAAGATGCCTCCGTCGAGGAGCGTCGCATCGCCTCCTCGGCCGTCTACACCCGCCCCGAGACTATTGAATACAAGAAAAAGAAATATAAAATTCCTACAGTGCTTCGTACGGGGCATCATGCAAAAATTGACAAGTGGCGTAAAGATACTTAATATTTGGTAGTCCTGCTGAACGTGAAGCTTGCCGCGCAACCGGTGAGTCGAAGCAGGCAAAGCGTTGCGCTGATAGCGCAATTCCCGTAGTTCTTTGATGAGGAGATTCACATGTCTGCGAGTACCAGACAAGAAATGTTAGCGCGTTTGGCCACACTGATGGCGGATGCAGTTGACTTGATAAACAAAAATGCACGCCGGTGGTACGAGACGGAGGAGCTTTTTGCTGCTCTGCAGCGTTACAAAGATTGCACGCTCGGTTGGGTGGAACCCAAGTTGCCGGTGGCGAAGCACTGCGAAATATTTTATGCCGCTGTGCTCGGTTCTCACCACGACTACGAACTTCTCTTGGATTCCTTGTGTGAGTTTGGTGTTCACAAGGAATCTATCAGGCGTCTCAAGAACCTCGGTCTGCAGTCACTTGTGAATTTGTGGACATTCCCGCTACAAGATTTTTGCGAAATCATCAGCGGTTACCACGAGAGAGAAGTCGTTACGCAAGCTTTCATGCACCTCCAAAAGAAGTTTGGCGCACGGAGGGTGGTGCCCTTCAGCTCCTCTAACAGGGCTGATATCCAAAGACTTGTGGAGGAATGCAGGAACTTCTCCAAAGACTGAAATAGTCTCCGTCCTCCAGCAGAACCGTTGGAGGACGGTTCTGTTTTTATCCCCAGACCTTTTCGTTTATAGACATCAGGTGTCTACACTATGTCCCCGCCGTCCTCCAAACCGGCCATCACGTCAAGATAGATGCGTGGAGAAAAACGAAATAACCCAGTAGGTGATTTTGCTAAATCAGGTACAATGAACGGATGGAGATTCTCATTGTTCGTAAGCCGGTAGATAAGGGGACGCTTGATGCGCTTGCGGAGGAGTGGCACCACAACCTCGTCAAAGGAGTCGCTGATATTAAAACGGGTCTCGTCGCACTCGGCGGCGAATGGCACATAGACGCCAACAGCCGTTTGATTGGAAAGGGTTCGGAACAAAGAAATCTCTGGGGTTTTAACTTGTATCCGAAAGAAAGGGGAGACGCGGCAATTGAATACGATTCGCTCATCAACATCCGACCCCTGCAGGGGAATCGCAGTATGGTGATTACCAGCGAGGAGACGCGCAGGGCAGTGCGCAAGGTGGCGGCTCTCGCAGTCCCATTTCTCGGCTTATGACCCGCGATGCGGCATTTTATTTTGCAAACCTTGGCGCCGATGTGTCCCGATGCATAACTGCGGCGAAGCAAGGGAATGAGGTCCGTTACAACGATTCGCTTGCGCGCGCGTATCGCACGCTTGAGGAATTACGCAAAACCGAGCGCCCCGAGGCATATGAAGAAGGGCTCCTCATGCTCCGCGCCCTCGCCCTCGCCCGTGCAACACCCGAGACTCTCACTTCTTTCCAATCCTCCCTCAACTCCCTCATCAGTGTATTTTCATCCCGCTTCGTTTCCTAAAAATATCCTTATTATTTCCGACCGTTAAAGATAAGGATATTTCTCCATCCCAATAATTGCCCTATAGGACCAAAATAAGGACGACAGTGTTCCATATTGTAAACGACCATTAGACTTATGGAACATACTGATTCTCCAAACCGGCCACCACGCCAACATTGACAAATGGCGCAAGAAAAGTTAGTATTTCATTGTGGTTTGGGCCTAAATCATGCGTTCTCTGACAAGGAGACAGTATGTACATTGCAGTGGTAACCGATTCACTCGGAAACGTCCTGAAGACAACGGGACCATATGCGGATGTTGACGAGGCAATGCGGGCATACAATATACCCGGAACCCTGCACGGGAAAGCGTTGGAAGACAGACACAAGTTCACACTCAGTGATTACCGTCGTGGTCCATTTCTCTCAATCCGCCCACTTCAAATCAACTGAAGACTTCACCACATTGTACAGTTTTCGGCGTGAGCCCAATGCGGAATTTAATTTCACTTTGGGCTCGCACTTTTTCTATTTTATCATTATCCCCAGAGGGGTTGCGCAAATTTAGAGACCCTGATACATTGGGAATACAAGATACGAGTGAGTTTTGGAGGGCGGGTAACACATACGGGAGCCGAATAAACGCGAAATCGATAGCGGAATCGCTTCGTGCGTTCGTTTTTATATGTTTTATTAATCATTACCACCGCGACATGCGTAAGACCCTCGCCCAGAAGACCTTCGGTGCGTATCGTGCTCCCTCGGTTCCGTTTCCCGACCTCGTCGGCCACCAGCGTAATTCATTTAATTGGCTCCTTAAGGACGGCTTCGCCGAACTCTTTAAGGAGTTCTCGCCTATCACCGATTACTCGGGGAAGAAGTTCAAGCTTGAATTCGAAAGTTTTGAAATCGGCGAGCCGAAGTATGACGAAATATTCGCACGCGAGAACATGCGCACATACGAGGCACCGATAAAAGCGACCGTCAAGCTCATTAACAAGACATTCGGCTCGGAGAAGTCGCAGGAGATTTTCCTGACCGACATGCCGATGATGACGCCGCACGGCTCGTTTATCGTCTCGGGTGTTGAGCGCGCCATCGTCCCACAGCTCGCGCGAAGCTTCGGCGCATTCTTCGTCTCCGAGCTCCTGCGCGGCAAGGCATTCTTCGGCGCGAAGATAATTCCGCTTCGGGGCGTGTGGATAGAGATTGACTCGGAGGCGGATGGCGCCATTTTTGTGAAGATTGACCGGAAGCGCAAGTTCCCTATCACCCAGCTCCTCACTGTTTTTGGCGGCGGGCTCGGCGAGGCTGTAACCAAGCACTTCGCGAAGAACCTACTCGCGCTTGCGGCCATCAAAGCAACGCTTGCGCACGACGAGGCGAAATCCGTAGAGGAAGCTTACATTGAAATCCACCGCCGCATGCGCGATGGCGATCTCGCAACGCCGGAGAACGCCAAGAACTTCGTGCAGTCCCTCTTCTCGACCGAGCGCTACGACGTCGGAAAGGTCGGCCGCCACCGCCTCAATACGCGCTTTGGCCTCCCCACTACGGACAAGGCGCTCGAAAAGCGCACGCTCTCGCTCTCGGACTTCGTGCACATCATTTCAGAAATCACGAAGCTTAATGCCGACCCCGCGGCGCGCCCAGACGACATCGACCACCTCGGCTTTCGCCGCGTGCGCTTCGTTGGCGAGCTCCTGCAGGCGCGCATGCGGGTCGGCATGAGCCGCATGAAGCGCAATATCCAGGACCGGATGTCGACCATCGAGAGCGAGACGACGCTCCCGATGGCGCTTATGAATCCGCGTCCCTTCCATGCGTCCGTGCACGAATTTTTCACCGCCAATCAGCTCTCGCAGTTTATGGACCAGCAAAATATTCTCGCGGAACTGGAGAATATGCGGACGCTCTCCGCGCTCGGCCCCGGCGGGCTCACTCGCGAAAGAGCGGGCTTCGAGGTGCGCGACGTCCACCCTTCTCATTACGGGCGCCTCTGTCCCATCCACACGCCAGAAGGGCAGAATATCGGCCTCATCCTCCGGCTCGCGACCCACGCGCGTACCAACGACTTCGGCGTTGTTGAAACTCCCTATGTCCGCGTGCGGAGGGGCAAGGTGACCGGTGAGATTGTGTACCTCAATGCGCTTGATGAAGAGTTCGAGATGATTGCGCACGGCGCGACAAAACTTGATGAGCGGGGCGATATTGCCCCCGACTTCGTTGGAGCGCGCCACGCGGGCGAACCAGTCATCGTCCCGCGCTCGGCTATCACGCTCATAGATGCCTCGACCTACCAAATGTTCTCCATCGCAACTTCCATGATTCCTTTTGTAGACCACGACGACGCGAACCGCGCCCTAATGGGTTCAAACATGCAAAAGCAGGCGACGCCGGTCCTTATTCCGGAAGCTCCGCTTGTCGCTACCGGCATCGAGACACATGCCGCCCGCTCGACCGGCCGCCTCGTGCTCGCGGCTGAATCGGGCGAAGTAACGCAGGTCGATGCGCGCAGAATCGTCGTAAAAAGAAAGGAAGGGAAGTCGAGTGAATACTGCCTCCAGGGGCTCACGCAGACAAACCAACACTCAGCATCTATGCAGCGTCC
>CAZPXA010000047.1:0-3933 GCA_964590695.1 uncultured Candidatus Saccharibacteria bacterium
ATTATTCTCATACTGCTCTATAATACGTCTTTTCTCAAGATAACCTTTCGGGTGTTTAATACGAAGTTATATCAGAAAAAATTTTATTCTGCTTGCCGATTAAGGAGCGCCTTGATGCGTTCTTGGACCGGGGGGTGCGTCGAAAAGAGCCGTTCAATCCACGCGAGGCGCTTGTTTTCAGGTCTCCCGAACGGCTCATCAATGAAGAGGTGTGCGGTCGCGTGGCTTGCATGGCGCATCGGCATGTTGGATGAGCTGATTTTTTTGAGCGCGGTGGCGAGGCCTTCTGGATATCGTGTGAGGAGTGCGCCGGAGGCATCTGCGAGAAACTCCCGACGCCGCGAGACGGCAAATTGGATGAGTCTTGCGGCAAGCGGCGCAAGGATGACGCCGACGATGATAAGAATCACGAGGATTGCATTCCCCTGTTTATTGTTGCCTCGGATTCCATCCCAGTGCGAAGTCCGCAGAAAAATGTCGGCGACGATGGCGACGAAGCCCGCGAGCACAACCGCGACCGTCATAAGGAGTATGTCGCGATTCTTGATATGCGAGAGCTCGTGCGCGATGACGCCTTCGAGCTCGGGGCGCGTGAGCATCGAGAGAAGCCCTGTTGTCGCGCAGACGACCGCATGGTTCTCGTCGCGGCCGGTTGCAAATGCGTTTGGCGCCGAGTCATCTATCACATAGAGTTTCGGTTTCGGTAGGCCGGCGGTAATCGCGAGATTCTCGGTGACGGTATAGAGGTCAAAGAACTCTTCGCGCGTCGCCGGGCGGGCGCGACTGAGCGAAAGCACTAATTTGTCTGAATACCAATAGGCGTAGAAATTGGTTGCGAGCGCGATGAAAACCGCAATATAGAGAATGGCAGGATTGCCATAGTACCAAGAAATCGCGTACCCGACCGCAATGACGACAATCAAGAACCCGAGTACGAGCGCCCACGTCCGGCGGATATTGCTTGAACGCTGTTCGTAGAGGTTCATGTCCCGCTATATACCTCAACTCGATTTCGCCCACCGTGCTTTGCCGCGTAGAGAGCTTTGTCAGCGTGGGCTCGTATGTCTTCGGGTGTTTCTGCACCATTGAGTGGAGCGATTCCAAAACTCGCAGTCACTTTCAAATCTGGATAATTCTTGAAGGCTAATGTCTGAATTTCTTCTCGAAGTTTCTCCACTTTCTCTCTCGCTTGTTCTGCCCTTGTTCCCTCCAAGAGAATTGCAATTTCTTCTCCGCCGATACGAGCGACGACATCTACTTCTCGAACTGACCGCATAAGAAAAGCACACACTTCTTTCAAAACGGCATCGCCCCCTGGATGACCGAAGGTATCATTCACTTTTTTGAAGTAATCGATGTCAAGATAGACCAAGGAAGCTGGTATTTTTTCGCGACGAGCCAGCCCCATAAACTGTTCAAGTCGATTCGTGAATCCAAGGAGACTTGCAGCGCCAGTGAGCTCATCTGTAACAATCTGTGCTTCAAGATCTTTCCTATATTTGGTGGTATATGCCGTTCGTTCGTCAGTATGATCCTCCTTTTCCTCTTCGCTTATTCCGTGTCGCTTTTCGTCGTTTTTCTCCATCGCACGACGAGACGCCTTTTCTATGTCCATGATTAGAACCGCACCTTCACGGGTTCGGAAGCAGCGGCGTCAGAGGAAGCGAGTTCGAAGAGGTCCATTGGTTTGAAGTTAAACGAGGAAGCGATGAGATTGCCGGGGAACGACTGCTCTGCGGTATTGAGCGTCATCACGCTTGTGTTGTAGAAGCGGCGCGATGCCTGAATCTTGTCCTCCGTGTCCCCGAGCTCTTTTTGGAGTTGGAGAAAGTTCTGGTTCGCCTTGAGGTCCGGATACGCTTCAGAGACGGCGAAGAGCGACTTCAGCGCGCCCGAAAGTATATTCTCTGCTTGTGCTTTACCTGCGGTGCTCGTGGCACCCATCGCGGCGGCGCGCGCTTTTGTTACATTTTCAAAAGCGCTCGACTCGTGCGCGGCATAGCCCTTCACAGTTTCAACAAGATTCGGAATAAGGTCATACCGGCGCTTTAGCTGTACCTGGATATCGGCCCACGCTTCTTTTGCTTGGTTCACGAGCGCAATAAGGCGGTTATAAGCGATGATGGCCCAGAGCACGGCGACTGCGAGCACTATAAGAATGATGGTGGTTGTAGACATATGCAGAGTATATACTATGCGTGCTATGATTCAAGCGTATCAACTTAACGTTAACGCAAACTAAATCTTATGAACAGGAATCCTATCGGCGTTATTATCGTTCTGGTTATTGTTGTTGCAGGCGGCTGGTATCTGTTCTCCAGAACTCCTACAAAGGAACCGGCGCCGGAAGGGACCGCCACAAGCCAGACTCCAACCGTTGATGATACTGCGCCGGAGACAGTAGCAGAAAATGCTGCAGTTAGCGGCGTAACTGTCACGTACACTGACCAAGGATTCTCGCCTGCAAGCATTACTATTCCTGCCGGAGCGACGGTGACCTTTATGAATCAAAGCGCGAAGAATATGTGGGTTGCTTCGGCGATGCACCCAGAACACACCGTCTATAGCGGTACGAGTCTGGCCCAACATTGTCCGGACACAACCGGAACGGCGTTTGACGAATGTGCTGCGGGCGTGCCGGGGAGTTCGTTTTCTTTCACGTTCAATAAAGAAGGCAGTTGGAAATACCACGACCACATCGATTCAACCAAATTTGGGACCGTCGTTGCGGCTGCGGCGACAATTCCTTAGTGCACTGACCGCGCGACCGCCCTCACCACGCGCGGGTCAAGTTCCGTGCTCATCTGTGGGTGGCTAGTATACTACAAGGGTGGATGTCACAGATGCCATTGATAAACATTTTGCGCGACTGCGGCCGGAGCAGAAGCGCGCGCTCAAGAAGCTCGGGATACGGACTATTCGGGACCTCCTGTATCATTTTCCCTCACGTTATGAACGTTCGGGGCCTTCGTCCACCATCGCTGGAGTCGCTTCAGGCGCTGAAGTAACGCTCTATGGCACGGTACGCAAACCCGATATCAGAAAAACCTGGAAGAGCCGGCGGCCGATAGCCGAGGCGTGGCTCGAAGACGCGTCGGGGAAAATAAAGATGCTCTGGTTCAGCCAGCCCTATATCGCAAAGACGCTCCACGACGGCATGGCGGCGAAAGTGAGCGGGCGCGTAGCAGGCGTCGGCGTGAAAATGTATCTTGCGAATCCAACTATCACTAAATCATCTGTCGCACCCAATGAAGCGCACGATTCACTTTTCGTAAGAGGCGTAGACCAGAACGATACGCCCTACCCAATCTATCCAGAGAGTCAAGGTATTTCATCGCTCTGGTTTCTGCACGCTCTAAAAAAAGTTTTTGAGTTACGTGCTCATGAATATATCGGAGACCCGATTCCTCCTGAAATCCTTGCGCGATATAACCTGCCGTCGCTTTCATCCGCGCTTGTGTTCATCCATGCGCCGAAAAAATCGTCCGATGCGACCGTGGCGCGTAAGCGCTTCGCCTTTGAAGAAGTGTTCGCGCTCCAAGTGGTGATGCAGCAGCGCCGCCGCGCATCACTCGCGGAAAAAGCGTTGTCGGTGGCGGTAGACCGCTCCGCGCGAGAACGCCTCAAGGGTTTCGTCGCGTCCTTCCCTTTCCCCGCCACGAACGCGCAGATGCGCGCTATCGACGCCATCGTCGAGGATTTCGGAAGACCCCATCCGATGCTCCGGCTTCTTGAGGGCGATGTGGGGAGCGGCAAGACCGCGGTTGCCGCCGCGACCGCGTATCTCGTCGCCACCTCGCTCCCTAAAGGGAGAATCGCAGGAACGCTCCAGGTCGCTTACCTCTGCCCCACCGAGATACTCGCGAAGCAACATTTTTCCACATTCGTCTCGTATTTTCGCGCTCACCCCATTCCTATTGGCCTTATCACCGG
>CAZPXA010000048.1:0-3812 GCA_964590695.1 uncultured Candidatus Saccharibacteria bacterium
CCTTGAGGTGGTAGCTCCCGCAAGGGATTGGAGGTTCAAATCCTCTCCTGGGCACCAGAATAGAGTTCAATAGCTTGGAATCACTTTGAGCATTTCTGCGGATGTTGTGGTTTAGGACTCTTGCAAAGAAAAAGCCGCCGGGCGCAACGGCGACTTTCTGCACACCCCCTTTCAGATGGGCATTCCGTTTGCGATCCAGACGGCTACGCCGAAGACGAAGCTTACGACGATCGCACCGGCAATCGCTAAACTGACCCACTCCCCCTTCTCGAGATTCAATTTCATTCTGCCTCCGCAGTGTTTAATGGCGATGTTTAAGGTTTAAAACTGTTCCTCACCCTCAAAGCAATGAGGAACCAAATGATTCCGACGATGGCCAAGGACGCAATAGTGTCCCCGAGCGGGAAGCCCGCTATGACGAAGAGAACACCAAGCCCCGCGGTCACACTCGTGCTGATATCGAGGACGAGGTGGAGCCACTGGAACCAGTGCGTCAAATTCTTATGCTCCTCTCGGACATTCGCATGGTCGATAAACTGCCAGAGGTTAAATAAGAATCCAACGCACGCACCAAAGGCCGCGAGACCGGTATCGATGAGCCTCGGCTCACGCAGTCGCTCGAGAGTCTCGCTCACAATCCAGAACGAGGCGAATACGAGAAGAAGCGTACTCACGGCTGCGCCCCACCACCGAACCGCATCTTCATTGGGGGAAAAACGCGCTTGCCGAGCAACAATCGCCGAAACGATGTTCTCAGCTCCGTCAGTGGCGCTATGTACCGCGTCAGCTCGGACTCCCAAACTACCGGAGAGAGCGCTAAGAAAGCCCTGAATAATGGCCGAAGCCAGCGAGCGCGCGGCGAGCCACCAATAGTGCCGTTCCTCATGCGCGCAGTGGCAATCGGATGCTTCACCTGTCGTGAGGTACAGGCACCCTTGAATGTGATTGCCCATACCAGAGGTCTCCGAGAAAAGGTTGAAAAACGAAAGGTGCAAAACCCACTATCAGTCTCTACCCCTCCACCCTTTTGTCAACTAAAACTCCAAAAATACTCTGTATACTTGGCATATGCTCTATACCGGTAAAGGGGACGGAGGAACAACAACCGCGTTTGGCTGTAATCAGCAGCGGATATCGAAATCGTCTGAATTGCCGGAAGCGCTTGGCGCACTCGACGAGTTGAATGCGTTTCTCGGGTTCGTGAAGATGCGCAGTATAGAAAACAAACGCATCGCAAGCGTTCTTCGCGAGGTACAAGAGACACTCTTTATTGTTCAAGCGGAAGTTGCGGGCGCTGATAAGAGAGTGGGGGAGCGCGCGGTGAAAAGTGTCGAGAAATGGGTGAACGATATCGAAAAAGAAATCCCGCCCCTTAAAGGATTTTCCATCGCCGGTGGCACAGAGCTCTCCGCGCTCCTCGATGTCGCGCGGACCCTCGCGCGCAGAGCCGAGCGGCGCGTTATCGTGGTCAAGGAGGCGGGCCTGCGCGAACTCTCCCAAGAGACGATGGCCTACCTAAACCGTCTCTCCTCGCTCTTCTTCGCGCTTGCACGCCTCGCGAACCATCTTGCCGGCGTTACAGAAGAAACACCGCATTACTAGCGCGCCGCTCCGCGGCGCGCACGCCCCCCTCTTTCATGCTATAAAAAACCTGCCTGCCGGCAGGCAGGCTCGTGCGAAGCATGGCGGTTATGGTGTAACGGTTAACACTGGAGCTTGTGGAGCTCTCAATTCGGGTTCAATTCCCGATAACCGCCCCAGCGATTTACAGAGGCGCGTGATACTATGAATGCATGAAAGGCCTTCCACTACTTTTTCTCGGCATCGTGACCGTCGTTGTGCTCGGCATTGGCGGGCTCGTATACCGAAACGCCCTCGAGCGCCCCCTACAGCGGGTCGCCTGCCCGCTTGACGCGCTCGTATGCCCGGACGGAACCTCGGTCGGGCGCACCGGAAGCTCCTGCGCATTTCCCGCCTGCCCGCCGCCAAATGTCTCGTTTCCAGACGTTGGCATCACTTTTGCGATACCAGCCGGTTTTGTTCCCGCCGAAGTTCCCGATGCGGCAAGCGTCGCCGCGTATGAAATGGATTCTTCCACGGCGGATATCACGAGCAGCATCGTCATTCGCCGTTACGTAATCGGCGCTCCTTCAACCGCGCTCGCGACCATTCAAGAAACGGCCATCGGCGGCGCCTCGGGCAAGCCTGTAAGCGCGACCTCTTTTTCTTCAACCGCACTTGGAAACTACCGCTTCACGGTCGTCTCGATAGAACGCTTTGAGGGGGTGGTGAGTACGGCATACTATCTTGCGCGCCCGACCGACGTACTGCGCTTCGACGCAATTGACCGGGGTGTTGCCGATTGGGCTAATCCAGGCCTGAACTCCTCAACGCTCCCGGCCCACGCGGCGCTTCTACGGCTCCTCACGACCCTACAGGGGCAATAGGTTATGCAGTGCTATACTGTGCCCTATCTATTCATAACCGATTTTATGTATGAACAATAACTCCTTTTCCGAGCTCTTTAACAACGGCAGTGTGCGCATCGCCCTTATCGGCGTTCTCTCCATCCTCGCGCTTTTCCTGCTTGCGCAGACAATAACCGCCGCGGGAGCCTTCGGCCGCTCGGGAGTGCCGGCGACCGACACCATCACCGTGCAGGGCTCCGGTCAGGCGACCTTGCCGCCGGACGTCGCGCGCGTTTCTTTCACCGTCGAAAATACCGCAACAACCGTCGCAGACGCGCAGGAGAAGACCACTAAGCAAGCGAATGCCGCGCTTGAATATGCGAAGGCGCAGGGCATTGCCGACAAAGATGTGAAGACAATCTCCTACAACATTTCCCCACAATACTCGTATCCGAACCCGTGCCAGCCCGGAGCGTTATGCCCCACCTACAGCAGTGCGCCAAAAGTTATTGGCTACCAGGTGTCAGAAGCAATCCAAGTAACGGTGCGCGATCTCAAGAATGTCGGCGCGCTCATCGGCGGACTCGGCACATTGGAAGTGCAAAATGTAAACGGCCCCGCCTTCGCGCTCGATGACTCAACCGCCGGATATGACGCCGCTCGCGCCGACGCCATCACTAAGGCGAAGGCGCAGGCAAAACTGCTTGCCGACCAACTCGGCGTGCGCCTCGGGAAGGTAGTGAACTTCAGCGAATCTTCGGGCGGCTATCCCTACCCAATAGCCTACGGCATGGGGGGCGACATGGCTTTTGCTAAAGCCGAGACGCCGAATATCCCCGTCGGCGAAAACACCTACAGCGCCTCCGTCTCCATCACCTACGAAATCCGCTAGCGGGTCGGCAGTTGACGTGTTTTTAGCATCGTAGTATGCTCTCACTATTGAAAGCCCGCAGGGCTTTTTTATTTCACCCAGCGCTAACTGTTAGCGCTGGATAAACCAAACCGCCACTTCCATGATTTCACCACTCACGTATTTGAAACATGTCCGCGAAGAGTTCACCCACATCGTGTGGCCGAGCAACCGGACGGCGCTCGCGCACACGCTCGTCGTCATCTGCATCGCGGTCGCCATCGCGCTTCTTGTCGGCTTCTTTGATTACCTCTTCGGCTCGGCGGTGAGTCGCGTCGTCGGCGGATAATTTCTTCTTATGAACAACTCGCAGAATCAAGATTCGGGAGATATGCCGAAAGTGCTGATGGAAGAAGTGCCGGAAGAGATTGGCATGGCCGACATCGCGCCATCAGTGCAAAAAAATATTCGCGATGAAGTGGCGCCTAAACTAGAAGACGCGCGCTGGTATACCATCCACACCTACGCCGGCTACGAGAACGCCGTGGAGCGCA
>CAZPXA010000049.1:0-3489 GCA_964590695.1 uncultured Candidatus Saccharibacteria bacterium
GGTCCTCTCGTCACGTATTCTCCGATCACTCGGAGCGTAGACTATATCTTCACCCTCCGAAGCCCTTGACGAAGGAGGGGCCGGCGTATTATGGCGCCACATTTGCGCCATCTTCATCTATCGCGTTATCTCGATAGAATCCAGTCGTTACGGGGTCAAACCGAACATTTTGAGCAGCTTTTTTCTGGTCTTCTTGCCTCGCGTGGCGTAATTGTCGCGTTGAATTGCCAATATATATTCGACAATTTTCAGTGCTTCAGCGCGGGTCAAACGCACACGCCGTTTGACGGTCAAGATACTAGCGGCTTTGAGCATGGCCCGTGCCTGCGCTTCCTTGAATCGGATAAATGGAAGGAGCTGCGTAAGGATACGCTTTGTCTGTGCGAATCCATTGATTCGTAACTCGCTCATACCATCGTTCCGACGCGATACGTAACCGATGCCCAGGACGCTTCGAATCCAATGGAGTGGTTTTTCGTGCCGACTGTCTTGGTAAAAACAGATCGTGCACATCAACCGAGATTTTGCTCTCCCATCGACCCGCTTTTTCACTTGGAGCATCAAGCTACCATCGCCGTCAAGAAAGCCAGCGACGTAGGCAAGCTCAGTGTTCGATCGACTTCCCACGGTATTGTCTCAATTCTCTTTCTGGTCCTCAAGTAATTATCTCACGAATAGCGGACCGAAGCTATTCATGTTGTCCACAACCAGAAAGAGAGACCGAGATTCCACCGTTATTAGCCGAATTGTCATCGCGGATTACTCCGCGAAGTAGCAATTTTTGTTTACTAGGGACGACTCTCCTCAATCATCAACGCCTGCAACAGATAGGAGTCCGACCTGTCTCGCGACGGTCTGAACCCAGCTCGCGTGCCACTTTAATCGGCGAACAGCCGAACCCTTGGAAGCTGCTTCACCTCCAGGATGTGGCGAGCCGACATCGAGGTGCCGAACAGTGCCGTCGATAGGGGCTCTTGGGCACTACCAGCCTGTTCAATCCTTTACGGATTAGACTATATCTTCACCCTCCCGAAGGAGGGGTCGGCGTGTTAGCCAACGATGTAATTGCGATCGTTGACTCCGCTCCGTTCTGGAGCAAGTCGTTACGGGGTTAAGAAGGCAATTTATACGCCATGTCTGGCGCAATGTTCGATTCAACTACCTGTTTCAGTCTGACCACGTGTGGCGGAGAGAAATACAAGGCGAATCCTTTCTGCCGTTTATCAAGTACCTTGCTTTCCAGCGCGAATCTCTCTCGGAGAGCTGCGCGGGCAGTTTCTGCCTCGGCGCGACTCACTCTCCCCAAATACAGATACGCGCACTTATCCCGCTCATAGTAGTACCCATCATCCATGTACCACACTGCCAATGTTGCCGAAGCAATCAACCACCGGGACAGATCTTCGGGAATTTTCTTCTGTCCCTGCGGATAGAAAATGCGGCGCAACCTGCCGAGATACGGCGAGGATTGCGATTGATGACGGATGTACTGATACGTCTTGTGACTAAGTGGATGACGACGCCGCAGTGTCTTCGGTTTGCCTTGGAACAAACTGGTCAAGCGTTCTATCTTCCAAAGCATATATTCGCGCTGGGCCAGTGTATGCTCCAGGCGCAACCTAGCGTTATGCTTCCCTGTTGGTTGCAGGTACGCATCGCCCAAGATAGTGCCGAAAAGCACTGCTCGTTCGTCTTTGCTCAGTTTCATGCATGAAGTGATAATACCTTCTAACTTCCCACGGTATTACCAGAGTCCAAAAACCCGCCGCGCGGGCAAGACCGACTCTGGCTCCACCGTTATAAGCCGAAGTTGCTTCCCTCTTTACAGAGGGAACGGACAACAACCCTTTTCGGGTCTATCCCCGGGGTAACTTTTATCCGGTAATCTTTCGCCATTCTACAATGTACGATCGGTTCACTACGTTCCGCTTTCGCGACTGCGCGGCGCGTTGGCCTTGCAGTAAAGCCGGCTTATCCCGTTGCAGGACCGCTCCGATGTCCATCCGGAGCTAGCCGACCTTGATAAGCTCCTCCGTTACCTTTTGGGAGGAGAGCGCCCCACTCAAACTACCCACCAGGCACGGTCCCAAATCCGTTTTGCGGATCCGGTTAGACCAAGCATCGAACAAGAATGGTATTTCACTGTCGGCTCCAGCTGAACCGAAATCCAGCCTTCAACGCCTCCCATCTATGCTACGCATGTTCAACACATGGCCAATGCCAAGCTATAGTAAAGCTCCCGGGGTCTTTTCGTCTAGTTGCAGGCAGCCGGCGTCTTCACCGGCATTGCATTTTCACCGGGCTCCTCGTTGAGACAGTCCCCCAGTCGTTACGCCTTTCATGCGGGACAGAACTTCATGTTGTCCACCATTCCTGGTGGCATAGACTATATCTTCACCTTCCGAGAGATCGCAGGATGACTTCGGACATAGAGTCGCGTTTCCCTGATCGATTCATGCGCCTCGCCAATTGAACAATCGCGGCGACGCCACTTTTGCCAAAATGTTTTTGCGCTGCAATGATCTGGCACGCTCTACGAAAGTACTCGAAGTCTTTCTGCTTGCCGGAGAGCAGCGGATGCTCTTTGAAGTGCGGGATGATTTTGGCGGCGATATCGCGGATGCTCCGCGTTTCGAATTTGAGAGTATTATCGCCTTGATGCGCGCGGATCGCGCCGCAGCCAAAATATTGACGCATCAACTCCAAAATCTCTTTCCGTTCTCGATTCTGTGCGACCGAAAAGCTCGGCCGCACTTCCCACCCGATCCGCAACGATGGTCGCGGCCGGATGGGGATCGAGAAGCATCCTTCTCCGTCAACATAGCCAGAAATATACTGGCCGATGTTTTTTCTCTCTGCGGTAAGGGTCGGCATATGATAGCATCGAGCGCTTCCTATCATTATACCACGCGCTCGCACGACTATCTCACCCTTGCGGGTTCAGTCGTTACGGGGCCAACCAGCCTACCTTGTACGCGTGCAAAAGTTAGGCTGACGGCTTCCCACGGTATCACCCCGCGGTTCACGCAGTCTCTTGCGCAACTGCAACCGCGTCGGGCTCCACCGTTATAAGCCGAATTTTTCTCCGGCGTTTCTGCCGGAGCAGGCATCTTTCTTACCTGCCAAGGAATTTCGCTTATGACTGTTACGCGCTATGCGATCACCCGCATAGCAACTTCATGTCGCCATGAAGATCGCACTCTATCTTCCCACCACATCAGAATTCATGTGGTCGGTCTGGCGTATTAGTGTCTGAGGATTTCCTTTCGGATCTTTCCTGCGGATTGTCTCATCCGTGAGATTTTTGCTCCCAGCTTGTTCCATGCCAGATGGCTACAGGAACTACTGTGTCGCACTCACGGCTCTCGAGACTTTCCCGCATATAGCCAGATTTTCAGTTAAAGCAGCAAACCGCTTATCGCCTGCACCTGCAAGCGCTAAACGGGAAATTCCACTACTTTAACACGGTTATAGTTACCGCGGACGTTC
>CAZPXA010000050.1:0-3275 GCA_964590695.1 uncultured Candidatus Saccharibacteria bacterium
GAGATAAAGAAATGTGAATTGGTCTGCGCAAATTGTCATCGTAAACGAACCTTTTCAAAAAACCGCAACCTATAGAACCTTTAATTCCCTAAAGACCGCTTCATAGTGCGCGATGGTGCGGCCCGCGAGGGTCTCGGAGAGGTCGAAGGTGGAGCCCTGATGCGCGATGAGATTGCGCACTTTGTGCGCCTCCCACGCGTTCTGGAGCGTCGCGAGTCTCTCTTTGTCGGCGCTCTTCAACTTCTCCCCAACGCCATCGCCCACATACCCCTTCTTGGCGAGCACATCGTCGAGCATGATGTCGGCTTCAATAATCGCCTCCCGCCACTCGCTCGGGCTCGGGCTCTCAAGGAGGGATTGGATGTGCTCCCAGCGCGGATGCAGAGCGTCCTTCCCCTCCGACGGCACAATAAGCGTGCTGTAGAATTCCTCCTCGCGCTTGCGCAGTTCGAAGAGGCGCACGGTCGCGTAGATGATGACGAAGAGCCCGAAGACCGAAAGCGCGTAGCCAATGAAGATAATCCAGAGCCATACGTGGGCGAGAAACGAGGAGACCCCTTCTATTGAGCCGTAACAGGCGCCGCGCAGGCATTCGTAGAGCAGGCGGAAGAAGTATTCGGTGTTTGCCTGCAGTCCCGGCAGCATATGCGCCTAGTATAAAGGAAAAAATCAAGCCTTCTGCGTATTCTCCCCCGCGATACCTGCCGCAAAGAGCAATTCCTCTGCCTGATGCGGCGCGGTAAAGTGGATGCCGACGGGAAGTCCGCCGGCTGGCGGATTTCCACCATGATTAACCTCGCCCATCGGGACGGAGAGTGCCGGCATGCCAGTCAAGTTCGCCGTCACGGTAAAAATGTCCTCCAGATACATTGAGAGCGGGTCGCTCTTCTCGCCGATTTTGAAAGCCGGCGTCGGCATCGTTGGCGTCGCAATAATATCCACCGATTCAAATGCTTTTTCAAATTCGCGGCGAAGCGCCACGCGCGCCCCATCTGCCTTGTGGTAATACGCGTCAATGTAGCCCGAGGAGAGGACGAAAGTGCCAAGGAGAATCCGGCGGCGCGCTTCTCTCCCGAAGCCCTCCGTCCGCGAGAGAACATAATCATCAAGGAGCGTTTCCCCGCGCGCCGCGTGACCGTAGCGCATTCCGTCGTAGCGCGCGAGATTGGTCGAAACCTCTGCAAAATTAATGATGTAGTACGCGGCGAGTGCCGGCTCCGCAAGTGGAATATCGATATCGACGAGCGTATGGCCGGCGCGTTCAAGCTTCTTGAGTGCGTCATCAAATGCGGCGCGCGTATCTGCATCAATGCCTTCTCTCGAGATGAGCGCGCGCAACACTCCTACGCGAAAACGCTTCGGAAGCGCCGGCATGTCGTATAGATTTTCTGGAATAGTAGTTGCGTCGAGCGGGTCGCGGCCGCGAATCGTCTCGAAGAGGATGCGCGCGTCCTCGACGGTCTTCGTAACCGGACCGATCTGGTCGAAGGAAGAGGCGGCCGCGATGATGCCCGAGCGCGAGACGGAGCCGTAGGTCGGCTTCACTCCGACGACGCCACAGAAGCTCGCCGGGTTCCTGACCGAGCCGCCCGTGTCGGTGCCGAGCGCGGCAATGCAGAGATGTGCGGCAACGGCGGCGGCGGAGCCGCCGGAGGTCCCGCCAGCAACGCGGGTCGTATCGTGCGGATTCTTCGTTACGCCGAAAGCCGAGTTCTCGGTGGAGCCGCCGAGCGCGAATTCATCCATGTTGGTGCGTCCCAAAAAAAGTGCCCCTGCTTCCTTTAGTTTTTTGATGACGGTTGCATCATAGGTCGCACGATAATTTCCGAGCATTTTACTCGCGGCACTCGCAATCTTCCCGTCTATCAAAATATTGTCTTTTATCGCGAGCGGGATACCGCAGAGCAGTGATGGGTCATTTTCGTCAATGCGCGCTTGTGCTGAGTTTATCGAAGCATCGTCAGCGTCAAAAATCTCCAGAAACGCATTTAGCTCCGGATTCTTCGCGTGCGCGGCCGCCGCGCACGCGTCCCAGAGCTCGCGCACCGCGAGCTCCCGCGCGCGCAGAGCGCGCGCGGCTTCCACAATTGTCATTTCATTCGGTCGAAGATCCCGAGGATTTGTCGAGGGACTACTCATGCGAAATGATTTGCTTCACTTCCAAATATACGCCCTCGCCTGCCTGCGCAGGCAGGCGCGCAGGAAACTGCTCCGCAAGTTTTTCGATATATATACCTCCTTCATGCGGCTCATCGTCTGCGCGCATCACATTGCGCAATGCTGGTTTCGATTTTTTACCTTCCGACAACTCAAGTTTCTCTAACTGCCCTACATACTTGAGTATCGCGTCGAACTCGCGCGTAAACGCTGCGAGTTCAGCATCTTCTATCTTGATGCGTGCCAGCGCCGCCAACTTTTTTACCTCTTCTTCCGTCGCCATTATCTGCACTCTATCATTTTTGGGCTGGTTTTGGAATTCGAGCCAGGAGCTTGTTTGCATTTCCATGTGAAAGCATCCCTCGATACGACGAGGTAGTCGCCGGTTTCGGCTCTCCTGAAAACGCTCGTAACATCCGCCGCTTCGTGCTCGTCCGTAGCACCCGATGGTCGGGGAAATGTACCCAGCCGAGAAAATCCACACCTGAAGCGAGTGTGATTGTGGATACTTTGTCAGGGTGCAGTTCGAGTCTTAGTTTTGCGCGAAGAAAATCTCGTATGCGCGGCAGAAGCGAGGTGAGCCACGCGTAATTAGCAAAAAGTATGACGAAATCGTCAGCGTATCGGACATGGTGTTTTGCTTTGAGCGTATGCTTCACAAACTGGTCGAACTCGTTCAGGTAGATGTTGACCAGAAGCTGGCTCGTGAGGTTGCCGAGAGGTAGGCCCTTTCCAGTCGTCCCCGAATTGAAACTGCTGATGATGTTAGCGATAAGCGCACGCACACGGTTGTCGGCAATATATTTCTCGATGATACCCAATAGGATATGCTGGTCGATAGACGCAAAAAATTTCCGTATGTCGCATTTGAGCACCCAGCAGGTACGCGTATCGTTTTTTGATACTCGCCGTGCAAAATGCCTGAAGCGATTCATTGCTTTGTGTGCTCCCTTCCCAAGGCGGCACGAATACGAATCGGGAATGAAAGTGCGGTCGAAGAATGGATAAAGCTTGCGGTAGAGCGCGTGGTGGAGGAGTCGGTCGCGCACGCTCGCTTTGTGGATGTCGCGCGACTTCGGGTCTGCAATTCTGAAGTGATGGTATCCGCCGTGCTGATA
>CAZPXA010000051.1:0-2768 GCA_964590695.1 uncultured Candidatus Saccharibacteria bacterium
CAGTTTAGCAATTTCTCTGCGCGCTCCCTCAAGTTGCTCTCGGGACCTTCGGCCTTCCTCGTGCGGCGACGACGGGTTCCCGCTTACGCCCGCGGCAAAATCAAGGTAAGTTCTTCGCTTCCAAAACATTGGCTGATTTTACAGGTATTTCAGACACTTGACAAATAAACCTCGGTGTGCTAGTCTCTGGGAGTACGTCCTTTTCGGTTTTTCCGCCTTTTTGCGGGGGATGCTTAATCGTGAGCATCCCTACCAAGGCAAAAAGAGTGGAGGCTACGGCGGGGCGGCGAGAGGCATTACGGTGCCACCGCCCCGCCGGAAAGCAAGGCGGCTCTATTTTGCGGGCCGTTTTTTTATTTTCAAATTGCAATTAAGTAGTTTCTGTGATGAAATAGAGTCCTTATGGCGCGGATAGCACGGCCGCCCGTCATTGCGGTGATGGGCCATATAGACCATGGGAAGTCTTCCCTTCTGGATTACATCCGGAAGGCGAATGTCGTCGCGGGCGAGGCGGGCGGCATTACCCAACACGTCGCCGCTTATATTGCGGTCCATAACGGGCGCCAAGTCACGTTCCTTGACACGCCCGGGCACGCGGCGTTCAAGGCGCTCCGCGCGCGCGGCGCGGCGGCGGCGGACATCGCTATCCTCGTCGTCGCTGCGGACGAGGGCGTGATGCCGCAGACCCTTGACGCGCTCGCCGCAATTAAAGAAGCTGGTACTCCTTTCATCGTCGCAATTACTAAAATCGATAAAAGTAACGCGGATATAGAACACACAAAAAACTCACTTCTCGAGCATAAGATTTTCCTTGAGGGACTGGGCGGCGACGTCGCCTACGCGCTTGTGTCCTCAAAGACCGGCGAAGGCATTCTAGAGCTTTTGGACCTCGTCCTGCTTGCGGCTGACTTATTGGAGCTCACCGCCGATCCCTCGATGAGCGCGACCGGCTTCGTGCTTGAGTCAATGCAAGACCCGAAGCGCGGCGCGTCGGCGACGCTCATTGTGAAGAACGGCACGCTCACACTCGATGGTTTCGTCGTCGCAGGCAACACATACGCCCCAATACGCTTTATTGAGGATTTCCGCGGCAAGCGGATGGAGTGCGCGGGACCCTCGGAGCCGGTACGCATTTCTGGATTCAGCACATTGCCTGCGGCTGGCTCGCTTTTTGTCATCGTGGAAACGAAAAAAGAGGCAGAAACGCTTACAAAGCATCCAACGGCTGGCGGGGTTAAAGTGTCGGAGCGCGCTGCGGCGGTCGAAGGCGTCGCGGAACTTCCGCTTGTGGTGAAAGCGGATGTCGCGGGTTCCATCGATGCGATTGAACATGAACTCGTGAGGACAACTCGCGAGCGGGCAAAGGTCCGTATCGTCGCGTCAGGCGTCGGCGATGTTTCTGAAAGCGATGTAAAAATTGCACACGCTTCAGGCGCCACCATCATTGCGTTCAATGTAGGTACGGATGCCATCGCCCGCGACCTTGCCGACCGAGACGCCGTACCCATAAAAACTTTTTCTGTTATTTATGAGCTTTCAGCAAAAGTTGCCAAGCTTCTTGAGGCGCGCGTGCCGAGCGTCGCGACCGAGAAAGAGCTCGGGCGCGCAAGCGTGTTAAAAGTATTCTCCTCAAGCGCGAAGAAACAGGTGCTCGGCGCGCGTTATATATCCGGCGTCCTCGCTGTAGGAAATCGCATCAAGATAGTGCGGAAGGGAGTGGAAGTCGCGCGTGGCAGCATCGGGAATCTTCAACAGGCGCGTGTGGATGTGAAGGAGATAAAAATTGAGGGCGACCTCGGTATTGAGGTACTGGCGCGCACTGACGCGGCTTACGGCGACGAGCTCGTCGCCTTCGCCATTGAACAGATGTAATCGTATGCGGCCAACCGCCAATAATCACCAGAGTGGACGGGCGGCTGAAATAGTCGCGCGCGAGGCGGCGCAGTTTATCACGCGCGAAGCCGATGATACATCCCTTATCACCGTTGTCCGCGCGGAGAGCGCGGCGAATGGTGAACGCATCAATGTTTTCGTGACTGTCTTCCCTATCGAAAAAGCGCGTGCGGCGCTCGACTTCCTCGCGCGGCAACGTAAAGCATTTTCGGATTATCTGAAACAGCACGCGCATCTGCGCCTCCCGCGCATCGACTTTCTCCTTGATAACGGAGAAGGGATGGGCGAACTTCCGAAAAGTTAGTATTATTCGATGACGGCCCGGTGGCGAAGAAGCAACGCGACGGTCTGCAAAACCGTTATGCGAGGGTGCGAATCCCTCTCGGGCCTCCACTATAAAAACAACAGGCCGTCCCGAAGGACGGCCTTGCTCAAGCGGTAAATAACTTCTCGCAGAAGGAATTCGCGCACTGATACTTGCGCACTAACTGACCCTTTGCGTTCTGGATGTATCCTCGCGGATAAGGCGATTTCGTTGACTCGCAGTGGGACACTGCACGATGCCGTTTACCGCCCGAGCCCGCTTGAGGCTTTCCTGCTTTCTTTCTTCTTGCATTTTCTCCTCCCAAGAAGTCGCCTGCGTACAAATATATCCATCGCCTTATGAAAGTCAAATAAACCGTGGTAAAAAGAGGTGGTGCGAGAATCTTGCCGAGGTGGCGGAATGGTAGACTCTTGTGAATAAGCATAAAGACAGCTCTACCCTTCGTATATACTTAGCCAATGGATCGACACCGGTCTTGGACACTTTTACAACTTAGAGAGGCCGTAAAGACTTCTACGAGCACGAGGCAGGTTATTGCCAAGCTTGGTCT
>CAZPXA010000052.1:0-2067 GCA_964590695.1 uncultured Candidatus Saccharibacteria bacterium
GGTTGTGGGGGAGACACTTTGTATATGTACTGCCGGGTTCCTCGGGTCGGTGATGACAAAGGATGTAGTGTTCGAGATGTTACCACCCGCTTTCACTGCGATATCGTAGCGTCCGGGCGGGATAGGGGGGACAACGAATATAAAATTGTCTGCAGAACTTTTGCTTACTTTACGGACGACATACTCGCTCCCGAAATAGACAGCGCTTTCGGCGGTGATACCGGTACCCTTAATAGAGATATACATGCCGGGGGTTCCCAATCTGGGCGACGGCGTTCCAATTATGATGTTTGGAATATCTCCTAATTTCACTGGAGGTAATGCAATCGGGGCCGTGCTGGTAGAGATACTGCGAGAAGCGATACGAGAGGCAATACCAGCATTCATCGCGGCGTATATCCCGTTTTGTACATTCGCCAATAATTTGTCTCCGACATAGATATCAATTTTTTCACTTTCCTTTACCAGATACTCTGCTGATGTGTTGCCTGGAGTCGAAGTGGCAGTGGTTGTTGCGACCGGGGAAGTCGTATTCACTGCGAGCGTAGAAAGGGCATTAAGCTCCGCTCTTGTGTATGCGCCGACATAGCCGTTACCCCGCGTGAGACCGGCGGGTGCCAGGATTTCACTTGCATACTTCTCTTGAAAACGCACAACCGCCGCTTTCGTAAGTAACCCAAAATAATTTGTCTCGTTTCCTGGAGAGCCGGGGCCTATGCTTGCGACGCGCGTATCGGGGTCTCGGTTCAATACCTGCTGGAGCGCGGTAACCTGCATCCCCCGGGAGCCGAACGAGAGATTCCCGGTAAACACGCTCGTTTGTGCATCTGCAGGGATTCCATACGAGAGTACGAGAGCAACCGCTACGAGGGGAAAAAACAAGGCGCGCATGCACATATAGTAGCAGTCTTATACCCAAGAGCCCCTATAAGAAACGGTTGGTGCTGGGTATACTTTAGGGTGATGGGGGAGACAGTATCTCTGAACTGGCGAGTGCTTGCCGCGGCGCTTTTCTCGGCCGTACTCGTCGTTGGCGCGTACATGCTCGCGAAGGGTATAGAATCGCCGCCTATTGCGCAGGCATCAACCGAGGCCGCGCTTCTCCAAGCGCTCGCGACGAGGGATTCAAACAATGACGGCTTACCCGACTGGCAAAACGTGCTCTACGGCATTCCCCTTGAGAGCGCCACTGCCGACTACTTCAACCTCGGCATGACCAACGGGGAAGCGGTCGCGCGCGGGCTCATCGTGCCCAAGGCGATTGCCGATATGCGGGTCGCGACCTCCTCCGGCGAGCCCGTCATCGTTGACCCCTCGCTTCCGCCGGTGCCGGCAGAAGGCACGCTCACTGAAGCGTTTGCAAGAAGTTTCTTCACGCTCTACCTGAGCGCGAAGCAAGCCAACGGCAACACAGAACTCTCTACGAACCAAGTGGAAACTCTCGCCGGCCAAGCGCTCATCTCTCTCTCGTCGCTTATCGGCACCGCCCCCGATTATAAATCTGCGAACGAACTCATCGTTCAAGGCTCCGGCGCGGACGCGCTTAAGGCGTTTGCGGCAAGCGCGGAGGCGGTGATAGTGAAAAATAAAAAAACGAGCGATGCGACAAAAAACGAAATTTTCTATCTGCAAGACGCGGTCGAGAGAAATGACGGCAACGCCCTCTCCCATCTCGCTTCGCTCGCGAAGATGTATCGGGACACCGCCGTCGGGCTTGCCGCGCTTCCTGTGCCGAGCGAACTCGCGGCCGGCGGCCTCGCGCTCATAAATGCGCTTATGCGCGCAAGCGGCATCGCGAGCGACTTCGCCCGCGTGAACACCGACCCCTTGGCGGCAATGCTCGCTCTCGAACAGTATGTGCAGTTGGACCAGTCTCTCGTTCAAACTTTCGCCGCCATCAGCAGTGTGTACGCCGCCGCCGACATTACGCTCCCTGAAGGCACGCCAGGCGCGTTATTTCTGAATACTGTCAGTCGCTATCGCGTTACGGCGACCGGCGACAATTAATGCCATGAGCAATAAACCTCTTCCAATGGGGCTCGCAGCACTGCTCGTCATCGCACTCGT
>CAZPXA010000053.1:0-1913 GCA_964590695.1 uncultured Candidatus Saccharibacteria bacterium
GGGGTGAAATCCGTTGATATCCACCGGAACACCAGAGGCGAAGGCGGTTTGCTGGACGTATCCTGACGCTCATGAGACGAAAGCGTGGGGAGCGAATGGGATTAGATACCCCAGTAGTCCACGCCCTAAACGATGCAGACTAGCCGTGGGAAGTATCGACCCTTTCCGTGGCCAAGCTTACGCGTTAAGTCTGCCGCCTGGGAAGTACGGCCGCAAGGCTAAAACTCAAAGGAATAGACGGGAGTTCGCACAAGCGGTGGTCCATGTGGTTCAATTCGACGACAACCGAGGAACCTCACCAGGGCTTGAAATGGCAACGAAACTCCGGTGAAAGCCGGAGCCTCTACAAGGACGTTGTCACAGGTGTTGCACGGCCCTCGTCAGTTCGTGATGTGAATTGTTTCCTTCAGTGGAGTAACGAACGCAACCCCTATCGTGTGTTACAAGTGTCACACGAGACTGCCCCGCTCTTTGCTCACAAAGTTAGCAAAGAGTGTAGCTTCCGGCTACCAGCTTCTGGCTTCCAGTAATTGGGAATTGATTTGTAAAATCTCCGATGGCTGGTAGCTATTAGCTGGATGCTGGTAGCTCGCTCTTTGCGCTTGCGCGCAAAGAGCGGGGAGGAAGGCGGGGATGACGCGAGGTCAGCGTGGCCCTTTGATGCCCTGGGCTACACACGTGGAACAATGGCGCTTACAATGCGTTGCCAAGCCGAAAGGCGGAGCCAATCGCACCAAAAAGCGCCCCAGTTCAGATTGGGGTCTGCAACTCGACCCCATGAAGTAGGAATCGCTAGTAATCGCGGATCAGCTATGCCGCGGTGAATACGTTCTCGAACTTTGTACTCGGATCGCCATGCGATCTTAGAAGCTAGCCCGTAACCAATCGGGCCGGAAGAAGCACAGTATTCCGAAGCGAAATTGCGGGTTGTGCGCCGTGAGGCGGCAACCGAAGGGCAAAAGTAGCCCCATATAGCTTGAATATCAGATTGTGGCAAAGCACGCAGGAAATCCTGCGAGTACGTGGAGAATCCTTCTGTGCAAGAAGGCGTGCTTTGTGTAGTGATATCGAGATATACGGAAAGAGCGACTAAGGTTACCATGGGAGATCTTGAATGGCTCTCGTAGTATTGCTATACTCGAGATAAGGTCAGGGGTAACCCAAACTGAAACCATGCAAGAAGTCAGCAGCGCTCATAGTAGTGAGCCGGTTATCGCGCGTCGCAATCCGCGACTCCGCGCGCCGCTCACCAAGGAGCAAATTCAGGCAGAATTGCTTCATCCTCAATATGTTGCCGGTTTTGTTGACGGCGAAGGTTCGTTTGTCGTTGGATTTGGGCGTCATAAAACGCTCAAGCGCGGCATTGAAGTTAGAGTCCAATTCAGCATTGAGCTTCGCGCCGACGATTATGAAATCCTTCACCGCATCATGAAAACAATCGGATGCGGAAAGATTTACGATGCGTCGTACGACCGGTATGGGTGGTACCCGCACGTAACCTATAAGATTGGCAGCACCAAAGATATGGAGCGATATCTCATCCCTTTTTTCGACCGCACGCCATTACAGGCGAAGAAGCGCGAAGTATATCGCATATTTCGCGAGATTGTTCTTATGTTTCGCCGAAAAGAGCATCTCACTGATGCCGGATTCCAGAAGATACAGAAACTGCGGGAAAAATACCGCAAATATGGAAAGAAAAAAGGCCTGAAAACCGCCAGGGTACGGGAAAACCGTTCGCCCGGTGGTGTAGGACAACGAAAACGTTGATCCTGATACCGCCCGTCAAGTCAGGGGAGCCGGGAGTACCCGAAGGCTGGCTTTAAGCCGGATCACGGTAAGCTCGGTAACAAGGACTAAGTCGTAACAAGGCATCGGTAGCGGAAGCTGTCGATGGAACATCTCCTTTTTAG
>CAZPXA010000054.1:0-1879 GCA_964590695.1 uncultured Candidatus Saccharibacteria bacterium
ACACGCTCGACGGAGGGAAAAACAACATTCGTCCCGGACTCAATCGCCACTTTCTCCACGCCGAATCCCTTGAGTTCTCGCTTTCGGACAAAAGACGACTTCGCCTTGAAGTCGGCCTTCCGGATGATCTCCAAAAGATATTAGGACTGTTTCGGGCATAACCGCTAGTCGCCGCCTCCTTAAAATCCCTTATAAAACAAGGGCTCTTTGCTCTATTGACTTTTTTATTAGAATATGCTATAATTCAGGCACAGAATAAGAAATGCGGGCAAAGCCGTTTTGCGTCAGACAAGGTAACCCCTCACACCCCTGTCAGATAATTCCGCAGAGTGCCTCTTCGCCGGTATGACAAAAGCACGGAAAGCAGAATAGCCATCGTTTCGGCGGTCCGCTCGCAAAGGGAGCCGAACGACACCCTGCGCTTCAATACGAGGTGCCGCAATGAGCGCTCGGCGGCATTGTTATTGGATGCGACATCAGGATGTTTCAAGCAGGTGAGATAATTTTCTGAACGCTCCCCAACCTGCGCTTTTACACGGGCGAGTTTCAACGGATCGCGGGGGTGGGGAGCGACGAACCGCTGCAACCGTTCGTGGAGCGCGTCACGCGCGCTGAGCGGATCGGATGTCACCCTCGCCTGTTCGGTGTCAGTGTAAATCGCGGCGAAGGTTTCGTAGGCGCGCAAGCAATGCGCGCGTGATTTCTTGGGGAGCGTGTCTGAAGCAGCGAGGTCGCGGAGTTTCCGTAGGATGTGGGCCAGGCAAAGCTGATGATCGCCGGCAAGATCGCGGTACACGGCATAATCGTCCGTAACACGAACCGCCTTTGAATCGTCAATGAGACTTCGCGCGTTGCCTTTGCCACGGTTTTTGCCAAGCGTGAAGACCGCGTCTTTGGATAACCCGCCGACCATCGTCCAGGCGAAGCCCCGCTCGCCTTTGTTCGTAAGGATATTCCATCCCGTCTCATCGAGATGGATTGACGGCTCTCCCCTGATCTTCGCTTTCAAGCGCTCGTAATCGGGCCGCAAGCGGTTTCCCTCCTTTTCCAAAATCTTCGCGATCTCGCCTTGCGAAATGCCGAAATCATAACTCTGTTTCAAAATATCTTCGATCTGGCTGTATGACTCACGGCAGACGACCGAGAGATACGAGACATACCGTTTCACGTTCGGGCCGAGGATGACGGAGGCCGATGGGATGGGAGCGCCCGCGCCCCATGTCCCGCACGCTTCGCAATACCCTTTTTCGATGACATGCCGCACGACAACCTTCTTTTGTGGAAGCGGAATATCTTCCTCGAAATATGTTTTGAACTCTCGTTCGACGAACACCCCGCCGCAATGGGCGCAGCAATCGATAGAGTGGTTTTCTGTTTTTGTAATGTCTTTCTCGCGCGGGAGCTTGCGATGGTATGATTCCTTTGTTCGCGGCTCGGAGGAAGGGAGTGTTGTCGGAAGGAAACCGTCGTCGCGTCTTCCCGCTTGTTTCCGTTTCTTCCCGAAGACGATGGCTCTCAATTCCCCCATCTGGAGTTTCAGATCGTCAACGGACGACCGGAGCGTACGATTTTCAGTTTCAAGTATAGCCACCCGCTCGCGCAGGCATTTGTTTGCCAAGACCAACTTCTCGATGCGATGCTTTTGCGCAGTGTGGAGCCGTTTCAGATTGTTCAGCCGGACGAGTCGTTTTGCAACCTCCTCCGGCGGAAGGCCAGTGCCTAACATGCTTCCATTTTACCATATTTTCAAGAGTTTTATCGGAGGTGTGAGGGGTTACCTTGTCTGACGCAAAACGGCTTTGCCCGAATTTCTTATTTTGTGCCTGAATTATAGCATATCTTAATAAAAAAGTCAATAGCACAAAAAGTAACCCCTCAC
>CAZPXA010000055.1:0-1542 GCA_964590695.1 uncultured Candidatus Saccharibacteria bacterium
AAGTTGCCGACAGCTTCCCCGATTCTTCGCCGGCGCGCACCATGTTCACATAAAATGTCGTGAATATTTTCGGGTGCCGCGAAAGTGCCTTGCTGATAGGGCTTCCGCCTTGGAGGTCATCCCCGACGGCAGAGAGGACCGCCGAAAGCCGTTTATTCTCCACTTCAGAGGCAAGGAGCCGGAAGATGCGGAGCGCCGATACCTGCGCCTCAAACAGCGTCGCTATCTGGCGCGAGAGAATGACGATATCTTTGCTGGACACTCGACCGAAGAACGAGATATGCAATGTGAGCAGTGAGCGTTTTTCTGCGGATTCAATTGCCGAGATGACAAGGTCGCGCCGCTGGAGCGCGGAAACGGCAACTTCCCTCGAGGAGGCTTCGATGGTCCCCTCGCGTTCGTGCCCGTCTTTATCGATCGCGCGGTACTTAAACAACATGCTAGAGGTAGTGTTCGAAAGTTTTGGGGTCCATCGAATACTCAAACGCGTGTTCAACCGTCACCTCTCCTCTTCGCACGAGCTCGGCGAGCGAACGGTCCATGTCAATCATGCCCTCCTGTGAGGAAGTTTGGATGACCGTGCCTATCTCGTGCGTGCGCGCTTCGCGGATAAGGGTGCTCACGGCGTTATTGTTGATAAGGAGCTCGCACGCCGGAATGAGCCCGCCAGAGATGCGCGGGACAAGCCGCTGGGAGAAGATGCCGGCGAGGCTTCCTGCAAGCTGTACGCGCACCTGGGATTGCTGTTCGGCGGGGAACATGTCGATGATGCGGTCGATGGTCTGCGCCGCGTTGTTCGTGTGGAGAGTGGAGAAGACAAGATGGCCGGTCTCGGCGGCGGTCACCGCCGCTGAAATGGTCTCATAGTCGCGCATCTCGCCGACCATGATGACATCCACGTCTTCTCTGAAGGCGGCCTGAAGGGCTGTATGGAAGTCGGGGGTGTCGATATGGACCTCACGCTGGTGGATGAGAGAGCGCTTGGGCGTAAAGAGATATTCGACCGGGTCCTCAATGGTAAGAATATGCTCCGCGCGGGAATCGTTGATGCGGTCGACCATCGTGGCAAGCGTGGTTGATTTCCCCTGCCCCACCGGCCCCACGACGAGGAAGAAACCCTGTTCGCGTTGGGTGAATACTTCAAGCACGGAGGGCAGATTCAACTCGGTAAAGGTGCTAATCGCGCTTGGTACGAGCCGGAATGCGAGCGCAATCGTCCCTTGGGCGTAATACCCGTTTACGCGGAAACGTTCGGTCTCTTTGTGGGAATAAGAAAGGTCGATGGAGCGCTCGCTCTTAAACGAATCCAGGCGGTCTTGCGGCATGATGCTCTTGAACATCGCTTCAGTGTCCTCCGCAGTGAGCGCCGGATGTTTGTGCATGGGAACGAGGGCACCGCTCACGCGCAGCATCGGCGGCCCGCCGGCGTAGAGGTGGAGGTCTGAACCGCCTTGGGCAACGACGAAATCGAGGAGTTCTTCGAGGCGTTTGTCGACGGCCATGACGCTAGCGAGGCTCCCGCGCAGGAGGCGCGCTCGATTC